>JBPPNC010000039.1:0-17232 GCA_051306365.1 Solirubrobacteraceae bacterium
GGAGGAGACGACGCGGACGGACCCCGGCCCGCTCTCGGAGGCCGACGTCCGCGAAGCCGCCGAGCGCTTCGCCGCGGCGTACGCCGAAGAGGACCCGGCGGCGCTGAGCCGCGCGCTCACGACCGACGTCAAGCGCGTCACGCCCGGCGACGAGCAGATCGGCCGCGCCGGGGTCCTGGCCGAGTACCGGCGGCAGTTCGCCGGCACCGCCGTCCGTGACTACCGCTTCGAGGACCTGTCGGCGGAGGGGGGCCGCGCCGGCCGCGCCGCCGGTCGGTACGTCGTGACCCGCAGCGGCGGCGCGCCGATCCAGGGCGAGATCGTCCTCGGCATCCGCCGCGACCGCGGACGGGCGCGGGTGGCGCTCATCGCCGCCGAGCCGCGTTCCTAACAGAGCTTCGAGACGACGACCTCGACCTCGGTGCCGCCCTCGACCTCGGTCCCCGCCGCCGGAGACGTGGTGCACACGACGGCGTCGATGGGCAGGAGGTCGTCGAGGATGCTGCCGCCCTCCTCGATCCGCGGGCGCAGGCCGAGTCCGGCGAGGCGGTCGCGGGCCTCGTCGGCCGAGACGCCCTGCAGCTCGGGCACCTTCACGGGCACCTGGCGGGTGATGCGGATCGCCGCCATCGCGGGGCGGCGGCGGCCCTGGCTGGCGAGGACATCGACGACGTTCGCCCCGACATCCAGGGGGACGGTCGCTTCGAAGCGGCCCTCCTGCACGCTCACGTCTTCTCCGAGCACGCGAACCTCGGCGTTCGACGGCGTGACCCGTCCGGTGAGCCGCACGGACGCGTCGCGGACGACCGCGTCGTCCGACGGTGCGGTCACATTAAGACGGACGCGCTCGGGCGGCGATGGCGCGGGCTCGGGATCGGAGCTACAGCCGGCCAGCGTCAGGGCGATCACGAGAGAGAGAGGCGCGCTGACGCGACCAGTTTTCATGTTCCGAGCGTACGCGGTGCTACCTTGACCCACTTCATGGACCGATCCTTCCGGCCCGAGGTTCTGCTGCTCGCCGCCGTGCTTGCCGCGGGCCTCATCGCCATCGCCTTCGCCACGTCCTTCGGCGGCACCGCCCAGGCGGAGCCCGTCGCGGGTGCTGCGGCCAAGAAGGGCCCGTGGTACTCGCTGCAGGGCAGCGCGGACCCGCGTGAGGCCGAGGCCGCGACCCAGCTCGGGGCGAAGGTCGCCCGCGTGGAGTTCGAGATCAACACGCCCGTCTCGAAGATGCGCGAGACCATGAAGATGTACGACACCCGCGGCATCCGGGTCCTGCTGCTCGCCGGGTTCTCCTTCCGGGTGGCGACCGGGCGCGAGGTGCGCAACCTCGCGACCTGGGCCAAGACGTTCGGGCCCGGCGGCGAGCTGCGCAAGCCGATCCAGCACATCGAGTTCGGCAACGAGACCGGATTCGCGCACTTCCGCACGCAGCGCCGCGGCTTCGAGTACGGCAAGCGCTGCAAGCAGGCGAGCCTGACGCTGCGCGCTGCGAATCGCCGGGTCAAGATCCTCTGCCAGGCCGATGACGGCAACACCGGTGACGGCTGGATCAAGGACATGTACCGCGCGGCGCCGAAGCTCCATCGCTACGTCGACGGCTGGGTCATCCACCCGTACGGCGACTACTGGAGCTCCCGCCTGAACGACAACATCCGTGAGCTCAAGCGGAGGGGGTCCCCGTCGTCGAAGAAGATCGACATCACGGAGTGGGGCATCGCTACGGCCAACGGCGAGCGGCTGCGCCACAACTACGGCCTCTCCCGCACCCTGACCTACGACCAGGCGTCGAAGGTCCTGCGGACCACCACGCTGCAGATGCGCCGCAAGCTCGGCTCGCGACTGCGCTACGTGGTGCTCTACCGCGCCCGCGACGGCGCGCCGGTCGGCGCCACGAGCGACCCGGAGGAGTACTTCGGGCTGGTCACGGACAGCGGCGCGCTCAAGGGTGCGCTCGGGCGCACGGCGAGCTCGCTGCTGCGCACGTCGGCCGCGCGCTGAACCGCCTGCGCGGCGTCTAGGGTTCCGGCGCATGACCGCGCTGAAGCAGGCGATCCTGCGCATCGCCCGTCGTTTCGGCCTCGAGCCCCGGCTGCGTCGGGCCCAGCGTGCACTGTCGTACGGCACGTCGCGCCGCGGCTACGTCGATGACGAGCACACCCGGCTGCTCATCGCCCTCGCGCTGCCCGCCGGCAGCTCTTGCATCGACATCGGCGCGAACGTGGGCGCGGTGCTCGAGGACATCGTCGCCAGCTTCCCCGACGGGCCGCACCTCGCGTTCGAACCGCTCCCCGAGCTCGCAGCCGATCTCGAGCGCCGCTTCCCGCAGGTCGATGTGCGCAACGTCGCGCTGTCCGATCACGCGGGCACCGCGACGTTCAGCCGCGTCGTCGACGCACCGGGCCACAGCGGCCTCGGGGACGTGACGGGGGCGGGCACGGTCGAGCAGTTCGAGGTGCCGCTCGTGGCGCTCGACGACGCGCTGCCCGACGGGTTCGTCCCCGCCTTCATCAAGATCGACGTCGAGGGTGCCGAAGAGCAGGCGTTCCGCGGGATGCCGCGCACGCTGCGCGACCACCAGCCGCTGGTCGTCTTCGAGCATGGCGACCATGCCGCCAGGTTCGGCACGACGTCCGAGGCCATCCACGACCTGCTGTGCACCGAGGCGGGCCTACGGTTGTTCGACGTCGACGGCAACGGCCCGTTCGGTCGCAGCGAGTTCGCGGCGCGCGTCGCGGCGGGCGGTATGTGGACGTGGGTTGCGAGGTCGTGAGCGACGCCGCGGTGTTCGTCCCCCGTGACGGCGGGGTGGCGGCGACGGGACTGGCCCGGGGACCGTGGAACCCCGGAGAGGCGCACGGCGGCGCGCCCGCCGCGCTGCTCGCCGGGGCGATCGAAGCCTTGGACGGGGACTTCGCGGTGTCACGGATCGCGCTGGACTTCCTCGGCGCCGTCCCGCTCGACGTGCCGATGCGGGTGGAGACGTCGATCGTCAAGCCGGGCGCGCGCTTCCAGCTCGTCGACGCCGTGCTGCGCGGCCCCGACCGCGATCTCATGCGCGCCCAGGCCGTCCGGCTGCGCCGCGCGCCGCAGGACACCCCGTCCTCCCCTGGCCCGCCTGTGCCGGCGCCGCGCGACGCGTACGCCGACCATCCCGGCCTGGTGCTCGATCCCACCGCCGACCGCCCGCCCGGGTTCTTCCCGGAGGCCATGGAGATCCGCGTGGTCGAGGGGGCGCCGGGCACCGGCGCCGCCACCGCCTGGTTCCGCCTGCGGGCGCCGATCCTGCCCGGGCGGGACCCCAGCCCGCTGCAGCGCGCCGTCGCGGCGGCGGACTTCTGCAACGGCGTGAGCTTCCGCGTGCCGTTCGACGAGTGGCTGTTCGTCAACTGCGACCTCACCGTGCACCTGTCCCGGGATCCCGTGGGGGAGTGGATCGGGCTCGCGGCCCGGACGGATCTCGGCGACGCCGGCGCGGGGCTCGCCGCCGGCACCCTGTCGGACGACCAGGGGCGGGTCGGCACCGTCGCGCAGTCGCTCTTCGTACAGCGGCGCTGAGCGCCAACGCGCCGAAACGGTCGCACGGGCAACCCGTCCGGTCCCGCGGGGCGTACCTGCGGCTGATCTACTCGTGGGCGATCGTGACCGACCCCTCACGCCGCTCGGCGGTCGTCCTGTCGCGCACCGCGACGCAGCCCGCGCCGGTGATCGCCGAGATCACGGCGATCCTCACGGCGAACGGCATCGATACGTGCCAGCGGAAGGTCACGAAGCGGGCAGGCGGCGCTACGAGCTCGCCGGCGTTCTGCTGACGGGCTCCTCGGCCAGCACGCGCGGCACGAGGCGGAACCGCACGCCGGCCTCTTCGACGTTGACGATCGACCCGGGCACGAAGTCCGGGTCGGTCCGCCGGCGCGGGTCGCGGGGCACGGCGGGCAGGCCGAACATCGAGCGCGCGACCCGTGCGCCGTGCTGGCGCAGCGCGCGCTGGGCGTCACGCTCGCTCAGCCGCCATCCCGCGGCGTGCAGACGGGAGCCGTGCCACAGCTCCCAGCGCCAGCGACGCAGCGCGATGCGTCCTGGGCGCATGGGGTGGAGCGTGTAGGCGAAATCGAGGCCCTCGACGTTCCCGAGCACGTGGTGCACGGTAGCGAGGGAAGAACTGCAAGGGGGAAGCGGTGCGGGCGGCGTCGCGCGGGGGACACGCGACGCCGCCCACCCGCGTCAGCGCACGGCCGGACCTCGCGGTGCGGCCCCGCGTGTGCGGATGCCGTGGGTGCGCACGGGCGCAGAGCGAGGTCGGGGCCGGGCGACGGCACCGGAGTGTCCGTGTCCGGTGCGGTGGCGCAGCTCGTATGGGAGAGTGCTGCGGTGATGGGACAAGCCTGCCCGCTGGGCGGTCGGCGGTCCGCTCACTGCGTGACACGCGCTGTGTCGCGTGCGCGACACAGCGCGATGTCGTCAGCGCACCACCGGGCCCGTGGGCGCGGCACAGCTCACGCAGACCCCGGGAGTGATCCCGATGTGCAGGACGGCGCTCGGGTCATACGACGCCGCGGGATCCGTCGTGGTCGGCGCAGCGCCGGTCGGCTCCGCCTCGGGTGCCGCTGCCGGCTGCGCGGGATCGACGGCGGTCGTCGTCTGCGCGATCTGCGGCCCGGGATCAGGGATCGGCGGGCCCGTCGGCAGCTCCTGCTGCGGCGGCACCTCGACGCACGCGCGGCAGGTGGTCTCGATGCCGCGGATCAGCTCGCCCGGGATCGTCACCTGCGCCGAGGCGGTGCGCTCGGTGATGGCGGTCTCGGAAGAGAGCCGCGCCTTCATCAGCACCGTGAAGCGCTCGGTGTACTCGGGCCGGTCGTCCTTGTAGGCGAAGAGCGAGAGCGCGATCTCGATCTTCTGGCCCTTGTAGGCCGTCTTGGTGACCTTGCGGCGGCGGTAGTCCCGCGGGCTGCGGAAGGTCGCGGATCCGTCGACGGTCTGCAGCGTGTACTCGCACCAGACGTGGCGGCAGGTGGCGGTCCGGTACCGGATGACGTTCTTGGTGCCCTCCGGCAGCGTGAGCGCGCTCGGCGCGAACCCGAGCAGCAGGGTGGGGGAGGCGGTGTCGCCGACTGGCCCGACTGGCCCGACGGGCCCGGCGTGGGCGGGGACGGCGGTCGCGGCGAAGGCGGCGACGGTGAGGGTGGCGCTCGTGGAGACGAGGGCTGCGGTGCGCTTGAGCATGGGACGCAGCCTCGCTCGCCTGGTGCTCCGCGTCCGTCCGGCGCGCGACGCTGCCATTGTCAGGTGCGCGACAGAGGGTGTGAGCATGGTGGTTCGCGTGCCGAACCGCACTGCGCACACCCCCGCGCAAAACGACTGCGGCCCCCGAATCCCGGGGGCCGCAGTCACCATCTGGCTCGCAGTGCGGATGAGAGGACTCGAACCTCCACGGGGTTACCCCCACGGCGACCTGAACGCCGCGCGTCTACCAATTCCGCCACATCCGCGAGCGGCCGGTGACGATAGCGGAACGGTGGCGGTCACCGCGCGGGCTGGCGTGAGCGGGGGCGGGGGTACCCGTGCTAAATTGCTCCGTCCCTTGCCGCCATCGTCTAGGGGACTAGGACGCCGCCCTCTCACGGCGGAAACCGGGGTTCGAATCCCCGTGGCGGTACTGACGAAAGCCCCGGCATCTCCGGGGCTTTCGCCGTTCTCGGGTCGACTCAGCGGTCGAGCTGGTACGTGATGTTCAGGAACGTCAGGCCGACGTTCGGCAGCGTGCTCGACACGCAGGCCAGGAAGTTCACGGGCAGGCGCGGGGTGGCGCTCCCATAGAGGGTCTTCAGCTGGTCGGCGGTCAGGCTTGCGCGCGGCGCAACGGTGATCGTCGCGTCAGCGCTGGCGCAGTCGGCGGTCGACTTGCCCGGCTTGACGAACCGCAGGGTGTTCGCGTCACTCGCGTTCTGGACGGTCAGGAGCTTGCCCTGGGTGCCGCCGCCGAACGAGCCTGCGAATGGGATGAAACCCTGGACGACGGGCTGCGGGCTCAGCGCGACGCTGAAGGACTGCACGGGCGCCGTCGTCGCCGTCTCGAACCAGCCGAGGTTGATGCCGTAGTTCTTGAACTGGTAGTCGAGGTACCTGCCGACCTGCGTGTTGAACAGCGCGAACTTCGCGCCGCTCTGGGCGTGGACCTGCCACTGGGCGCTCTGCGTCTTGCTCCACTCCAGCTCGGCCTTCGAGACGCCGCGCTTCTTGAAGACGACGTAGCGCTTGGTCTTCGTGTTGTAGAGCGAGACGTTCTCGGTCTCCGTGACCGCGCGCCTGCGGTGGTCGCGGATGTTGACGCTGTCCGTGGCGGCGCGGAACTCGAACCGGCCGCCGCTCGACGTCCAGTCGAGGTCGATGCCGAACGTGCGGTTGCCGTAGCCGAGCTGCTTGCCGACCTCGGTGTTGACGAGGCTCATCGGCGTCGCCGTCTTGAGGCTGCCGAGGTTCTTGGCCGTCCATTGGACGGCGCCCGGCGGCGTGTCGGCCTGCGCTGCGGCGGGCGCGAGCGCGGCGGTCAGCGCGAGGAGCAGGGCGGGGATGATGCGGCGGAACGTGACGCGGAACATGAGGTCTCCCGGTTGGTCGGTGAATGGGATGACCACAGCTTCCGTGGGACGTACGGTCCGCTGCGTCCGGTCGCAGACGGTGCGTGTGTCGGCTGTCTGACAGCGGCCGTCAGGGCGACGCGGGCAGCGGAAACGACGAGGCCGGAACTGCGGTGGAGGTCACGCCCTGCGCAACGCACGCCGCGACGCGCAGCGGCGGGCGCGGCGTCTCGCTGCCGAACCGCGTCTTGCCCGGCCGCACGAAGCGCACGAGGTTGCCGGAGCGGTCGTTGCGGATCGTCGCGACCCCCCCGCGGCGCCGATATCGAGCGTCCCGATGAGCGGGTGGAAGCCGCCGAACGGCGTACGACGGCGAGCGGGCGCATGTCCCGGCAACGGCGGCGACCCCGCCGGATGACGGCGGGGTCGGCCTGAACGGTGGGCGCTTCCGCGGAATCGTTGACGCGGAAACGCTTCCGCGGAAGCGCGTCGGGGCGTCAGCCCCTGGTCGCCACCGGGGTCGAGGCCCGCTCCAGGTTCGTCTGGGCGACGAGCGCGAACACGAAGCGGCAGCCGTTCTGCGTGGACTGGTCGATGAAGTAGTCGGCCAGGTCGTACCAGGCGTCGGCCGAGGCCTGGTCGTTGTTCAGCATCGCCCGGTCGCCCTCTGCTTGGGCGTCCTCGATCAGCTTCGCGACGCCCGCGCAGTACTCGTCCTGCTGCTGGTTGCCGGTCGTCGTGGCCTTCAGCTCCGCGACGGTGGTCGTCGACGACGGGACACGCGTCCCGCCACCCGTCAGGCGGCGCTTGCTCGAGCGCTTCTGCTGGGTCCGCGCGGTCGTCAGGCGGTCGAACGCCGTGCGCTTCCTGGTCCGGGCGGCCGCGGTGGCGGCCGCGTCCCCGCGCACCGCCGCGGTCGTCGGCGCCTGGCTCTGCAGGGCCGCCCAGCCGCAGCCGGCCCGCCGGGCGCGGTCAAGGACGTTGACGGCGCGGGCCTTGTAGAACTCGCGGACGTTCTTGGGCTGGGAGGCGTCGTTCGCGAGGTCGTTGAAGCGCTTCAGGCGGTCGAACAGGGTCTTGCAGAACTCGCTGTCGCTGCTGGTGGGGCCGCCTCCGTTGTTGGCGGCCGCGTGGGAGGCCGCCGGCGCGATGGCGGTGCCGGCGAGGCCGATCGCCAGGACGGCGAGGGCGAGGCGGGTGAAGCGGGTGATGACGGGCGTGACGGACATGGTGGCTCCTTGGAGGCGGATGGACGTTCGCTCCCAAGGACGGCGCCGATCCCCGTCTCATTCCCTCTGTCGTGAACGTGACAGAAGCGCGCAGCTGCCACCACCGGCCGCGTGGGCGGCATGCACACGGTTGAGTTCGCGGTGCAGGCGGTCGATCGCGGCCTGCACCCGCTGCCCGACGGCGTCGTGCTGCGCGACGAGCGCGGCACCGTGTGCGAGCTGGACGACGACCGCGGGGAGGTCCACCCCGGGCCGGGCTGGGCTGGGAGGGCTGGTAGCCCGTCAGCCCCCGGAGACGACCTCAAACCGCATCCCGGCCCGCACGAGCCGCTCGCGCAGCGCGGGGCCCATCGCGGTCGCCGTCGTGACCTGGCCGGCGGTGGCGGGCAGCTCGTCGAGCGCGAGGCACAGCGCGGACTCGGCGAGCATCTTCGCGGTCTCGGTGTAGCCGGGGTCGCCGCCCGAGACGGCGGTGACGACGCGCGCGCCGCCGCCCTCGCCGTGGAACGTCACCTTGAACCACGCCTTGGCGCGCTGGGCGTCTGACGGCCCGGTGCCGGGCGGGCGCATGCCGACGAGCCTGCGGCGCAGGGGCGGGACCTGGGAGGCGGCGAGGACGCCCGTGACCGCCGCGACCCCGCCGACCACGACGAGGGGATTCTTCACGGCGGCGTAGTGGCCGTAGGTGAAATCGGGGCCGTAGCGGTCCAGCGCCGCGGCGGAGCGCATGACGACCTGCGGGTCGATCGTGGGCAGCGGGATGACGAATGTCTTCAGCTCGCGGTCGTACCCGGGCTTCGCCTCCCCATGGATCCGGCGGCTGGAAGGGCGCTGCTCTTTGGCGCGCCGCTGCCTGGCGGCGGCCAGCGTCTGGCGGGCGCGGGACATCGCGGTGGTCGCCGAGTCGAACGTGCCGCCGGAGAACAGGCCGCCCGCGGCGACGAATCCACGAACGCGGAGCGGCACACCCTCGGGGAGCTGCTCGACGCAGAATTGCGCACCGAGATCGTGGGGGATCGAGTCGAACCCGCACGCGTGCACCAGCCGGGCGCCCGACGCGGCGGCGGTCTCGTGGTGGCGCAGGTACATCGTGTCGACGAACTCCGGCTCGCCGGTGAGGTCGACGTAGTCGGTCCCGGCCGCGGCGCACGCGGCGACCAGCGGCTCGCCGTAGCGGATGTATGGGCCCACGGTCGTCGCGACGACCTTCGTGGACGCGGCGACCTTCGCCAGGGTCTCCGGGTCCTTCGCGTCGGCGACCAGCAGCTGCACGTCGGCGCCGAGACGATCGCGGACCCCCTCGAGCTTGGCGAGGTTGCGCCCGGCGATCGCCCAGCGCGCGCCCGCCGGTGCGTTCGCGGCGAGGTAGTCGGCGGTCAGCCCGCCGGTGAAGCCGGTGGCGCCGAAGAGGACGACGTCGAACTCGCGGTCGGTCATCGGCGGAGCATACGGCCCGAACGATGGCCCGGGCGGGCTACGGGGCTGCAGCGATGATGACCTGGCCGAGCGCGAGCCCCTGCACCGGGGCGATGAGCACGGTCGTCGATTCCTCGAGGTCCCAGGCGACGACATCGCCGGCATCACCGCTGGTGACGAACGAGGGTTTCGGCGTCGCCGCTGCGGCGAGGGCGGCGCCCTGACCGGCCGGGAGGGTCCAGTGCATCTCACTGACGCGGGCCTGGAACACCCCGCCCGGCTGGAACGTGAGGCTCCCGACCACGAGCAGCATCGCACCCCCTTCGGGGGCGAGCACGAGGGGCGCACCCGCGGTGATCACGATGTCCTCGAACGCGGTCGAAGGGGTCTGCATGGGGAAGTGCAGGGCGTTGATGGTCGTGTAGGGGTCGACGAACAGGCTGACGTCGCGCAGCCGGCGCGGTGGCGTGCCGCCGCGGGAGCGCACGGTGTAGCGAACACCTCCGCGGATCCGGCGGGCGCCGAGGAGCTCGACGACCGTCTGTGACCGGCGACCGTCCCGGGTGCCCACGAGCGCCGCGTTGGGCGGGTCGGTCCGGAAGTCCTGGCGCCACAGCGCGAGGTAGCGGTCGAGGACGAGCCGTCTGCTCCGGCGGACCGGCCGGTCGTCGAACGCCAGGACCGTCGCCGGCGTGTCGCGCAGCGTGAGCGTGACACGCCCGTGCTTCGGCGCGGTGGACGTGGCCGACGCGGCGGTCTGCACGAACAGCTCCGACGCGGCGGGTGCCGGCGGGGCGGCGACGGCGACCAGGGCGCAGGTGCTGAGCAGCGTCGCGGCGAGTCGGCGAATCGTCATACCCGAGTGGTCGGAACGGCGCCCGAGGGGTTGAGCGACCGCAACTTGGGCGTCGCGCGCGCGTCAAGGGGGCATGCTCCTGCTCATGCGGATCTTCGCGATGACCCTCGCGTGCGCGACGTGTACGGCGGCGCCCGCGGTCGCGACGCCGCGCCTGGGCGAGCCACGCGTCGTCAGCGTCTTCGACGGGAAGGCCCGCGTGCTGGAATCAGCCTCGGACGCGGCGCACCGGGCGATGGTCGTCGTCGAGTCGACACCGAGCGGCGCGCTGCGTCACGTCGTGCTGTTCCGCCCCGCCGACGGGCGGTACCGCCGGTTCGAGCTGCCGCCACCGCGCGACCCGATCCAGCAGGTGCGCCTGGCCACGCTCGAAGGCGGCGACGGGTTCGCCGCCTGGGACGACGGCGACAGGATCGCCGTGCAGCGGTGGCGCGGTGACGGCCGGGTCGACCGCCCGTTCGTGGCGATCGAGGCGGTACGCCCCGTGTTCGCCGCCGACCCCGCCGCGCCGAACTGGGGTCTCGGGTCCGACGGCTCGGGCACGGTCGCGATCGCCGCCCTGCGGCCTGGCCGTGGCGCCCGCGTGAGCGTGCAGGCGGCGATTCGCGAGCCGGGCGTGGAGACCTTCGCGCCCGCGGTGAGCGTCGCGTCGCTCGGCGTCGCCGACGTGGGCGTCATGGCACCGCTGGTCGAACGCGACGGCGTGGTCACGATCCGGTGGCGCGGCGGTGCGGCGCGCCGCCCGGCCGCCGGGACCCCGTTCGCGGCGCCGGTCGCCTCCACCTGGGAGGAGACGCCCGGCTACGAGCCGGTCGGAGAGGACAGGGTGGCGGTCGACGATCTGTCGGCAGAGACGATGCGAGGGCTGCCGCGCGGCACCCGGCGCGTCACGCTCGTCGGCGCCGAGGCGACGGGCGGACCGGTCGCGATCGGCCCGGCGCTGCGCAATCTGTGCCGCATGGGCGCCTTCGGCTGCGCAGATCCGCACCGGTTCACCTGGCCGGGCGGGACCCAGCGGCTGGCCGTCCTCGTCTCCGCACCGGCGCCCACCAGAGCCTGGCACTGGTACGTCGCATCACCCGGCCGCGACGCGAGCTTCGTGCGCCCGCGCCTGGTGAGCGTGAACGCGGGCCTGGCCCCGCTCTGGGGTGGAACGCCCGGCCGCGTGGACTTCGCGGGTGTCGACACCGACGGCGCCCCCGGGGCCGAACGCGACGGCGGGCGGGTGTTCGTCGTCCCCTACGGCTCCGGCCCCGCGATCGCCGATCGCCGTCTGCCGCGGCTGATGTACGGCGAGCACGCGCACACCGACGCGCGAGCGGTCTACGTGCCGGTCTGGTGCAACGAGACGTGCTCGCTGCGGGTGCGGGTCCGGGTGCAGCGGCCGGGCCGGCGACCGGGCCGCTGGCAGCCGGCCGCAGCGCTCGATCGCGAAGGGTCGTACGCCGTGCGCATGGAGCCGTTTCAGACCGCCGCGATCCGGGTGCGGGCGCGCACCGCGACGGGCACCCGGCTGCGGCTGCGCGTCATCGTGCGTGACCGCGTCGGCCGGACGGTCACGTCACGCGCGACGTTCCGCGCGGCGGTCGCGCCCGACGGCGCGGTCGCGTGGTGCCGTGCCCGCGCGCGCGGCTGCGGATGATCAGGACGACGCGACGCGCCCGCACACGGGGCACTGCTCGCCGTCGCTGCCGCCGCGCCCCGAGCAGACCGGGCAGTCGTCGACGGTGTCGAGCACGCCGAGCAGCTCGGTGACGCCGAGGACGAGCAGTCGCTCCTCGTCGATGTCGACCCAGACGCCGGCCGCAGCGGGGAACACGATGTGATCGCCTGGGCCTACCGGCATCTTCACGCCCGCGGCACCCCACCAGTCCAGTCCGGGGCCCACGGCGAGGACGATGCCGTGGTGCGGCGGAGGCTCGCGCGAGCCCGGCGGGACCAGCAGGCCGGACTGGCGCACGCGATCGGGCTCGAGTTCCTTGACGACCACGCGGTCGAAGAGCGGGCGGAGATTGCGGCGCGACACGCCTCCACCGTACGGCGCGAGGCGGCGGGCGTGCGTAGACTGCTCTCCATGGCCGTCGATCCGCAGGGGATCGCCTCGGCGCTCAAGCCGAAGCTCCGTGGCGTGTCTCATCAGTGGGCCTTCGTCGTCTCGCTCGTCGCGGGGGCGGTGCTCGTCGTCGCCGCGCCACACCCGAAGGCGACCGTTGCCGCGGCGGTCTACGCCGTCACGCTCTCGGGCCTGCTCGGCGTCAGCGCGCTGTACCACCGCGTGAACTGGAGTTCGCTGAAGAAGCGCCTCTGGATGCGCCGGCTGGACCACGCCATGATCTTCATGCTCATCGCGGGGACGTACACGCCCTTCGCGCTGCTCGTCCTGCAGGGCCCGCTCGCGATCATCATCCTCGTCGTCGCGTGGGTGGGTGCTGCCGCCGGCGCGGTCTCGCAGCTGCTCTGGATCCACGCTCCGAAGTGGGTCATGAGCACGTGTGGCATCGCGCTCGGCTGGGTGGCCATCGCCACGATCCCGCAGATGGCCGATCGCCTGGGCCTCACGGCGATTCTGCTGCTCGCCGCGGGCGGCGCGCTCTACACGCTCGGCGGCATCGTCTATGCGACGAAGCGGCCCGACCCGGCGCCGAGGATCTTCGGCTACCACGAGATCTTCCACGCCCTCGTCATCGCGGCCGCCGCGCTGCAGTTCGCCGTCGTGGCGGCGTGGGCACTGCCGGCGGCGTCGTAGACGGGCCATGGTCTCGGCCGTATCATCAGGTTGATGGGGGATACCGGGAACGCGGCCGCGCTTGCGCGGCCAGCGCTGCGGCCGCGGCCGCGCGAACGCAGGGGCGTCAGGCTCGTCGACGTCGCCGGCCAGCTGCCGGACAAGATCCTCACGAATGAGGAGTTGGGCGAGCAGCTCGGCGTCGACGCGCACTGGATCCAGAAGCGCACGCTCGTCGACGAGCGCCGCTACGCGGACGGCATGACCAACGCCGAGCTCGCCACGGCGGCGGGCCGCAAGGTGCTCGAGAAGGCCGGGCTCGACCCGAAGGACATCGACCTCGTCGTCGTGGCGACGGACACGCCCGACGACTACCTGCCGCCCACCGCGCCGCTCGTCGCCCGAGACCTCGAGGCGACGAACGCCGGCGCGTTCGACATCCACGCCGCGTGCACCGGCTGGCTCTACGGCCTGGACGTGGGCAGCGGCCTGATCGAGAGCCGGCGCGCCGACACGATCCTGCTGATCGGCTGCCAGGTCATCAGTCCGTACCTCGACCCGACCGACCGCATGACGGTGCCGGTCATGGCCGACGGCGCGGGCGCGGGCATCATCACCGCGGTGGAGGGTGACGGCTACGTACAGACCGTCGTGCGCGGCGCCGACGCGTCGTACGCGCACCTCGTCCGCGCGGGCAAGGACCGCATCTTCCGCATGGAGGGGATGGAGACCTTCAAGCAGGCGATCGACGCGCTCGTCGACACGTCGCGCGAGGTCGTCGACATGTGCGGTATCACGATCGACGACGTCGATCTCTTCTGCTACCACCAGGCCAACGGCCGGATCCTGCGCCGTGTCGTGCGGTCGCTCGACCTGCCGCAGGAGAAGGTCATCGAGGCGATCCGCCTCGTCGGTAACACCGGGCCCGCGTCGATCCCGCTCGCGCTCGAGCGCGCGCAGGGCGAGGGGCGGCTGGAGCCGGGGCAGCGGATCCTGCTGGGCACGGTCGGGGCGGGCGCGCTGTGGGCGTCGACGCTGATCGAATGGCAGCCGACGTAGGTCAGAGCCACAGCGCCGAGGCCGTGCTCACCTGCCCGCTCCGGGCTCCCAGAGCGGCTCGACGCCGTCGTTGGCCGCGCGGCTGAGGATGAACAGCAGGTCGCTGAGGCGGTTGAGGTATTTCGCGACCTCGGGGTTCGCACCCTCCACGTCGAGGGTACGGCGCTCGGCGCGGCGGCACACCGTGCGGCACACGTGCAGCTGGGCCGCTGCGGGGGTGCCGCCCGGCAGCAGGAACGAGCGCAGCGGCTCGAGCTCGTTGTTGACCTCGTCGCAGCGCTCCTCCAGCCACGTGGTCTGCTCGGGGACGACGCGCAGCCGCTCCCGGCCGCCCTCCTTGCCCTCCGGCACCGAGAGGTCGGCACCCAGGTCAAAGAGGTCGTTCTGGATGCGGCGCAGCCACGGGCCGAAGCGCTCGGGCAGTGAGGGGAGCGTCAGCGCGACACCGAGGTGGGCGTTGAGTTCGTCCGTCTCGCCATAGGCCTCGATGCGGGGATGGGTCTTCGGCACCCGGCTCATGTCGCCGAGATGCGTCTCCCCGCTGTCGCCGAGGCGCGTGTAGATGCGGGTGAGGTTCACGGTCACAGTCGGCCGAGTGTGGCAGAATGGGGCTCGTAATCGGTCGGTGGTGAAGGGAAGCCGGTGTGAATCCGGCACGGTCCCGCCACTGTGACCGGGGACGCCGTCCGCAGGCGCGAACTGCGCGGCCACTGGGAATCCACCGGATCCCGGGAAGGCGCGGACGGTAGGCCCGGAAGTCAGGAGACCTGCCTCCGACCACAGCCACAACGTCCTCGTGGAAAGGGATGGCCCCTCTCATGAAGTTCTTCCTTCGCGGCACGGTCGGCGCGGCTCTCGCGCTCGCCTGTGCCGCTCCTGCGGCTGACGCCGCCAGCGTGAGCATCCGCGTCGAGGGTGCGACCGGCACGCTCGTTCCGGCGACCGCCGTCACCACGACCTCCGGGACGTTCACGAAATCCGCCGGCGCACCGGCCTGCCAGGGCGACAGCGCGGGCGGCGCGCTCGAGACCGCCACGGCCGGGAGCTGGGGCGGCGCGTTTGACGGCTTCGGCCAGCGCGTCGAGACGATCCTCGGCGAGAGCCACGTCTTCGGCAGCGGCGCCTACTGGTCCATCTACGTCAACGACCTGCCCGCGACGCAGGGCGCCTGTACCCAGCCGGTGCAGACCGGCGACGCGATCACCTTCTACCCGCAGTGCGAGGGCGCGCCGCTGCCCTCGTGCTTCGACGGGCTGCTGCTCTATCGCTCCGCTCCGGCGACGGTCACGCCCGGCGGGACCGCCACGGTCGCGGTCGATCAGGTCACGACGACGTACGACCCGCCGACCTACGAACCGGTCACGAAGAAGACCCCTGCGGCCGGCGCGACCGTCACGATCGGCGGCGCGTCCGCCGTGGCCGACGCGGACGGCAGGGCGCAGCTCGCGGTGGGCCCCGTCACGGGCGTGCAGACGATCCTCACGACGCTCTCCGGGCGGGTCCGCGCCAGCGGCGCGGTGTGCGTGACCGACGGTGCCGACGGCGCGTGCGGTACCACTCGGCCCGGGCAGGTGCTCGGCGCGGGCACCGGCGCCCAGTCCTCGCCGGCCGGCGGCGCTGCGGCGGCAGCCGCACGGGATCTGGTTGCGCCGTTCGCGACGCTGTCGGGCGTGAAGGACAGGCAGGTCTTCCCCGCCGGGAAGGGCCCGCGCGCGCTGTCGGGCACGCTGGCGGCGGACCCGTCCGGGATCCTCATGGTCAAGCTGCGCATCCACCGCCGCGCCGGGAGGAGCTGCTCGTACTTCAGCGGCCGCCAGGAGCGCTTCCGCAAGATCAGGTGCGGGGTCAAGCACGCGAAGTGGTTCAAGATCGGCGACCGTGCGGACTGGAGCTACCTCCTGCCGTCGCGCCTGCCGAAGGGTGAGTACGTCATCGACGTCAACGCCATCGACAAGGCGTACAACCGCGACGATACGCGCGAACGCGGGCGCAACCGGGTGTTCCTCCGTGTGGGCTAGGACGGCAGTCGTCGTCGCCGTGCTCGCCGCGCTGCTCGCGGCGGGCTGCGGCGCGGGCGCCGGCCAGCAGGCGGGCAACGTCGAGCTGCTCGTGACACGCGACTACGGCGCGGACGAGCTGCTGCGCCTGCCCGAGCCCGAGCAGGCCGGTGGCGAGACGGTCATGCGGCTGCTCCAGCGCAACGCCGACGTCAGGACGCGGTACGGCGGGGGCTTCGTGCAGTCCATCGACGGCCTGGCCGGCGGGCGTGAGGGCGGCCGGCCCGTCGACTGGTTCTACTACGTCAACGGCGTCGAGGCCGAGGAGGGTGCGGCCTCGCGTGAGGTCGAGGACGGGGCGAAGGTCTGGTGGGACCGGCGCGACTGGGGCGCCGCACAGCGGGTCCCGGCGGTCGTGGGGGCGTTCCCCGAGCCGTTCCGCACGGGCGAGAAGGGCCGGCGCTACCCGGTCCGCATCGAGTGCTCGGACCTCGAGGGCGACGCGTGCCAGCGGGTGTACGAGCGCTTCACCGAGCTGGGCATCGTGGCCGCCCGCGGGGGACTGGGCACGAGCGGCGGCGACAAGACGCTGCGCGTGATCGTCGGGCCCTGGCGCGACGTCGAGGGACGCGAACGGATCGCACAGACGCTCACCGACGGACCACGCGTGAACGGCATCTTCGCCCGCATGGAGAACGACGGCCGCACCCTCGTGACGCTCGACGAGCGGGGCGGGGAGGTGCAGCGCCTCGGCGCCGGCACCGGCCTCATCGCCGCCGGCCGGGACGGCGAGTTCCCGCCGACGTGGCTGATCACCGGCACCGACGACGCGGGCGTGCTGAGCGCGATCACCGCGCTCGACGAGTCCGCGCTCGAGGCCAAGTACGCGCTCGCGATCTCCGACGAGCGCGGCGTCCCGCTGCCCGAGCGCGAGGGGCGCGCCCCGTGATCACCTACCGGCGAGGAGCCACGCCGCTGCACGCCGCGCGGGCCACGGTGGTCCTCGCCTGGGGTGCGGCGCTCGGCGGGGCGACCCTCGCCGCAGGGCACCCGCTGGCGCTCGGTGCGGTTGCCGTCATCGTCGGCGTGGCCGCAGCGCGCGCGGGCGTGCTGGGCCCGGTGCTGCGCGCGGCGCTGTTCGCGCTGCCGGCCGTGCTGTTCATCGCGCTGGCGAACCCGCTGCTCGTGCGCGACGGGCTGACCGTCATCTATCGCCTGGGTGAGCTGCCGCCGCTCGGCCAGGTGGACATCACGCTCGAGGCGATGGTCGCCGGCGTCGTCCTGGCGGTTCGGTCGATGCTCATCGTCGCGGTCTTCGCGCTGCTCGCCGCGGTCGTCGATCCCGACGAGGTCGTGCGCAGCCTGCGCC
>JBPPNC010000054.1:0-3460 GCA_051306365.1 Solirubrobacteraceae bacterium
CCGGCGGGTACGCCAACACCTGGTCGGACTATCGCAGCGCCGGCGGCCGCCAGGGCCCTGGCATCTCCAGCGGCGCGACCATCCATATGGCCTGCCGGCTCGAGGGCTTCCGGGTGTCCAACGGCAACACCTGGTGGTACCGAATCGCGCAGGCCCCGTGGAACCACGAGTTCTACGTAACGGCCGATGCCTTCTACAACAACGGACAGACCAGCGGCAGCCTCATCGGGACGCCGTTCGTCGACACCGCCATCCCGCTCTGCTGATCAGCGGTCGTACGAGCGGCGAGTGACGAGCGCCGTGTTCATCGCGGCGTGCGCGAGCTCGAGGCGCTTCGAATCGGCGTCCTCCGCGACGCCGAAAGCGGCGTACAGGCGCGTCAGGCAGCGCTTGGCCCCGTCCCGAGAGAGGTGCACCTCCGCGACGATCACGTTGTTGCTCGCCGGTGATCGCTGACCGTCGACGACGATCGGCCGGCACAGCGCGAGGAGTACCGTCCACTCGGTCTGGCTGAGGTCGGACCGCTCGACCGCGACCTCGGCGAAGGCGGTCGGGGTCGCCACGAGCGCAGGGCGGTGAAACACGATGAGCGTGTCGCCCACGCGGATGCGATCCTCGTCTCGGAGCCGCTGCCGTCCGCTGACCCGCCCGCCGCCGACGAACGTGCCGTTCGTCGAGATCCCGTCGTCGACGATGAGCCATTCCTCGTCGACGGGGACGAGCTCGCCGTGCAGCGCCGACACCGCCGGGTCCCAGGTGATCGGGATTCCGGCCGCCGGCGACCGCCCGATGGTCACCGGCGCGCCGTCGAGCGCCAGCAGCTGCAGGGCTGAGGCGTGATCGCGCCAGGCGAGGAACGGCGAGCCCTCGCGGCTGACCGCGTTGAGCGCGATGAGCTCCGCGGGGCTGGCGGCGTGGCTGCGGTGAGGGTCTCGAGGCGACGACATCGGCGTGCTCGCCATCCTCCCCTACAGCCTCTCGGTCTGCTCGGCCTCGCTGAAGCGCGGCCGCTTGCGCGCCGGCTCGGCGACCTCGTCACCCAGCACGGCGAGCGCGGCGCGCGCGAACTCGGTCGCGGTCGGGTAGCGCTCCTCCGGGTCGATGGCGAGCGCGCGGCCGATCACCGCGTCGATCTCCGTCGGCAGTTCGGAACTGAGCGCGGTGACGCGCGGCTGCGGCGCCTCCCGGTGGGCGCGCAGCATCTCCTCATGGTCGCCGCCCGAATACGGCACGGCGCCGGTGAGGCAGCGGAACAGCACCGCCGCGAGCGAGTAGACGTCCGAGCGCCCGTCCAGCGCGGCTCCCTCGATCTGTTCGGGCGAGGCGTATTCCTTCGTGCCGGCCCACTGCTCGCCGCTCGCGGCGCCCGACGCGCGCGCGATCCCGAAGTCCGTGAGGTACGGGTGCTCCACGTCCTCGTCCGGAAGGATGATGTTCGCGGGCTTCACGTCGCGGTGCACGAGGCCGCTTCGCGCCGCGGCGTCCAGCGCGCCGGCGACCCGCGACGTCAGCCGCGCGGCGAACGCTGGTTGGAGCCTATCGGCGGTGTGCAGCGTCTCCTCGAGGTCCTGGCCCCGGATCCACTGCATCGCGATGTACAGCAGGCCGCGGTGCTCGCCGACAGCGAAGATCGGGACGACGTTCGGATGCTCCACGCGCGCGGCGTGTCGTGCCTCGGCCAGGAAGCGCTCGCGGTGCCGGGGATCGTCCGAGTACTGGCGATGGATCAGCTTGAGCGCGACCTCCCGATCGAGATCCTCCTGCACGGCGCGATAGACCCGGCCCATGCCGCCGACCTTCAGCTTCCCGGTCAGTCGGTACCCGTCGAAGACCGCCGCGGAGCCCAACAGCTCGTCCGGGTCGGCTGCGAGCACGCGGTCGACGAACGCCTCGTCGGGCACCTCTTCCGCGAGGCGATCGCGCACCCGGTCCTGGTACCGGCGGCGCACGATCCCGGTGCCTCCCGCCGCGAGCGCCGTCGCCGTGAGCGCAGTGACCAGACCCGGAACGAGCTCCACGACGTGCCCGGCGCCGAACGCGAGCTGCGCGACCACCGTCCAGGCGAGCGCGAGCAGCCCGCCAGCTGCGATCACAGCGCGCACCGGCGGCGGGACGGGGCCGAGCGAGGGGATGTCCGCGCGCCGACGCTGCTGCCAGCCGGCGGCGCCGAGGAGCAGCAGCGGCAGCAGGAATCCGAGGACGACGATCACCGCCGCAGTGGTGGTCTCGGACACCGAGCGCAGCGGGAACCCGTCGAGCGCTGTGTCGATCGCCGCGGCCTGGATCTCGGGGCCGGACATGGTGCCGTGGACGGGAACGCGGTGCAGATCGCCGAGCACCGGCGCCGTGGGCCCCACGACGACGATCCTGCCACGCAGCCGCGCGGGTGGCACGCGGCCGTCGAGCACGTCCGCCATCGAGATCATCGGCACGGTGCCGGCCGCGCCCGGGTAGACGATGAACGCGTCGTCGGGCGGCACGATGCGCGGTCCCCCGACCCAGGCGCCGGCCACCGCCGTCGCGAACGAGTCCAGCGGCCCGATCGGCGCCGAGAATCGCCGGACCGTCGCGCCCGGGTCGGTGGGCAGGCCCGTATACCCCGGCGCAACGCCGGTCACGCGGAACGGCACGATGCCCGCCAGCGGCTCGACGCCGCCGCGTCGGTCAACCTCCGAGACCGACACGACCGCGCGATCCGCCGCGCGCAGCGCAGCGACGAGCGCCTCGTCCTCGTCCGGGAAGGTGATGCCAGGGAACGCCACGTCGAGCGCGATGACCGACGCCCCGGCCCGATCGAGCCGCCGCACGACGTCGGCGTAGTGCGTCCGCGAGAACGGCGGGCGCTCGCCGACGTGCCGCAGCGTCTCGTTGTCGACGGCGACGATCACGAGATCGTCCCGCGGCGCCGCGGTTCCGCCCACATCGATGCGGGCGTCGATCGCCAGCCGCTCGAGCGGGCCATCCGCCGACCGCGCGACGAACCCTGCGAGCGTGGCGACGACGCCGACCAGCAGCGCGCCCAGGACGAGGGATCCCCAGCGACGGGTCATGTGGTCGGGCCCTCTCGGACATCCCACGCGAGAAGGGCATCGGCCAGTCGAGCGCGTGCGCGGGCGCCGTCCGCCGTGTCGATGCGCAGCTCCACGCAGGCTCGCGCGATCATGTCCCGCACGACAGCCAGACCGAGGTCCAGCGCGCAGGCGATCGTCGTGTCGGTCGCGGGCGCGGCGAGCGCGTCGGCGCGCCGGGGTCGGGCCAGCTCAATGAGCACGCGGAGCTCGTCAGGCGCGAGTTGCCCCACCGACCTCGCCGCAGCGGACGGCCTCCGGGGCGGCGCGTGGTAGACGAGCCGCGTGCGCCCGAAGCGCAGCTCATCGCCGTCGACGAGCCGTCGACGGCCCCGGATGCGAGCCCCGTTGAGGAACGAGCCGTTGCGCGACAGACCGTCGTCGACGACCAC
>JBPPNC010000098.1:0-9954 GCA_051306365.1 Solirubrobacteraceae bacterium
CGCCATGTGACCTGGCTGAGGTCCGTGCCATCGGCGACGCCGAAGTACTGGAACGGCACGAGGAACCCCTGATCGATCGCCTCCCAGAGGCGAAGCTCGACGGCGATCCGGTGGTCGAACCACGCGGTCACGTCCTGGCCATCGAGCCGCTCAGGCGTCGCGGTCAGGCCGAGCAGCTCGCGCGGCTCCAAGTGCTCGAGCAGGCGATCGTAGGTCGCCGCGGCGGCGTGGTGAAACTCGTCGACGACGACAACATCGAACGCCGTGGCAGCGATCTGCTCGAGGCGCTCCGGCCCGAGCGACTGGACCATGGCGAAGACGTGGCGCCCGGCGGCGATTCGGCCTCCGCCGTGGATCTCCCCGAACGCCCCGTCGCGCAGGACGGCGCGATAGGTGGCGAGTGACTGCCGCAGGATCTCCTCGCGGTGCGCGACGAACAGCAGCGAGAGGTCGTCGTCGCCAGCGTGCTCGACAAGCTGACGGTAGTCGAGCGCCGCGACGACGGTCTTCCCCGTTCCGGTCGCGGCGACGACGAGGTTGCGGTGCCGGTCGTGGCGCTCGCGCTCGATGGTCAGCGCTTCGAGCATCCGCTGCTGGTGCGGGTAGGGCCGGACGTCGAGGTTCGCGAACGAGATCGTCGAGGTCTCGCCGAGCGACCGCCGGTCGTGCTCGCGCAGCGCCTGCGTCAGCTCCTCGCCGTTCGTCGCCGGGTTGTAGGCCTCGAAGTGCTCGGACGCCCAGTGGCTCTCGAAGGTCATCCGGACGCGGTCGATGACGTGCGCTGCGTCGATCGACGAGAGGCGCACGTTCCACTCGAGGCCGTCGAAGAGCGCGGTGTGCGAGAGGTTGGACGAGCCGACGAACGCCGTGCTCAACCCCGAGCCTCGTTCGAGCAGCCAAGCCTTCGCGTGGAGTTTGGTCGTGCGCGCGTCGAAGGCCACGCGGACGTCGGCGCCGAGCGCGACCAGCTCGTCGACCGCGCGTTTCTCGGTCGCGCCCATGTACGTGGTCGTGATGACGCGAACCCGTCCGCCACGCTCGGTCACCGCAGCGAGCGCGTCGCGCAGGTGGCGCACACCGGACCAGATCACGAAGGCGCAGACGAGATCGACCGAATCCGCCGAGGCAAGCTCGGCCCGCAGCTCCGAGCCGACGTTCGGCTGACCCTCGGCGTTGACCAGCAGGTCACTCTGGCTGAACGGCGTGGCGGGGAGCGGCGGCAGCGGAACGGCGTCACCGAGGGGTGCCCGGGCCCTGATGCCGTGCAAGAGGCGCGCGGGGATGGCGACCTGGGCATCCGGATCGTCCGGGATGGCTCCCTCGAGCAGCGCATTGACGCGGCTCGCCTGGTCGTCCGCCGGGTCGTCCTCGGCGGCGAGTCCTCGACGGAGCTCGTCCATCATGTGCCGCGCCAGGCGTTCCGGAGCCTCAGCGCCATCGAGCGGGGCCTCGTCGATCAGCTCGGCGGCGAGGCGACGCAGCTCACGCTCCAGCCGGCGGGTGACGAGGTGGTCGCGCGGCCCCGGGGCGGCCTCCGCGGGGTGTCGCGAGTCCGTCATTTCAGCTCTCCCCGATGGCGTCGAGGACGTCCTGGATGAGTGCCCAGCTGCGCTGTGCGACATCCTCCGGGTCTCCCACGAGGTCTTCGGCTCGGCCTGCCATCTTGGGGATCAGCGCCTCGTGCGTCTCGGCGTGCTCGCGAAGCCATGCCAGCGCCCGTCCGCTCGGTTGGCCGGCGACGTCGAGCAGGCGGTCCGTGGCGGTCGCAGCCCGCTCGCCGATCTTGTAGGTCTTGGCGACGAGCAGGCTCGCAGGACTGGCTACGCGCGCGGTGATCGCTCGAGCGTCTTGGTCCGGCTCCAACGAGGTGACCGTCTTCGAGCGGTGACTCATCGCTGCGGCCTCAAGACCCGGCACGACGCGCGCGGCGTACTTGGAGTGCGGCGGGATCCGAGCGCCCCGGCGTCCGCCGCCATCGTGAAGCCCTGCGGGCACGAGGAGTTCGACGGGTGGGTCGAACTCGGCGGCCTACGACCACTCGCCTGGCTGCGGCGCCGAGCGATCGTGGGTGAAGCCTGCGCTCGTCAGCGCGGCATCCAGGGTCGGCTCGGCCCTGAGCCGCGCCGGGATCAGCGCGACGTCGCTGTCCTTGGTGGTGGTGGCAATGGCCACGTCGGCGTCACCGGTGTAGAGGTAGATCGCTTGGGCGCCGACGAGCAGCATCCCGTCTCTCTGATCCTCAAGCGCCTCCAGCGCGTCGAGCACGACGCGCCGGGCGGCGATGGTGATCGCTGCATAGCTCACGGATGCCGCCAGTCGGGCTCGTGGGCCATCATCCAGTCGATCAGTGCCTTGCCCTCCTCCGGGCTTCGACCGGGCCCGACCAGCAGGTCGACCGCCACCTGCGCGGGCGCCGCAAGCTGCAGACCGTCGCGGTGCACGCCACGCTCGAACACGTAGTCGTCATCCGGTTCGATGACGACGACGTTCGGCCGGCTGGGCGCCTCCCGCAGCCCCAGTTGGGCGACCAAGTCGGCGACCTCCGACCCGTAGACCAGCGCGAGCCGCGCGTTGGCGGACGGCGCCCACCGAACGGCGGCCAGCGATCCGCTGATCGCGTACCGCCCCGTCCACGCACGCAGGTCACCCTCGATCGAGTCCGCTCCTCTGGGAGCGAGCAGTCGGACGACCCGTCGCCGCTTTACGAGGTCGTAGTCCGCGGCCCAACGGGTGAGAAGCGCCGGCCAGTCGACGCCAACGATCGCGCTCGCCGCGTCACGTTGGATGAGTGCCTCGCGAGCCAGGAAGTCGATCGTACGAGCCGTCGAACCCAGCGACGTCCCGGCGGCGTTTGCCAACTGGCGGACCTTCCACGGCGGCGGCAGATCGATGAGCGTCCGCGCGATGCGCGCCGCCGGCCTCCCTCGCAGCGAGTTGGTCGGCCGCTCCGGGCTCCGCCACGGATCGCGATCGGCGCCGTCGGCCGCGACGAACACTGCCGGCTGCGCCAGCGTCACACGCACGTTCCCGGTGGCATCGAGATAGGACATGCCGGCGGCCGCGAGGCTCTCCCGGGCTCGCGGCGACAGGTAGCGCGCGACGACCATCGCTTCACCGGCCGCGGGGTCGTCGGCCCGGAGTCGCTCCTTCAGCGCCGGCACATCCCGCGTGTCGACCACCGTCTTGGCCTCGACCACGAGGACCGCGGACTTGCCGTCGGGTGCGCGCAGACGAAGCAAGGCGTCAGCTCGACTTGTCCCGCGATCGACCGGGTGTCCCACCCGTCTGGAAGAGCCGACGCCAGCCGCTCGCGAGCGAGCTCGACGAGTTCACGTTCGGTTGGCGGTGAGCCCGATGTGCGTTCCATGTCGTCAGCGTTCCGCTGCGTGCGGAACGGCGTAGGTGTGGAACGCAAGTGTTCCACAAAGTCGCCGTCACGTTCCAGAACCCTTACCGTTCCGTCACCAGCCGAACGGTCGAGTTGTCGGAGCGGCGGCGACGGTCGGAGAACGCTCCGGCGGCTTGACCGCACATCCAGCCGCTGGGTGGTACCCGAGTGGTACCTCTCGCCGGTACACCCCTCTCGGAGCCTGGGAAGAGAAACCCCTGATTGAGCCCGAGTTCTCTGCAGAAACCGAACCGGAGACCCTTCTTTACCAGTTGGCCGACACGTCCGAAGCCGACCGGCCCGGCAGTCCCCAAAAATGCAAGAACCCCCGTGCTTGCGGGGGGGGGGTTCTCTAGGAAGCCCTCTGCCGGACTCGAACCGGTGACCCCTTGCTTACCATCGCAACCGAGTGCCACCCGGTGTCCGCGAATGTCCCGTAAATCAGTAAATCAGCCGTTTCTGATTTGCGGCGCGGCCACCAACGGCCACGAGGCGGCGACTGATGTTCCGCGAGGGTTCCGCGGAGTGCGACCCCTTCTCCACCGAGGAAGTGGTCGCCGCGCCTACGCGACGAGGATCCCGGCCTCGCCGGGGATTCCCTCCTCGATCGCGTCGAACAGCTCCACCACCGCACCCTCACCCAGCACCGCGGATCCCCCATCCCACGCGCGCCGCCACGCCCCACGCGTCCCAGCCAGCGCGTCACGAGTGAGCGTCAGGTCGTACGCGGACCCGGCGGCGTACGGCCGGCGCATCGCGCGCATCGACCCGGCCCACGCCAGATCGAACGCCAGCCCGTCCGCCCTGGCGGCGCGCATCAAGGCCCCGAACTGCTGGATCGCGGGATCCGCCACTGCTCCCATCAGCGCCGGAGCGTGCCATCGGCCAGGCGACGGAAGCAAGGCCCGAACCCGTCGCCGGTACCTGCGAGGGTGCCCCGTAGATGGAGCTCTCGAAGAAACGGGTCAACCGGACCGGCGACTGGCTTCGAGACTGCGCCGCAGGCGTGGAACCGTGGGACGACGAGCGGGTCGAGGCCGAGATCGCGGTGATCATCGCGTGGCGCGACGAGCACGCCGACCCGCTGAACCTCTGCATCCCCGACCTGCAGAACTGGGTGGAGGCCGAATCCTCGACCGGCATCCCGCCCGTCCAGCGGCTGAAGCGGGGACCCCGGATGCTGGAGAAGCTCCGACGCCACCCCACCATGAAGCTCGCGCGCATGCAGGACATCGGCGGCGCCCGCGCCGTCCTCGGAAGCCTCAACGAGGTCGACGCCGTCGCACAACGGATCCGCGGCAACTGGAAGGTCGTACGCGAGGTCGACTACTGCGACACCCCGCGAGAGGACACCGGATACCGAGCGCTCCACGTGATGGTCGAGAGGGACGAGCGGGTCGTCGAGATCCAGCGGCGAGCCCTCACCTTCTCGCTGAGCGAGGAGCGCCCGGAAGCTGCCGTTCGGCGGCGGAGGTACTCGCGGGTACGAGATCTCGGGCGGATCGGCCCGGCGAACGGTGCAGGCGGCCACCCATTCGTCGAAGGCCTCGCGCGAGATCCGCAGCCGCGAGCACAGCCGCGCAGCACGCAGCTCGCCGCGCTCTATGGCGCGGTAGATCGCCCGGGTCGACAGGCCTGCGAGCGCTGCCGCTTCGGCGGGGCGCAGGAACGCTGCTTCTCGCTCACTGGACATGGTCGCCCTCTCAAGAGGGCGGCGGGGCCGGGGTGGCCCCCTTGCTCACCGGAGAACTCTCCGGCGGCATGACCGCGTCCAACCGTGGGTTGGTACCCGTCTGGTACCCCTCGCCGGGGCGCTCTCAGTGGCCGAGAGAAGGTGTTCATGCGGTCTCGTCGCCCGCCTGACAGGACTCACCGGCGGCAGCAGCGCAGAGGGAGATGCGAGCCGGGACGTCGATCGAACGCACCTCATTGCCGACGCGGTAGCGGATCGTGGCGCCGTCCATCGTGTAGCGCCCGGGCTGCTGCGCCGCGACCACGAACGCGACCTGGATTCCGGTCTTTCCCCTGGGCGGCAGCACGGCTCCGCTGGCGCTCTCGAGCCACATCTCAGGGTGGTAGAGATCGTCATATGGCTGTGCCCCGACGACCTTCCCGACGAGGTGGTCTGTGTCGGTTGCGCCGACGTGAACGACGTCCAACCCGTCAGAGATCCGGCTCGGGGTGACTTCCTCGATCACCCCGCGCCTGTGCGAGGCGTTGCGAAGCTCGATCGCGGCGAACGCGATCTTCTGACCCGGCTTGGCGGTGAAGCTCAGGCGCATCGGCGCCACGTGGACCGGCTCATCGTTGCGACCGACGACCGTCGATGTTCCCCCTCCTGCCGCGCTGTTGCTGCCCACTGGCGCTTTGGCCGGGTCGGCCGCGCTTCCGTTTCTGAGCGCCGCCACCGACAGGCCGATGCCGGCAAGTAGCAGTAGGAGGAGGAGAAGGGAGCCGGCGATCGCGAGGACGGTTCTGCCGCGGGCGCTGCGCATGGGTGCTTCCGTTGTTGTGCTCATGGACGTTCATAGGCCGTGGCGCGTGCAAGTTCGCCCCCCAGGCCGGCGTCTTCTGCCACCTCGCGACGCTGCGGCCGGACGGCGAAGGCTGCATATCCGCCACAAGCGTGCGCAGCCCCGTGGTGGGGATCACTCCCGCCGATGAGCTGGGTCTCGCCGTGACCTCCGAAGAGCAGCGACGTCGCTCAGCGCGCGAGCTGTTCGAACCTCGGAACCGTGACTTCCAGGGCGCGGGTGCGCCCGCCTGGCCCCGACAGGCCACCCTCGATGCCGTACCTCGGATCGTCGTTCCAGACGGCAGGACGTGTTGGGTCGCCGCGGCCACCGCCGGCCCAAGCGGCCAGGTGGGGATTCGCTGGAATGGCGTCGAGAACGAGCTCATCGCCTCCTCGCCACCTGCAGATCACGCCGCTCCTCGATGTCCTCTCGAAAACCTTGCTTGCGGAGCGCCTCCTGGAACTCCGCATACGCCCCCAGCGTGGTGACCTCTGCGACGACGTCAACGTCGACCGTCAGGCGCGGCGGCCGAGCTGCTTCATCGGTCCGCCACAGACCCACGGTTGCCCCACCGAGGAAGACCACGTCTGAAAGCAAGTCGCCCAACGCCGCCGCAGCAGCTTCAAGCTGGTCGACGCTCATCAGACTGCCGCGAGCCGCTCGCGCAGGTGCGTCGCGGCAGCACGTCGCGTCCGCGCGTCACCGAGCCGGAGTCCATCAGCGAGCGCGGCCAGCTCCGCAACCTCAGGCCACGTATCGACCAGAGCCGGAAGGACCGGGTCAAGCGGCTCAACCGATGGGCCGCGTGCGGCGCCGTGCGGCCACGGCCAGACCGGCACCGAGTCGGCCGGGCTCACGATCTCGTCGGAGAGCGGCAGAGCGCCCCATGCGGTGGGCACACCTCGTTGCACTGGCCCCTCACGCAGCGGGTGCAGGTACCGCAGCCCGTGGAGAATGAACTCCTCAGCCGCTGCCGGGATGACCTGGCGCCGGTCGGCGTCATAGAGACCAGCGTGAGCCAGCCGATCGAGCCCGCGCTGGACCTTTGAGTGCTGAACGCCCAGCCGCTCAGCCAGGGTGCGTAGCGTCCACGGCTCGCGCTGCGCGACGAGCGCGAACAAGACGACAACATCCGATGGGCGCAGCATGCACCAACTGTATCGCGTACCGATACACGGTACAAACCCGAATCCAACCGTGGGTTGGTACCCGTCTGGTACCTCTCGCCGGGGCGCTCTCAGTGCCTGAGAGAAGAAACCCCTGCAATTCCCAGAAGCCCTCTGCCGGACTCGAACCGGCGACCCCTTCCTTACCATCGAAGTCTGCGCCGCACACCACTGCGCACCGACGAGCGCCAGTGACCGCAGATCGCCAGTAGCTACGGGCGCATCTGGTCTCCAGCGATGAGCGCCGCCGGGCACAGGTGACGGCGCGCGCGTACGCGGACAGTACGCGGGAACCGGCGCATCCCGGCCGGGGGCGTGCGTAGGATCGGCGCCGACCTACAAGACAGCCCCCGGCGGCGCTGGAACGCCCCCGGGGCCCGGCACGAGGAGTGAGCCTCATGCAGCTTCACCGTATCGACGGTGGCGACGTGTCGTCGCCCGAGGAGCGCCGTCAGCGCGCGCTGGTGTCCATCTGCCGCGGGTTCGAGCAGGCGCTCGCCGAGCTTGACCCGAGCGACCCGGAGTATCCGCGGGTGGCGTCGCAGGCGCGCATGGCGCGGATCGCGGCGCGGATCCCGGCGGTCCGTTCCGTGGGGTGAGCTACTGGCCGTCGTCGCTGTCATCCTGTGGGTGGGTGTGCACGGACGAGCAGAGCCCGGATCAGGCCGGGTCAGGGCGGTACACGCGGGGCGAGGTCGCGTACCTGCTCGGGCTCTCGCGGGAGGGATGCGGTGCTCGCTGACGCGCTGCCGCGGTCGAGTGCGGACCTCAACGGCAACGAGTCGTCGGCGTCGGTGCTGGCGTTCGACGATACGTTCGTCCCGACGCTGGCGCGGTGGTCGGAGGTCCACGCGGCCCGCCAGCGGGTCGTCACGCGCATCCTGGTCGACGACGGCCTGGACGACGCCGAGATCGTCGAGCAGCTGACGATCGCGATCTTGCGTTCGTGGGGTGTCCCGGGACCCGAGGTCGGGCAGCTCGTCGGGATGGACCGCTTCGTGGCCGAGCGGCGCTACAAGGGGATCGTGCGCGATGTGCTCGCCGAGCTCGGTGGGGAGGCCCCTCCGGTACCGGACCGCCTCGACGCGCCGCCGGCGGCGTGCCTGAAGTGCGGACAGCGGCCGCGGATCCGCTCGGTGAAGAAGGTGCGTGTCCTGGTCGACGGCCGCCGCCAGCGCGTCGTGATCGATCGTCAGACGAGCCTGTGCGGGGTGTGCCTGGCCGCGGTGAAGCCGCCCGCGCCGCAGGAGCAGCGCGGCACGCTGCGCGCGCTGCGATCCGGCGCGGGGACAGCGTGACCGAGCCCGTGCAGCTGCGCGACATCCGCCGCTACCCGCACCTGACCCGGGAGGACGTCGAGCAGCTGCGCCAGATGCCCGAGGCGATGGCGCGCGAGTACGAGAACCTGCTGAGACGCGAGTACCGCTCCGAGCAGCGGCACCGCGACCACCGCGCGGAGAGCATCGAGATCGACGGGTTCGCCGTCGCGCGCCGGATTCACGGCGAGGGCGCCGGCGGCGGGTGGCGCCGCGGCCAGACCGCCGGCGTGGCGCGCGACGTGACTAGCTCACGCTGATTAGCCAACCCGGATCGGTACAAGTGTCATCCACCGCTGATAAATGGCATGCCCGCCTGAGCCGCTGTAGTACGCCTGCACCACGTCCGACGCAGCAGCGGTAATGTCCTTGGTCCGGGCGAGCGAACCTCCCCAAGCGGAGACGGTTGACGTTGGAAACCCGATCACAGCTCGGCATGCATCGTTGAAGCTCGGGCTGGCTCCACCAACCTTTGGGGCCATTTCTGCGGATGAGTTCGCAAGTGCGTCGCCATCGACCGACATTCCATAGCTGATGACGTACTCGCCTGCGAGCGGAACGGTGATCGAGGGACCGTAGCCATCGCTCGGTGCTGCAAATGACCCACCCGCAGTAATGCCGGACGCGCCGGACGGGGATCGGTCGATGATCTGACCGCCACCGAAGAACTCCCACTTGTACGCCGACGCGGACGCGGCGTTGTACCGGAGCTGCCACACGATGCCTTCCGCGGCGAGGGTCGCGTCCTGGAAGTAGACGATCTGGCCGTCTTCCGGGGACCCAGGGAGCGTGGTCACGATCGCGAGGTTCGCGCTGAGGGCATCGACCAGGTTCCTGAACTGGTTGTCGCCGTTGCGGATCGGGTCGGCGCCATCGGGCGCCGTGATCCCGAGCGGATTGGGTGTCGGGTTGTAGTCGCCCATGGGTCAGGTCCTCCGTGTCGGTGAGCGTGACCGTGTCCCAGGTCACGCCGGGGTCGATTCCGTCCCACGTCGTTGTGGTCGGCGGTTCGTCCCAGAGCGGCGAGTCGGTGACGACGTGGGTGAGGGTGATGCCGCCTGGCTTCTGGGAGATGGCCGCGGCGAGCGTTGCCGCGGGGTCGGGCGTCTCGCTGGGGTAGGTCGCCACGGCGAGGCGGTAGGCGTGCTCTGTGACGCGCTCGAGGACCCGCACGGTCCGAGCGCCGGTGAGCGTTGCAGCGATCGCGGCGGTCATGGCGGCAGGGGTGCCGCGCTTCTGCGCGGGGAGGTCGCGGATGCGGTCGCGGTGCTGCTGGGTGGTCTGCCCGACGGTCAGCCGGACGCCGAACAGGTCGGCTTGCCAGGTCAGCCACTCGGCGGGTGCTTCGTCGGGGTCGGTGATGATCGTCCAGCCGGGGAAGGCGTCGGTGTCCTCGCTGACGGTTGTGAGGTTCGCGCCGGCGTCCATGATCGCGCCGATCGCTCCGGCGAGCAGGTGGCCGGCCCAGTTGTTGGCGTCGCTGTCGCCAGCGGTGAAGGTCGGCAGCGCGGCCGCGAGCTTGGCCGCGGCTCCGGTGAGGTCGGGGGCGCTCATCGGCGCGGGGTGGT
>JBPPNC010000118.1:0-10472 GCA_051306365.1 Solirubrobacteraceae bacterium
TCCAGCTCGTGCTCGGGCTCGGGCCGCTGGCTGCCAGCGTGCGACTCATCCCGCTCGCGCTCGCGACCATCGTCGGTGGGCTCATCGCCGTGCCGATCCTCGCTCGCGTCGGCACGCGCGCGTCGATCGCCGGCGGCCTGCTCATCAGCGCGCTGTCGCTGGTGCCGCTGCTGACGCTCGGGATGGCCGACGACTGGCTCGTCCTGGCCGGCTCGTTCATCCTGCTCGGGCTGGCGATCCAGGTCGTCGCGGTCGCGGCGAACGACGTCATCGTCTCGGCGGTCACGACCGATCGCGCCGGTGATGCCGCGGCGATCGAGGAGACGGCGTATGAGCTCGGCGGCGGCCTGGGGATCGCCGTCCTCGGCAGCGTGCTCGCCGCGATCTACACCGACGCCCTGACGACGGTGCGCGGCGTGCCCGCCGCCGAGATGGCGGGCTCGCGCGAATCACTCAGCGAGGCGACGGAGGTCGCGGCGGGACTGCCGGCGGCGATCGGCGACGCGCTCACCGAGGCCGCCCGCCTGGCGTTCCTCGACGGGCTGCACGTCACGATCATCGCCTCGATCGCGCTGATGCTGACGGCGACGGCCGTGGCCGCCGCCGTCCTGCCGCGTGTCTTCAGCGGTGCCCGTTGAACGTGATGACCTGCTGGATGCCGCTCGGGCGGTTCGTGTAGGCCATCGTCGTCGTCAGGAGCCCCGGGACGAACTCGATCCGCTCGGCGTTCGCGTTCGCCCGCCAGGCGGTCGGGTCGCTCGAGCCGTACGTCCGCGACAGCGACGCGCCGGCCGTGTCGATGGCCTTCCACAACTCGCGGCGGCACACCGAGCGGTCGCCCGAGCCGCAGTAGCGCAGGTTGAACCTGCCGCGCACGTTCTCGCCGAGGATCGTCCGCAGATCCTTGTCCATGTACTCGTGCCAGCCGCCGAACTGGCCCTGCGGAGGCGCGTTGAAGCGCGACTGGATGCGGCGCAGCTTCGGCAGCTGGTCGTCGAGCACCGGCGCCAGGGCGGCGTCGGCGAGCGGCGCCCAGATGCCGTCCATCACCGCGGCGCCGGGGTCGTCGATGCGCCCGTCGGCATTGCGGTCCAGCCGGTTGCCGCCGTTGCGCCGCCACGCGTCGAGGGTGTCGAGCATCTTCTGCGCGCGGGCGCTCGGTGCCCTGGCGGGTCGGCCTCCTCGCAGCAGCCTGGACAGCGTCGGCTGGAGTTCCATGACGCGCACGTCCTGCGTGGCGCCCGCGTTCATCGCGCCCGTCAGCGACGCCAGCGAGTGCTTCGGCCGGGCGAAGACGCCGCGCCGCAGCAGGTCGTTGCGGGCGATGGAGCCCTGCATCCACTCGTCGTCGGCGGACGTGAACTTCGCGGCGGAGCGGTTGTTCCAGTTGACGATCGTCCCGTCCTTCGGGTTGATCTGCTGCGGGTGCTTGCTGTTGGCCAGGAACCCGCCCCACTCGTACTCGCCGGTGCCGCGCGTGGGCAGCACCGGGTCGACCTCGGGGTCGCGGACGGGGAGACGCCCGGTGGTCACCAGCGCGATGTTGCGGTGGTCGACGTAGAACGAGTTGAACGTCTGCGGCGACTTCAGGGCGGCCTTCGTGAACGTCTGCGGTGACGTCACGCGGCCATGGAACATCTCGGCGTAGAAGAGCTGGTCGACGACGTCGCGGCCGTAGCTCGACCGCTTGCTCGAGATCGCCACCTCGCGCGAGCCGACCTTCCCGTAGCCGACCACGGGGCCGTGCACGGTGCGGCGGAACCGCAGCTTCTGGTCTTTGCCGCCGATCGTCAGCGTGCCGGCGTCGAACGTCTGCATCGACGTGCACCTGCCCTTGTAGCGGTACTTCGTCCGGCTGGCGCCGCAGAGTTCCTCGGCGTACTGGTCGATGATGTCCGCGCCGGCGCTGGTGAGCGACCACGCGTAGTCCTCGCCGCGGCCGACGAGGATGTACCCGGGCAGCGGCGCGCTCGTCGCCCCGCGTACGTTGATGCCCGGGCCGCGGAGGTTCATCTCCAGCGTCAGGCCGGGGTAGAGGTAGCCGATCTGCGGGCCGGCGACCATGAGCGGGTTGCCGGTTTCCGAGCGCGAGCCGCTCACGAGGAGCGCGTTGCTCTGCTGCTCGGGCACCGCCGACGGAACAGAGGCGGCGCTGGCCGTCTTTGCCGCCGGGGTCGCGCTGTAGCTCGTGAGCGCGACGCTGCCCGGCCCGGACTTCGACGTCGCGGCGCCGTACGGGAAGGACCTGTCGATCGAGTGGCTCGCCTCGGGGTCGTCCTTCTGGCTGAGGTCCTCGAAGGCCTGGCGGCCCTTCGTGTCGCCGAGTTCGGACTTCAGGCCGGTGAGCAGGGTCGAGCGGTTCGCCTCATCACCGCCGCCCTGGCCGAAGAGCTGGGCCTTCAGGGCGTTCAGCGCGATCACGTCGTTGCGCGTCCACGGCTTGCTCGGCGAGCGGATCGACTTCAGGTAGTCGTTGATCCCCGCGATGTACGTGTCGATGTCGCGCAGCACCTCGCGCCCGGCCGAGCCCTGGTCGGTGAGCACCTTGACCTGCTTGGCGACCTCCTTTTCGGTCTGCGAGCTGGGGGCGAACTGCGCGAGCGAGGAGACCAGCCCGATCGCGGAGAGGCCGGGTGCGTCGATCGCGGCGACGCGGGAGTTGTAGCGCGCCTGCTCCAGCAGCAGGGTCCGGTCCTTCGCGATGACCCAGCCCGCGGCCCAGACGACGTCGTCGGCGGTCTGGCCGGTGATGTGCGGGACGTTGAAGCGGTCGCGCTGGATCGTGACGCCGGGGCGTGGGGCCGGGTCTGGGGTCAGCGGGCCGTCCGCGGCCGGGTCGAGCGCCTCGCTCTTGAAGAGGTTGAGCAGGTCGTCGTTGGTGACCTGGTCGAACTTCGGTGTCAGTGCGTCGTACATCTGCGCCTGCTGCGGGGCGGCGACCGGCGGCGGGACCGAACCGTACTGGCCGGAGGGAATGATGTTCCGCGCGACCGGCGCGAAATCGGTGGCGGCGCTCGCGGCCGAGGGGACGGCGGCGAGCGCCAGCGCGGCGGCGGGGACCGCTGCACGAGACGTGACCCAATTCATGGAGTGATGGTGACGGTCACGTCGGGTTCGCGCGCCGGGTCCAAAGGTGACGTACGTGTCATCGTCTGCTAACGTGACGCCTCCGTCACCTTTGTGGAGAGTGCTTCATGCCTCAGCTGCCCACCGCCGCCGTCATCGGCGCCGGCTCCTCCGGCATCGCCGCCATCAAGACCCTGCGTGACCGCGGCATCGACGTCGTCGCCTACGAGGCGTCCGACCGCGTGGGCGGCAACTGGGTCTTCGGCAACACCAACGGCATGTCGGCGGCCTATCGGCACCTGCACATCAACACGTCCCGCACGCGGATGGAGTACTCGGACTTCCCGATGCCCGTGTCGTATCCCGACTACCCGCGGCACGACCAGATCGCGGCGTACTTCGAGGACTACGTCGACCACTTCGGCTTCCGCGACCGCATCCGGTTCGAGACGAAGATCGAGCGCGCGGTCCAGCGAGACGACGGCGCGTGGGAGCTCACCGACGACCGCGGTGAGACGGCCGCCTACGACATGCTCATCGTCGCCAACGGCCACCATTGGGACGCCCGCTGGCCTGAGCCCGCGTTCCCCGGCAGCGACAGCTTCGCGGGCGTGCAGATGCACGCCCACAGCTACATCGACAACGACATGCTGCGCGACAAGGACGTCGTGATCCTCGGCATGGGCAACAGCGCCATGGACATCGCGGTGGAGTCCAGCTACGTCGCGAAGGACACGTACCTGGCGGCCCGGCGCGGCGCGTGGATCGTGCCGAAGCACATGGGAGGCCGCCCGACCGACGCGCTGGCGGCGAAGTTCAACGTGCCGCAGCTGCCGTGGAAGCTCCGCCAGCGGCTGTTTCAGAAGCTGCTGGAGTTCAACGTCGGCAAGCCGCAGGACTACGGGCTGCCCCAGCCCGACCACGCGATGGGGGAGGCGCACCCCACGATCTCGGGTCGCATCCTCGACCGGCTCACGCACGGGGCGGTCACGCCGAAGCCGAACATCGCGCGGCTGGAGGGCGACGAGGTGGTGTTCACCGACGGCAGTCGTGTGCACGCCGACGTCGTGATCTACTGCACGGGCTACAAGGTCACCTTCCCGTTCTTCTCCGAGGACCTCATCTCCGCCCCGGACAACCACATCGAGCTGTTCCGCCGCGTCTGGCACCCCGATCACGCGAACCTCGCGTTCGTCGGGCTGCTGCAGCCGCTCGGCGCGATCATGCCGCTCGCCGAGGCGCAGGGCCGGTGGATCGCGTCGTACCTGCGCGGGGAGTACCGCCTGCCGAACCGGCTGGAGATGCTCGACGACATCCGGCGGGACATGGCCGCGATGGCGAAGCGGTACGTGTCGAGCAAGCGGCACACGATCCAGGTCGACTTCGACGACTACCTCTGGTACCTCGCCAAGGAGGAGCGCGCCGGGGCCGAGCGTGCCCGCGCGGCCGGCTTCGCCCTGCCCGTCCCTGCGCGCACCGTGACCGAAGAGCGCGCCGCCGCGTGACGACCGCCGTCGACCCGCCGCTCGGCCGCCGCGAGCAGACCAAGCGTGCGAACCGCGCGATGATCCTCGACGCCGCGCGCGAGGTGTTCGCCGAGATGGGCTACGGGGCGGCGTCGGTCCGCGACGTCATTCGCCGCACGGATCTCGCGGCGGGGACGTTCTACAACTACTTCCCGGACAAGGAGTCGGTGCTCCGCGCGCTGCTCGACGACCTCGCGCTCGAGGTGGGCGGGCTGACCGCGCGGGCCCGTGCGCGCGCGGCGTCGCTCGACGCGTTCGTCGAAGAAGGCTTTCGCGCGTTCTTCGTCTTTCTCGCCGAGGACCCGGTGCGCGGCGAACTGCTGCGCCGCAACGCCGGCACGGTGCGGTCCCTGTTCGGCGGGGAAGCGATCGAGTCGGTGCTCGCCGAACTGGGCGCCGATCTGCAGCGCGGCATCGACGCCGGCCTCATCCCGCCGCACGACACCGAGCTCATGGCGACCGCGATGCTCGGCTCCGCGTTCGAGGTCGGGATGCGCGCGGCCGATCGTGACCCGGTCGATGTGGACGGGGCGACGAAGCTCTGCACCGACCTGTTCCTCGGCGGGTTCGCCCGGATGCGCGCCTAGGCTCAGCCCGCCCGCGCGGCGGCGAGCATCGCGCCCGTGACCGTGGCGAGGTCATCGTCGCCGATGATGTACGGCGGCATGACGTACACGAGGTCGCGGAACGGGCGGACCCACACGCCGTGCGCGGCTGCGGCGGTCGCGGCGGCGGCGACGTCGACGGGGTGGTCGAGCTCGACGACGCCGATGGCGCCCAGCACGCGCGTCTCCCGGACGCCCGGGATCTCCGTGGCGTCTGCGAGCCCAGCGCGCAGGCCGCGCTCGATCCGCGTGACGTTCGCCGCCCAGTCGCCGTCAAGCAGGAGCGATGTCGACGCGAGCGCTGCGGCGCACGCCAGCGGGTTCGCCATGAACGTGGGGCCGTGCATGAGCGTGCCGCCGCCGTGCTCGGTGATGGCGTCCGCCACGGCGGTCGTGCAGAGCGTGGCGGCCAGCGTCATGTACCCGCCGGTCAGCGCCTTGCCCAGGCAGTGGATGTCCGGCGTGATGTTCGCGTGGTCGGCGGCGAACAGCGCCCCGGACCGCCCGAAGCCCGTCGCGATCTCGTCGAGGATGAGCAGGAGGTCATGGCGGTCGCAGCACTCCCGCAGGAAGCGCAGGCACTCCGGGCTGTGGAAGCGCATGCCGCCCGCGCCCTGGACGACGGGCTCGACGATGACGGCGGCGAGCTCGTCCGCGTGGGCGACGGCGAGCTCCTCGACGGCGGCGGCCCATTCGGGGTCGAGCGGGGCGTCGAACCCGTCGGGCGGGCGCGGCGCGAAGACGTGCTGCGTCAACGTGCCGGCGAACAGGTGGTGCATCCCGCCGACCGGATCGCACGCCGCCATCGCGCCGAACGTGTCGCCGTGGTAGCCGCCGCGCACCGTCAGCAGCCGCGTGCGGCCCGGCCCGCGCGCCATCGCGGCCTGCAGCGCCATCTTGATCGCGACCTCGACGGACACCGACCCGGAGTCGGAGAAGAACACATGCTCGAGCCCGGCCGGTGTCATCTCAACGAGCCGCTGCGCGAGCGTGATCGCCCCCTCATGCGTGAGCCCGCCGAACATGACGTGCGCCATGCGGCCGAGCTGCTCGGTGACCGCTGCGTCCATCACGGGGTGGCGGTATCCGTGGATCGCGCACCACCAGGACGCCATGCCGTCGATGAGGTCGCGGCCGTCGGCCAGCTGCAGCCGCACGCCGTCGGCGCCGGCGACGGCCAGCGGCGCGATCGATGCGGGCATCGGGCCGTAGGGGTGCCAGACGTGCGCCTGGTCGGCGGCGATGAGTTCGGACCAGCGAGCCTCCACGCGGTCGGAGCCTAGACTGCTCGCCGGTGCCCGACTTCTGTCGCCACAACCGCTTCGTCCAGAACTGCCCGATCTGCAAGAAGGAGCTGGAGCCCGAGCCGTCGGCGCGGCCCCGGTCGCGGTCGGGCTCGAGCACGAAGCGATCGTCGTCGGGGAGCCGGCGCGCGAGCGGCATGCAGGTCCGTCGCGAGGTTCGCGCCGCCGACGACGGATATCGCGACGAGCTCGTCCCGGGCCTGAAGTCCTCGGCTGACGCCCGCCGCCTGGCCGAGGAGCTGGCGTTCAGCGCCGCCCGGCTCGTCGAGCTGGCGACCGATCCGCCGGCCGTCTACGCGGGGGTCGCCGCCGCCGACGATCCGGAGCAGGCGCTCTGGCTGGCGTTCCTCATCGCGTATCTCGGCCCGCTGGAGGGCGACGCGGCGTTCGCGGCCATCGACGGCGCGGCGACGAGCTGGGCCGACGGCGAGCTGCCGGACCTCTCCGACGTCGCGGTCGGCCCGCGCACGTCGCACGACCCGGCCCGCGGCGATCGCACACTCACCGCCTACCGAGCGTGGGCGGAGCGCAGCGGCGGCCAGCACGCGGGGCTCGCGGGCGAGGAGGCGTGGTCGCCCGAGCGCCGGTTCGCGCGCGCCTTCGAGCGTCTCGGCACCCTCCCCGGGTTCGCGCGCGGTCCCCGGTATGACCTGCTCGTCACGCTCGGCCGCCTCGGGGTGCTGGACGTGACCGCGGAGTCGCTGCACTTCGGCGAGGACCAGACCGCCATCGGCGGCAAGCGCGTGTTCGGCATCGCCGACCTGTTCCTGCTGGAGAAGCGTTCGGCCGAGCTGGCGGCCGCGGTCGGCGTCCCGCTCGAGGCGCTGGACCTCGCGCTGCACAACTGGTCGCGCCCGCCGCAGGGGCGGGCCACGATGGGCGCGCGCGTCGCGGCGGACCCCGACGCCGTCGAGCTCATCGCCGGCGAACTCGGTGCCTAGCACCGCCCTGCCGTTCGACTGGCAGATCACCGTCGTCGACAACGCGAGCACCGTTAGCCACGGACGAACAGGAGGAGCACGCCGACGAGGTCGCCGTTGTCGGTCTCCGGCACGGCCGAGACGAGCCGGAATCCCTCGCCCTCCCGGCGGCGGAGGACGGCCTCGACGGCGTCGGTGTTGCGGACCAGCGTGCCGGCGGGCGTGCGAGTGCGGACATGATCGACGGCGTGCGTAGGCATGGCCGCCAGTGTGCCCGACCGGGAGCCGACCCGCCGCCGGGCGCCTATGATCCTTGTCATAGATGTCTGCTGACAGCCGCACCCGCATGGTTCAGAGCGCCGCCCTGCTGCTGCGTGAGCGCGGCATGAGCGGGACGAGCTTCCGCGACGTCATCGAGCACAGCGGCGCACCGCGCGGGTCGATCTACCACCACTTTCCTGAGGGCAAGCGCCAGCTCGTCCGCGAGGCAGTGGAGATGTCCGGCGGTTGGGTCGGCGACGCGATCGCCTCGCTCGAGGAGACCGGTGATCCGGTGGAGAGGCTCCACGCGTTCCTTGGGGTGTGGGCCGAGATCCTGCGGGCGAGCGACTTCCGGGCGGGCTGTCCGATCGTGGCCGTGTCGGTCGAGGCCAACGACGACGAGCCCGAGGTCACCGAGGCCGCGGCCGCCGCGTTCCGGCGCTGGACCCGCGAGATCGCCGACGGCCTGCGTGGGGCCGGCGTCGAGGACGAGCGCGCGCGCCGCCTGGCGACGATGACGGTCGCCGCCATCGAAGGAGCGGTCGTGCTGTGCCGGGCCGAGCGGAGCACCGCGCCGCTCGAGGACGTCGGCGCCGAGCTCGAGGCCTCGCTGCAGTCCGCGCTCGTCGCGGTCTGACTCAGCCCCCCGCAGGCACCCGGACGACCGGCAGTTTCTCGCCGGCCTCGAAACAGTCGGCGACGTCCTCCGGCATCCCGGCGATCTGGCCGCCCGCGCAGTCCTCAGCATCCACGTGCCGGCGCGGGTTGGCGATACCCGCGAGGCCCAGCATCCCCCCGAGCGCCACGAGCGCGGCGGAGATCGCCATCGCGCGACGGAACGCGTCGACGGACGCGTCCTGCACCGCGGCGGAGACCGCCCGCGCCTCGGCCGGCGGCAGGCCGCTGGTATCGGCCTGCGCGAGCGTCTGCTCCCGGGCGACCGTCACCACGCGCTCGCCGGCAGCGGTCAGGCGGACACCCGCGAGCTGGTCGTCGATCGCGGAGGCGAACACCGCGGCTACCACGGCGCCCAGCGCGGCGATCCCCAGCAGACCCGCGACGCGCGCAATCGCGTTGTTGACGCCCGACGCGATGCCGGCGTTCGACTCGTCGGCGTCGGCGAGGACCGCGGCGGTGAGCGGGGCGACCGTCATTGCCAGCCCGAGGCTGAAGACCAGCAGGCCGGGGAGAACGTCGACGATGTAGTACACGTCGGCGTCGATCCGCACGAACCAGGCGAGGCCGGCCGCGGAGACCAGCGGGCCGACGCCCATGAAGAACCGCGGGCCGAACCGGTCGGCGAGCGCGCCGAAGCGCTTGGACAACAGGAACATCACGACGGTCGAGGGCATCGTCGCGAGCCCAGCCTCCAGCGCATTGAAGCCGGCGACCTGCTGCAGGAAGAGCACGAGGAAGAAGAAGACGATCGAGAGGCCGCCGTACATCGAGAAGGTCTCCAGGTTCCCGATCGCGAAGTTGCGCCGACGGAACAGGCCGAGCGGGAGCATCGGGTCGGGGGTGCGCGCCTCGTGGACGAGGAACGCGGCGAAGATCGCGATGCCGCCGACCAGCGGGCCGGCGACCTCGATGGACGCCCAGCCCATGTCCGGCTGGCGGATCAGCGCGTAGACGGGGCCGGCGAGACCGACCGCGCAGAGCGCCGCCCCGGCCCAGTCGACGCGGCGGCGCGCACGGCCGGGCTCGGGTGTCGGGATCGCGACGACGACGAGCGCGAGGGTGGCGATCACGAACGGCACGTTGATCGCGAAGATCCAGCGCCATGAGGTGGTGTCGATGAGCCACCCGCCGACGAACGGCCCGATGACCATGGCGATGCCGGCCCACGCGGTCCACGACCCGATCGCCGCACCTCGCTCGTCCGGCGGAAAGGCGCTGACGATCACCGCGAGCGCGCTGGGGGTCAGCAGCGCGCCGAAGACGCCCTGGATCGCTCGTGCGCCGACGAGGACTTCGATCGTCGGCGCGAGGGCGCACCCGAGGGACGCGATGCCGAACCCGGCGACCCCGATCGCGAACGCGCGCCGCTCGCCGTAGACGTCGCCGAGCGAGCCGCCGATGAGGATCAGGGAGCCGAGCGTCAGCAGGTAGGCGTTGGACACCCACTGCTGGCCGGCCAGGCCGCCGCCCAAGTCGTCCTGGATGGCCGGCAACGCGACGTTGATCACGGTCGCGTCCAGGCCCGCGACGAACGAGCCCATGATCGCGGCGACGAGGACGAGGCGCTTGCGGCCTGGGGTGAGCGAGGCGGCGGCGATGGCCTGTCACGGTACCGGCGCCGACCTCGTCTGGTCCGATCATGCAGATCGGCACGACAGCTCCGTCTCGACGGTCACCGACCCGGACATGGGCATCACACTGCGCCCCGCCGAGCGGGATGGCGCACCTGCTCGAAGAGGTCGACCAGCGCGACCGTTCCGGGCTCGACACGTTCGGCCGGCCGGGTGCGCGTGTTCTGGCGGTTCGCGACGCTCGACCTCGTCAGCGGGGGTCGGGCCGAGCGTGTGTCGTCGTCCTCGGCGTTGGTCCCGCTTCCGCGGAACGCGTTTTTCTCGCTCTTTGCGGGTTTTCTGACTGCACGGGGGGTGAGTTGTCCGGTTGGCTGACCTCTGAAGTTCGACCGAGCAAGCGGGGCTGGGGGCGTCAGCGTGGCGACAGTGCAGGAGCGACCGGGGGATGAGGCGGCTGAGCCGTCCCCGGTTGCGCTGCTCGAGGACGGGGTGCCGCGGGCGCTGCTGTCGGAGGCTGAGGCTGAGCAGCTCGTCCTCACGG
>JBPPNC010000183.1:0-6361 GCA_051306365.1 Solirubrobacteraceae bacterium
GGCGATCGCGTCGTGCCAGCGACTCGAGGAACTCCAGCGAGCCGTCATCGCAGCCGTAGACGACGACGACGAGCTCGGTCAGGCCGGGGTCATCGAGGAGCGAGGCGGCGACGCGCTCCAGGCGGTCGCGGCGGCGAAAGGTGGCCATGACCACAGAGACCGTCGGAAGCGCCACAACGCACAATGTAGGCGGTGCCCGAGGCTGGGTACTACGGTGCACCCCATGGCCTGGAACGTCGTCATCGCCGGCGGCGGCTTCGGTGGGCTGCAGACCGCCCACCGCCTCTGCCGCCTGCTGCCCCCGCAGAGCGCGCGCATCACGCTCGTCAACGAGACGAACTTCATGCTCTACACGCCCCTGCTCCCCGGGGCGGCCGCCGGCACGCTGGAGCCGCGCCACGTCGTGGTGCCCCTGCGCGAGCAGCTCTCCGACCGCGTCGACCTGCGGGTCGGCCGGGTGCTCGGCGCCGACCCGGCCGAGCAACGCGTCTCGGTGCGCACGCTGCACGGCGACGTCAACGAGCTGCGCTACGACCACCTCGTCGTCGCGCTCGGGTCGGTCAGCCGCACGCTGCCGGTGCCCGGCCTGGCCGAGCACGCGATCGGGCTGAAGTCGCTGCCCGAGGCCATCCAGCTGCGCAACCGCCTGCTGCAGAGCTTCGAGATCGCCGAGACGATCGATGATTCCTCCGAGCGCGCCTCCTACCTCACGTACGTGTTCGTCGGCGCGGGCTACGCGGGCCTGGAAGGGCTCGCCGAGCTGCAGGACTTCGCCGCCGACGTGATCGAGCACTACCCGCGCTGTCGCGTGAGCGGGATGCGCTGGGTGCTCGTCGACGCCGCCGACCGCGTCATGCCGGAGATCAAGCCGCAGCTCGCCGCGTTTGCCACCCGCGAGCTGCGCGGCCGGGGGATCGAGATCCGCACGTCCACGACGCTGCAGGAGGTCACCGACACGGACGCCCTGCTCTCCGACGACGAGCGGATCCCCACCCGCTGCGTGGTGTGGACCGCGGGCGTGCGGCCGCACCCCGTCGTCGCGCAGCTCGGCCTGCCGCTCGACGAGCGCGGGCGCGTTCCCACCGACAAGTTCCTGCAGGTCGAAGGCCACGACACCGTGTGGGCGATCGGCGACGCCGCCGCGGTCCCCGACCCGGCGCGGGGGCGCAAGGAGGCGTCACCGCCGACGGCGCAGCACGCCACGCGGGAGGGCAAGGTCGTCGCGCAGAACGTCGCGGCGGCGCTCGGGGTGGGCCGGCCGCGACCGTTTCGCTACCGCACGCTCGGGGTGTTCGTCGACATGGGCCGGGGCAAGGCCGTCGCGTCCACGCTCGGCCTGCGCTGGCGCGGCACGCCCGCGTGGTGGCTGGCGCGGACCTACCACCTGGCGCTCATGCCCGGCTGGGGCCGCCGCGCGCGGCTGCTGTTCGACTGGAACGTCGGCCTGCTGTTCGGAAGAGACACCGCAGAGCTGGGCCGGCTCGGCCACGCCGAGGGCCTGCCACCGGCACCGGCGCCACCGGCCGTCGACGCCCCCAAGGTGCCGAACGGCAGATCCACGTTGCCCTGACGACGTCGATCTGCCGTTCAGCCGGGTAGGCGGTGGCGGACGCCCTCGAATCGTGCGAAGTCGCGGTCGAACGACACGACGGCGGCGTCGTGTTCGACGGCGAGCGCCGCGAGGTGGGCGTCTGTCACGAGGTTGCCGCCGACGCCCACCTGCCTGAGCAGGCCGCCCAGGATCGCCGCGTGCCGGCTGGTGGGCTGCACGAGGACAGCCGCCGGTGCGCTCAACCAGCGCTCAACCTGGGCGGTGGCGGTCTCGACGTCGAGCGGATCGCCCAGCGCGGCCGGGTTGGTGCCCACGCGCAGGAAGCCCAGCAGCGCGATCCACGCGAAGCCGACGCCCTCGTTGCCGCGAAGGCTGCGCTCCAGCCATGTCCAGCTGGCCTCGTGCTCGGGTGCGCGGCTGTTCACCGCGTAGAGCAGGACGTTCGCGTCGATGAGGACCATCAGCGGCCGATGGCCATCTTGCGGATGATCTCTTCATCCTCCATCTGTCCCGCGAGCGCGAGCGCCTTGGTGAGGTCAACCTTCGCGGCCCCCAGGTCACGGGGGATCGTGATGGGCTCGTCGGTGGCCGCGGGTGCGAGCCCGGCACGGATCGCCGTGTTGACCGCGTCCTTGAACGACAGGTCGCGCTCCCGCATCAGCCGCTCGACCAGCAGCCTCGTGTCAGGGTCCAGCGTCACCGTCGTGCGCATGAGAACATCGTAGCATCACAAATGGTGATGTAGTGATGCCTCAATTCCCGCTGAGGTACCGCGCGAGGCGACGGGCGCGAGACCAGTCCGTGTCTCCAGTGACGCCATGACGGCCGCCGCCGCGACCCCTATGCTTGCCCTGGTGACGCTGGCCGACACGGTGAAGCAAGATCTGACCTCCGCCATGAAGGCGCGCGAGTCAGAACGCGTCGGGACGCTGCGACTGGTCCTGTCCGAGCTGCAGAAGGCGGCGAAGGAGGGCAACGACGACGAGCAGGCCGTGCTGCGCCGCGAGCGCAAGCGCCGGCTGGAAGCCGCCGAGGCGTTCCGCAAGGGCGACCGGCCCGAGCTCGCGGAGGCCGAGGAGGCCGAGGCGGAGATGATCGCGGCCTACCTCCCGGCCGAGATGGGCGACGACGAGCTGCGCCAGATCGTCGAGGCGGCGGTCGCCGAGAGCGGGGCCGCCGGCCCGAAGGACATGGGGCAGGTCATGAAGGCGGCGATGCCCAGGGTGGGCGGGCGCGCCGACGGCAGGCGTGTGAGTGCGATCGTGAAGGAGGTGCTGGGTGCGTCGTCAGATCGAGGTGTCGAATGAGGTGGCGTCCAGCCTGGCGGGCAGCGGCGATGCCGTGCTGCGCGCGCTCGAGGACCACATCTCCTGCGACGTCTTCCTGCGCGGGAACGTCGTCACGCTCGACGGCGACGCGGACGCGGTCGGCGAGGCAGGCAAGGTCGTGCGCGAACTGAGCGACCTGATCGAGCAGGGGCACGAGATCGCGCCCGGCACGATCAGCGCGGTCACCGGCGCGCTGGACCGCCACGAGGACCCGGCGAAGATCCTGGAGGACATCGTCTGGCAGCACCGCTCCCGGCGGGTCGCGCCCAAGACGGTCAACCAGAAGCGCTACGTCGACTCCATCCGCCGCAACACCATCACCTTCGGCATCGGCCCGGCCGGCACCGGCAAGACCTTCCTCGCCGTCGCGCTCGCGGCCGCCGCGCTGTCGCGCCGCGAGGTCAACCGCATCATCCTCACGCGCCCCGCGGTGGAGGCCGGCGAGCGCCTGGGTTTCCTGCCCGGCGACCTCATGGCGAAGATCGACCCGTACCTGCGCCCGCTGTTCGACGCCCTGCACGACATGCTCGACGCCGAGAAGGTCCAGCAGGCGCTGGAGCGCGGGCAGATCGAGGTCGCGCCGCTCGCGTTCATGCGCGGGCGCGCGCAACCGGTTGACAGCAGGGTTCTGACTCCTAGCGGCTGGCAACCGATCGGCAGCCTGCGTGTCGGTGACCTGGTGATCGGTTCGCGTGGTGTGCCGACGCCGGTTCTGGGGGTCTTCCCGCAGGGGCGCCGCGATGTGTACGAGGTTCGGGCACAGGACGGGGCGAGCACGCTGTGCTGCGCGGAGCACCTCTGGACCGTCAAGACCGCCTCGGACAAGCGCCATGGACGCCCGGGGCGGACCCTGCGGACCGACGAGATGATCGGCAGCCTGCGCGCCGCGCATCAGCGACGGTATGAGCTGCCGGTGCTCAGCGCTCCAGCGGAGTTCGAACCCCAGGACGTGCCGCTTGACCCCTATGCGTTGGGGCTGCTGCTCGGTGACGGCTGCCTGACGACGAAGACGACGCCGACGTTCTCGACGGCCGATCCGGAACTGGCCACCGGTCTTGAGGCGGCGCTTGACCACATCGAGCTCGTCAAGAAGTCCGGGGTGGACTACGTCCTGCGTCATCGGGAGGGCGGCAGGGGTGGGTTGCGCATTGCCAACCCCGTGACCGTGAAGCTTCGGGAGCTCGGTCTTGCCGGTACGCGGTCGAACACAAAGTTCATTCCGAGCGCGTACCTCTGGAACTCGTGCGACGTGCGGGTCGCGCTGCTCCAGGGGCTACTCGACAGCGACGGCGGCCCGGTCAGGCAGAAGGATCGGTCGTGCCGGATCCAGTACACGACCTGCTCCCCGCGTCTTCGCGACGATGTGGTGTTCCTGGTCCGGTCGCTCGGAGGAGTCGTGTACTCGCGTACGAGGCGGGCAGAGGGGCGCAGGCCTGGTCTCGCAAAGGGTCGCCCCGTGCCGCACCGATCGGACGCCCACATTCTGGACATCCGCTTGCCCGAAACAGTCGAGCCGTTCCGGCTGACGCGCAAGCTGGACGTGTACCGGGAGTGCGGCGGGGGCCGACCGATTCGGATGATCGACAGCATCGAGCCTGCGGGTCCGGCCGAGACGGTCTGCATCCAGGTCGCAGCGGAGGATTCGCTGTATGTGACCGACGATCTGCTCCTCACGCACAACACCCTGAACGACAGCTTCATCATCCTCGACGAGGCGCAGAACACCACGCCCGAGCAGATGAAGATGATCCTCACGCGGCTGGGCTTCAACTCGCGCATGGTCGTCACCGGCGACATCACGCAGGTCGACCTCCCGCGCGAGCAGAAGTCCGGGCTCGTCGCGGTCGCCGAGATCCTCGAGGGCATCGAGGGCATCGACTTCGTCCGCTTCGGCGGGGAGGACGTCGTCCGCCACCGGATCGTCCAGCGGATCGTCGAGGCGTACGACCAGCACGCGAACTCGTTGGCCCCAGAGCTCCGTCCCGCCGAGCGCCGCCGCGCCTGATGCTCGAAGTCGAGGTCATCGGGGCCCGTTACGCCCCGGGCGCACCGCCGCCCCCCGAGATCGAGCGGCTCGTCGCGATCGCGCTGGCCAGCGCGGGCATCGAGGCCGGCCACTGCGCCGTCGAGTTCGTCGACGAGGAGCGCATCGCCGAGCTGAACGTCGAGCACCGCGGCAACACCGGGCCGACCGACGTCCTGAGCTTCCCGATCGACGGCGAGGGCGAAGCCGGCTGCCCGCCCGACCTCGACGGGCTCGGCGAGCTCGAGATCGAACTCGGCGACATCGTCATCTGCCCGGCGCACACCGAGGACCTGCGCGAGGCGATCATCCACGGCGCGCTGCACCTCACCGGGATGGACCACGAGACCGACGACGGCGAGATGCTCGCGCTTCAGGCCGAGCTGCTGTCGTGGGAACAGTGAGTGCCCCGTACGCCGAGCTTCCCGGCGGGGACCTCGTCATCGCCGGTCTTCAGGATCTCAACGCCGGACGCAGCGGGACTGAGCCGGCGCTGCTCGTCACGGCGGCGGCCACACGGCTGCGCGCCGCGGGTGTCCCGGTGCCCGAACGAGCCACCGACGTCGATGCCACGCACGCTCTCTATCGGTCGCTGGGCGAGCGACACGGAAACGACGCGCACGGGCGGTACCTCGCGCTGCTTCGTCAGCTGGAGTCCTTCGCGCGGGCAGCGGAACATGCGGCACGACGCTGACGCGGCGCGTGTCCGCGCGCTGGCCCGCGACCTCGGGGACGTGCGTGCGATGCGCGAGTACGGACTCATCAAGCCCACGCGACTTCTCGAGCTGTTCGTCGCGGTCGAACCGGACCTGTACCGGTTCCCGGCGATCGACCCGCCCGCGTTCCGCGCACGGGTTGAGAATTTTGCGGGCGGGGGAGACCGATGAGCACCCGCTCCGGGTTCGTCGCCCTCGCCGGCCGCCCGAACGTCGGCAAGTCGACCCTCGTCAACGCGATGGTCGGCCACAAGGTCGCGATCGTCTCCGACAAGCCGCAGACCACGCGCCGCGCGATCCGGGGCGTGGCAACCGGGCCCGACTGGCAGCTCGTGCTCGTCGACCTGCCCGGCGTACAGCGCCCGCGTGACGCGCTGACCACCCGCATGCAGTCGCGCGTCGAGCGTGAGCTGGCCGACAGCGACGCCGCGCTGATGATCGTCAACGGGCTCGAGGGTGTCGGCCCCGGCGACCGCTTCATCGCCGACGCGCTGCGCAAGACGAGCACGCCGGTGATCGTCGCCGTCAACAAGGTCGACAAGCTCAGCGACGCCAAGCTCATGGAGGTCCTCCAGGCCGCGGGGGAGCTCGAGGTCGGCGACGACATCTACCCGATCAGCGCACGCAGGGGCACGGGGCTCGAGCCGCTGCTGGACCGCCTGCGCGAGCTGCTGCCCGAGGGCCCGTTCTACTACGACCCCTCCGAGGAGTCCGACCAGACCGAGGCGACGCTGCTCGCCGA
>JBPPNC010000207.1:0-37214 GCA_051306365.1 Solirubrobacteraceae bacterium
ACCTTCCACCGTCTCCCCGCCACCCCGGAGACGGTCCACTGGGGGCACTTCGACAACACGATCCCGCCCGCCCTGACCATCCACTCCGGCGATGTCGTCGAGATCGAGGCGGTCACCCACCAGGCCGGCGACGCACCCGACCTACTCATGGACGACGGCATCCGGGCGATCTTCGACCGTGTGCAGGACCGCGGCCCCGGGCCGCACCTGCTCACCGGCCCGATCGCGGTCAACGGCGCCCGCCCCGGCGACGTCCTGCGCGTCGAGATCCTGCAGGCCCGCCCGCGGCTGCCGTGGGGCACGAACCTCGCCGGGAACTGGGGCCATCTCTACGACGACGTCGGCAAGGAGCGCGTCACGGTCTATGCGCTTGACGAGCCGAGCGGGACCGCGCGGGCACGGTTCGCGTTCGACTGGACCACGACGCGCCTCTACGACAGCGAGGGCCCGGGGATCATCACCCCGCCCGATCCCGCGGCGCGCCAGCCCGCGCTGGGCGGCGTCGTGGTGCCGATGCGCCCGCACTTCGGGACGATGGGCGTCGCCCCGGCCACACCCGGACGACATTCGTCCATCCCACCCGGCGACCACGGCGGCAACATCGACAACTGGCGCATCGGCGCGGGCGGGACGATGCACTACCCCGTGCAGGTGCCCGGCGCCCTGCTGTCGGTCGGCGACCCGCACGTCTCCCAGGGCGACGGAGAGGTCTCCGGCACGGCGCTGGAGTCGTCGCTCAACGGCCTGCTGCGGATCAGCATCGTGCGTGACAGCGTCTTCGACGTCCCGACGCTCGACACCGCCACGCACCAGCTCGTCCACGGGTTCGGCGACGACCTCGACGAGGCGATGGGCCAGGCGTCGCGGCGGATGCTCAACCTGCTGCAGCGCGGGTGGGGCCTGTCGCGCGACGACGCGTACTCGCTCATGTCGATCGCCGCGGACTTCACCATCACGCAGGTCGTCGACGGCCGCCAGGGCGTGCACGCGTGCATCGAGAAGCGGATGTTCCCGCCGCGGAGATGAGCAGCGAGATCGTCAGCTATCTGTTCGGGCCCGACGACGGCGTGCCCACGTCGGTCGCCCCGTTCTCGCAGGCCACGCTGTGCGACGGCGCGCTGCACGTCACCGGCCAGATGCCGATCGACCCCGCCACCAACGAGCTCGTGCCGGGCGGCATCACCGAGCAGACCCACCAGGTCATGCGCAACCTCCAGACCGTCGTGCGACTGTGCGGCGCGACCCTGGACCGCACCGTCCAGGCCCGGGCCTACCTCACCGAGTTCGCCCGCGACTACGCCGAGTTCAACGCCGCGTACGCGACGTGGTTCCCGCAGCGGCTGCCGAGCCGCACGTGCGTCGGCGTGACCGCGCTGGCGGTCGGCGCGCTCGTCGAGGTCGATCTCGTCGTCATTCCGTGACGCAGGCGCCGGCCTCGATCTCGACCAGGAAGGCCGGATCGATGAGCGCGGCGACCTGCACCTTCGTGGTGACCGGCGGAGCATCGGCGAACACCTCTCCGTGCGCGCGCCCGACGGCATCGGCGTGCACGGCGATTCGGAGCGGTGCCGCACGATCGTGATCGGCTAGCCGAGCGCGACCGCAAGCACGATGACGAGGATCCAGAGGCCCCAGAACACCGCGCCCACCATGACCAGGACCTTGCCGAGCCCTTCCAGGTCCGCGTCCTGGGCGGTGCCGTTCGTCGCCCGCATCCACGTCGCGTTCAGCTTGTTCTGGACGCTGATGAGGATGAAGATGTTCACGATCGGGATGAAGTACAGAATCACGTAGAGGATCGGGCTGAACGGATCCTCACCCGAGCTCTCGGCGAACTCGGAGACTTCCTTCCACGTCACGTACAGGACGTAGAGATTCACGATCGGAACGAGGTACAGGACCGTCATCAGGGTGGCCTGCGTGTCCTTGCCCCTCGCGTTGCCGATCTCCGTCAGTGTGTTGTGGATCCAGGCGAAGCTCCACAGGCCGAAACTCAGCAGCAGCCATCCGAAGCAGGTACCAATGCTCCGGATCACCTTCGGGCCGCCGCCTGGGGCGCCGCCGAAGGCGGATTCGGGCGAGGCGGTGGCGTTCATGGCAGATCTTCCTCCGTAGTTCACAAGGGAACGTCGAACGTGCCAAGTCTCGCGCAACCCGCCGACGACTACGCCGGTGCGACTCGTCAGCGGCACCATCGGGGGTGGCGCAGCGCAGCGGTCTGCCGATGCAACGGGGAGGTGAGTGCAGTCATCCGCGATGACGACGTCCAGCAGGAACGCCGCGGGGGCGATCGCCAGCGCGACGCCCGGCCAGCGCCGCCGGAACGCCATGGCGCCGGTGACGGACACTGCGAACACCACGGCACCGTGCCCCGAGCGTGAGCGCCTCGGGCACAGCCCACGCTGCGACCGCGACCGTGATCGCCGCGTCGCCTGCGGACAGCCGCAGTCAGCGCAGCGTCCTGCTCACGGCCCGGCGTCACCAGGCCGGACGAGACCCGTCTCGTAGGCGAGGACCACCGCCTGCACACGGCTGCGCACCCCGAGCCTGCCGAGGATCCGCGTCACGTGCGACTTCACCGTCGCGGGGCTGAGAAACAGCTGCTCCCCCATCTCGTCGTCGGGTTCGGGGCGTGCGAGAAAGTGCTCGACGAGCCGCCGTGTCACGGCCGGGTCGAGTAGCGGCTCGCCGTCGGCCACGGTGCGGACCGCCTGCACGAGCGTGCCGGGCGGCGCCGCCTTCAGGAGGAACCCGCCGGCCCGGGCGGGCAGCGCCTGGAAGACGTGCTTGATCACCCCGTGCCGTGTGGCCGAACCGGGCCGCGGTGCCGCCGACGCGCGGTGCGCACGCGGCGATCTTGCGCAGCAGCTGGATGGTGACGAGGGTGGGCCCTCGAGCCCGGGCGACAGGGTGGGTGCCGCGTCCCTCGCACCGTACTTCGGCGTATGGCCGCGCCTGCTTGAGAAGCAGACGGTTCTCAACCCTTCGCTGCGCCTAGTGGCGGAAGTGGCGGCGGTTCGTCAGCACCATGGAGATGCCCGCCTTGTCGGCCGCCTCGACGACCTCGCGGTCGCGCTTGCTGCCCCCCGGCTGGATGATCGACGACACGCCCGCGGCGATCGCGAGCTCGGGCCCGTCGGCGAACGGGAAGAACGCGTCGCTGGCCAGGGCGCTGCCCTGCAGCGAGCCGATCCGGGCCTTGTCCACCGCGATGCGCACGCTGTCGACGCGGCTCATCTGGCCGGCGCCGATACCGATCGTCGCGAGGTCCTTCGCGAGCACGATCGCGTTCGACCGCACGTGCTTGCAGACCCTCCAGGCGAAGAGCATCTCGCTCCACTCCTGCTCGCTGGGCTGCCGGGCCGTGACGACCTCCATCTCCGTGCGGTCCTCGATGCCGGTGTCACGGTCCTGGACGAGCAGGCCGCCCGCGAGCTGGCGGATGGCGGGCTCGCCGACCCGCGGCTTGCGCCGCTCGCCGTCCTCGAGGATCCGCGTGTTCGGCTTGGCCGTGAGGATCGCCATGGCGTCCTCGTCGTAGGCCGGCGCGATGAGCACCTCGACGAACTGGTCGACGAGCTTCTGCGCCGTGGCCTTGTCGACCTTGCGGTTCAGGGCGATGACGCCGCCGAACGCGCTGAGCGGGTCACCGGCGAAGGCCTTGTCGTAGGCCTCCAGGGGCGTGGCACCGAGCGCGACCCCGCACGGGTTGTTGTGCTTGATGATCGCGCAGGCGGGGACCTCGAACTCGGAGATCAGCTGCCGGGCGCTGTCGAGGTCCAGCAGGTTGTTGTACGAGAGCTGCTTGCCGTGGTGCTGCTCGACCTGGCTGAGCACGTGCATGCGCGCGCCGACCTCGGAGTAGTACGCCGCGCGCTGGTGCGGGTTCTCGCCGTAGGAGAGATCGGCGACCTTCTCGTACGCGCGCGCGAACAGCTGCGGGAAGTCGTCGTGCTTCTCGCTGAACCAGCGGGCGATGGCGGTGTCGTACCGCGCGGTGAGTGCGAACGCGTCGGCGGCGAGCGCCTCGCGCGTGGGCATGGACAGCGTGCCCTCGAACTCCTCGAGCTCGGAGAGCACCGCGTCGTAGGACTCGGGCTTGACGACCACGCCGACGAACGCGTGGTTCTTCGCCGCCGCGCGGATCATCGTGGGGCCGCCGACGTCGATCTGCTCGACGACCTCCTCCTCCGTGGCGCCGCGGCTGGCCGCCGTCCGCTCGAACGGGTAGAGGTTGACGCACACGAGGTCGACCCACTCGATGTCGTGGTCCTCAGCGGTCTTGATGTGCTCGGCGTTGGAGCGCACGCCCAGCAGGCCCGCATGGAGCTTGGGGTGCAGCGTCTTGACCCGGCCATCCATGATCTCCGGGAAACCCGTGAGGTCGCTGATGGTGCGGACCTCGAGGCCCGCGTCCATGAGCTCCTTGGCGGTGCCCCCGGTGGAGACGAGCTCGACGCCGAGCGCCGACAGCCCCTTGGCGAAGTCGACGATGCCACGCTTGTCCGACACGGACAGCAGCGCGCGGCGGACGCGCACCGCGCCAGGAGCGGTGACGCCTTCGGTTTCCTGGATGTTCGGCTCGGTCATCGGTCGCGCGAGGATATCGACGTGCGCCGCATCCGGCGCGGGTGGGTTGGATCTGGCTCGAAGCCGCCGCCCACGAGCAGCCGGACCGCCTCGGGTAACAGCCGGTGCTCGAGGGGCTGCAGCGCGGCGTGCACCGCCTCCGGATCCGTGGCGTCAGGCAGGTCGACGGCGCCCTGCAGCAGGATCGGCCCGGTGTCCACGCCCTCGTCGACGAGGTGGACCGTCACGCCGAAGACCTTCACCCCATAGTCGAGCGCCTGCTCGATCGCACGAAGGCCCGTGAACGCGGGCAGCAGCGACGGGTGGACGTTGACCACGCGGTCGCAGAAGGCGTCGAGGAACGCGGGCGTGAGGAGCGCCATGTAGCCCGCAAGCACGATCGCCTGCGCACCGACCTCCTCTGCCCACGCGGCCATCGCGGTGTCGCGAGCCGCCCGGTCGGCGAAGTCGTCAATGGGAAACGTCGCCGTGGCGATCGACGCCTCCTCGGCGCGGCTGAGCGCCCGGCATCCCGGCTTGTCGCTGCCGACGCCGACGATCTCGACCTCGCGCCCGTGCAGCGTGTCGATGAGCGCCTGGAGGTTCGTGCCGCTGCCGGATGCGAGCACCACGATGCGCGGCAAGGCGGTCACAGCTGCGCCTGCGCCTGCGCGGCCTGCAGCTTTGGATACGCCCCACCCGTCGAGCGCAGCGTCCCGCCCTCGAGCAACGCATCCACGCGGGCGAGGACCTCCTCGTTGCGCAGGAAGTCGTACGTGCCGTACTCCGGCAGACCGTCGTAGCTGTACTTCTGCACGACCTTCGACCGCCCGCCGCGCAGGATCTCGACCGCGCGCGTGCGGCCGACGGCCGGGTCAGCACGGCGAACGAGGCTGATGATCGCGTCGTCGAGGTCACCGGGGACACCGCTGCCGCGCGCCGCCCCCGCGCTGTTGCTCGTGCCACCGGCCGGCATCGGCAGCCACGACGGGTCGCACACATCGCAGCACGGGACGCCCGGGTTCGGCGCCGGCGCGGCGGGGTCGCCGAAGTGCTTGAGCAGCGCGGCGCGGCGGCACGCCTGGTCTTCGACGAGCGCCCAGACGGCGCGGTACTGCGCCCAGCGCGCCCGCTGCGCTTCGCCCGCGTGGCGGCGACACACCGCCCGCGCGCGCGCGTCGTACGGCGCCTCGAGCCGGCCGCGCAGCCGGTCGGGCGTGGACGGCGCGGGACGCAGCACCCCCGCGCGCGCCAGGTGCCCGACGATCGCGCGCACCCGGTCGGCGCCGTCGTCCTTGCCGCCGTCATCGCTGACGAGAGACCCGAGCTCGTCGACGCCGAGGTCGTAGCGGTTGCCGTCGGCCCGCGCGAACAGCCGATGCGCGACGGCGTCGATCTGCGCGTCCTCGACCTCCGCGCGGCCGATGAAGAAGACGTGCAGGCTCTTGTCCTTCGCCTCGGCGAACAGCAGGGCCTTCCCCGGCGCGCCGTCGCGGCCCGCACGACCGGCCTCCTGATACCAGGCCTCGACCGACGACGGGACCGACGCGTGGCAGACGGTCCGCACGTCGGCCTTGTCGACGCCCATGCCGAACGCGTTCGTCGCCACGACCACGTCGGTCTCGCCGCTCATGAACCGCCGCTGGACCTCCGCGCGCGTGTCACGGTCCAGGCCCGCGTGGTACGGCTCGACCCGCACGCCGAGCGCCGCGTCGAGCGACGCCGCGAGCTGCTCGGTGTTCTTGCGCGTGCCCGCGTAGACGATGGCCGGGGTTGCGCCGTCCTCGGAGAGCGCGGCGAGGATGCGGCGTTCCTTGTCCTTCGTCGTGCCGCAGCGCACGATGCCGAACGACAGGTTCGGCCGGTCGAACCCCGTCGAGACGAGCGCGGGGTCCTGGAGACCCAGCCGTTCCTGGATGTCCTTCGCCACCTCGGGCGTGGCGGTTGCCGTGGAGGCCACGATCGCGTCGGCGCCGAGCCAGCGCGCGGCGTCGGCGAGGCGGAAGTAGTCGGGCCGGAAGTCGTGGCCCCACTGCGAGACGCAGTGCGCCTCGTCGACGACGAACAGCCCGACCTTCGTCTCCTTCATCGCGTCGAGGAACGCACGGGAGGAGAACCGCTCGGGCGCGACGTAGAGGGCGCGCAGGTCGCCGCGCACGGCCGCCTCGAGCGTCGCCCGGTTCGTCGCGGCGTCGGCCTGCGCGTTGACGAGCCCGACCTTCCCCGGCGCGATCCGTTCCAGCGCCTCGACCTGGTCCTGCATGAGCGCGACGAGCGGGGAGACGACGAGCGTGAGGTCGTCCCGGCACAGCGCGGGCAGCTGGTAGCAGAGCGACTTCCCCGCCCCCGTCGGCATGACGACGAGGACGTCGCGCCCGGCCAGGGCGGCAGTGACCGCCGCCTCCTGGCCGGGGCGGAAGTCGTCGAAACCGAAGTGCTCGCGCAGAGCGGCGCGGGGATCCATCAGGCGCCGAACGCTAGCGCGGGGCCCGGCGCGCGCCAGGCCCCGCTGCAAAATTGCTGCACACGCGTTGGAGGGCTGTCACACCGCTGCGCTGCAGGCAGTCAGCCGAACCATGAGTCGGCACCCGCCAGGGGCCGAACGGTCGTGTGTGGTCGCTATGACGGCCACGGAAGACCGTTCGCCGCGCTGGCTGGCGCCAGGGGCGGGTACGCAGGAAGACCATCCCACGGATGATCCAGCGTGCCGGTGCGCGGGTGCCTCGCGTGTGGATGACGGCCGGCCAGCCGCCGAGCACCGCGGGCGATGCGCAGATAGTGCGGACGTAGAGCCCCCGCCCGCCCCGGCCGCGCGTCCGCGCGTCGTCGGTGTCGACCACCACCACGCCGTCGCGATCCACCGCCCGGCGGATCAGCGTGGACTTACCCGCGCCGGGGACCACGGCGACGACGACCACGGCATTATGCGGGAACGTCAGCTGCATGGACCCAGGATCCGCCCGGAACCTGAAGCGGAGCTTTCCGCTCCCTGAGCGTCAGCTCAGAATCGCTGCTCCCACATCTGCAGCTCGCCCAGCACCCGGAACCCCATGCACGCATACACCGGCTGCCCGAGCTTCGTCGCCTCGAGCGTCGTCGTCCCGCACCCCTCCGCCATCGCGGCGCGCAGCGCATGACGGAGCAGCTCCGACGCCAACCCCCTCCCGCGCGCCGACGCACGCGTGGCGACGAAACACACCTCCGCGTTGCCGTCATGCGTGTTGATCAGCGCACAGCAGTCCGGATCGGCCGGGTCGCCGACGACGTACAGCGCGCCGAGCGCCGCCGTCTGGCCGCCCAGCGCGCTGACCCAGTCCTCCTCGGGTGTGCTGTATGCCGCGGCGTTCAGCCGGGCCATCGCCGACCAGTCGTCGCTCGGAACGACCTCGACACCGCCACGGGCCTCGAGGTCCATCTCGGCGAGCACCCCGCCCATCGCCGCCGGGTTGGCGTCAAGCACGTGGCCCGCGGCGGCGAGCCCCCGCGCGGTCGCGTCATCTCCATCCAGCACCCACACGGTCCATGCGACGACGCCCGCCGCCCGGTAGATCCGCTCGAGCTCGTCGCGCACGGCGAGCAGCGCGCCACCGTCCTCGTAGAAGGCGCAGTTCATCACCGACCGATTCGGGCTGCCCGGCAGCACCGCCGCCACGACCCCGCCAACGCGCTCCTCCACCCACGCACCCTCCGCGCGCTCCGTGAGCGCACTCCAGAACGACAGGCCGCCCGTCCGGCGCCGCGCTTCGAGCTGCGCGTCGGAGAACGCCGTCACGCCTGCGTGACGACCGGAAGCTCAAGGGCGTACTTGCCCTCGTGGCCGTCCGTGCCCGCGAGCGGGTACTCGCCGGTGAAGCAGGCGTCGCAGTGCTTGGCGCGCTCGCCCTTGATCGCCTCGTACACGCCCTCGAGCGAGATGTACGCCAGCGAGTCGCATCCGAGCTCGGCCGAGATCTCCTCGACCGTGCGCTCGTGGGCGATCATCTCCTCGCTCGTCGACATGTCCACGCCGTAGTGGCACGGGTGGCGCAGCGGCGGCGCGCTGATCCGCATGTGGACCTCGCGGGCGCCCGCGTCGCGGAGCATCTGCACGATCTGCCGCGTGGTGTTGCCGCGCACGATCGAGTCGTCGACGACGACCAGCGACCGCCCCTCGACGATCTCGGGCAGCGGGTTGAACTTCAGCCGCAGGCCGTGCTTGCGCAGTTCCTGCCCGGGCTGGATGAACGTGCGCCCGACGTAGCGGTTCTTGATGAGCGCGTCGTCGTGCGGCAGGCCCGAGCCCCGCGCGAAGCCACGCGCGGCGGCGTTGCCGGAATCGGGCACCGCGATGACGAGGTCGGCGTTCGGTGCCGGCGCCTCACGCGCGAGGATTTCGCCCATGCGCCCGCGGCTGGCCTGCAGACGCTGGCCGCCCATGATGCTGTCCGGGCGCGCGAAGTAGATGTGCTCGAAGACGCAGAACGCCTCGCGCTCGCTGACGACCGCCTGGCGCACGTGCAGCCCCTTGTCGGAGATGCTCACCAGCTCGCCGGGCAGGACGTCGCGCAGGTACTTCGCGCCGATGATGTCGAACGCACACGACTCGCTGGCGACGCAGTAACGGTCCCCGAGCTGGCCGATGCAGAGCGGCCGCAGGCCGGCCGGATCGCGGAAGGCAACCACGCGGTCCTTGGTCATGATCACGGTGGAGTACGCGCCCTGGAGCTGCTGCATGACCGCCTCGACCGCGTCCTCGACCGTCTCGGCCGGGTGGCTGGCGATGAGCGCAGCGATGATCTCGCTGTCCGACGTCGAGCGGAACGACAGTCCCTGCTCGCGCAGCTCGGTGTGCAGCTCGACCGCGTTGATGAGGTTGCCGTTGTGCGCGAGCGCCAGCTCACGCCGGTCGGAGCGGTGGACGGGCTGCGCGTTCTCCCACGCGTTCGAGCCCGTCGTGGAATAGCGGACGTGGCCCACGGCCATCTCGCCGTCGAGCGCGCGGAGCTTCTGCTCGTCGAAAACCTGGTTGACGAGCCCCAGCTCGCGCAGGGTCATGATGTGGCCGCCGACGTGCGCCGAGGCAATGCCAGCAGACTCCTGGCCGCGGTGCTGCAGTGCGTACAGCGCGTAGTAGGCGAGCTTCGCGACCTCGTGCTGGGCCTCCGGGGCATAGATGCCGAAGACACCGCACTCGTCCCGAGGCCCGTCGCGCTCGTCCGGTGCGCTCACTGTGTGGATGGTAGCGGTGGACGCGGTGGGTGCCATCCCCGGTTTTCGCCGGAGGGTGCGGGACCCAGGCGTGTCACTCGACCGCGATCCGGAAGGCGACCTCGTCGATGAAGCACCAGCTCCAGACCTCGCCCGGCTCGACCGAGCGCATGATCGGGTGCCCGGCCTCGTGGAAATGGGCGGTCGCGTGCCGCCCCGGGCTGTTGTCGCAGCACCGGATCTCGCCGCACCCGTGGCACATGCGCAGGTGCACCCAGCTCATGCCCTCGCGCAGGCAGTCGACGCGCCGGAGACTATCGGCGCAGCCTCACGTCCTTCGTGATCGCGGCCTGACCGCTGAGCGCGATCTCCACGCGGATCTTCTTCTTGCCCTTCAGCCGCTTGCGCGCCTTGGTGTTCAGCGAGACGGAGACCGTCTTCGTCTTGCCCGCGGCGACGTTCAGCGTCTTGCTCGCAAGCAGCACCGGCTTCTTCGCGACGGTCCGCAGGCGGACCTTGCCCTTGCACGGCTGGCCGTCGGTGCGCGCGCACTTGACCGAGACGCCGACCTTGCCGCGCTTGAGGCGCAGCTTGGAGCTGCGAACCTCGGCGAGCGCCCCCGCCACGGCGGTCGGCGGCTGCGGCGCGCACACACGCAGCGCGAGCCCGCGCGTGCACGTCTCGGTGGCCGGCGTGGTCGCGGACGTCCGCACCCAGTCGTAGTTCAGGAGCACCTCGAACCGGCTCGCGATCCATGCGTTCTGGTTCGTCTGGCTGGGGTCGATCTGGGGGAAGTGCCAGACCGCGCCGGGGTCCCCCGGGGGCGCGATGATCGGCCTCGGCAGGCCGGCGTCGGAGATCGGCAGCGTGCCCGTCGTGCCGTGGACGTTGACGACGACCCAGTCCCGGTAGCCGGCCACGCCCGGGTTGTTCGGGTCATACGGCTTGCTCTCGACCAGAAAGTCCACCGGGATCTCGGTGATCCCGTTCGGCGTGAGGTTCACCGTCGGCGTCTCGGAGACGCCCTGGCAGCACGTCGTCACGAGCTGCCCGTCGGAGGGCCGCTTGCCGGTGAACTGCCGAACGGTGGCGATGCTCACGGGCGCCGGGTTGGGGCCCGACTTCACGCGCGCGACCGTGACCTTGCCCGAGTTGGGGACGATGTGGCTCGTCCCCGGCGTCGCGCCGGTCTGGAAGACCGTGCAGGTCGACGGCCCGATCGGCTGCTCGACGTAGTCCTGGTAGCCGCCCGGCCCGAACCCGCCGGGGTTGCCTGGGACACCCGGCATCCACCGGGTCTCGCAATGGTAGGGGTAGTTCGCCGCCGCGGTGAGCGGACTGCCCTGGCCGGAGATCTGCGCCGGCGCGTACGCGGGGAACGCCGCGAGCACGACCAGTGCGACGAGGGCGGGACGGACCGTTCGTCGGAACATGCTCCCAAGCTACCGGGTTCTGGGTATTTGGGGAAGACCGGTACGCGCGGGTGCGTAATCCCGGCGTGTCTACGGGAACACGGGGGCCAGCGCGCCGTGCGCCTCGCGCAGCTCGGCCAGCGTGAGTGCGAAGCTCGCCGCGCCGGTGTCGACCGAGAGCGCGTCGCCGCCGACCGTGCCCAGCACCGTGACGTGCGTCCGGTCGCGCAGCGCCTCGAGCGCGGCGGCGTCGCCCGACACGATGAACCCGCGGCCCGGAGATTCGCCGAACAGCAGCCGGTCGGGATCCGCGAAGTCGTCGAGTGGGAGCTGGAGGGTGGCGCCCAGACCGCCGAACAGCGCCGCCTCGGCGACCGCCACGAGCAGGCCGCCCTCGGCGATGTCGTGGGCGCTGGATATCGCGCCGGCGCGGACGGCGTCGCGGACGGCGGCGTGCGCGGCCTTCGCGGCCTCGAGATCCACCGGCTCCAGGCCGTCGGGCAGCGGCTCGCCGCGCAGCTTGCTCAGCTCACCCCCCGGCAGGAACGGCGCGAACGGGCCGACGAGCGCGATGGCGTCGCCCTCACGTGCGAAGCCGGAGCGCCCGGCGGCCGCCGGGTCGGGCAGCTCGCCGACGAGGCCGACGACGGGCGTCGGGTAGATCGGGCCGCCCGCGCTCTCGTTGTAGAGGGAGACGTTGCCGCCGACGACGGGCGCGTCGAGCGCGCGACACGCTTCGCCGAGGCCACGGATCGACTCGGTCAGCTGCCACGCGATGTGCGGCTTCTCGGGGTTGCCGAAATTCAGGCAGTTCGTCAGGCCGAGCGGCTCGGCGCCCGCGCACGCGAGGTTGGCCGCACACTCGAGGACGTTCTCCATCGTGCCGCGGTACGGATCGCATGCGACGCGGCGCCCGTTGCCGTCGATCGAGACGGCGATGGCCCCGCCCCGCGGAAGCATGAGGACGGCGGCGTCGGCCTGCTCGGGGCGCCGGACGGTGCGGGACTGCACCAGGCAGTCGTACTGCTGGAACAGCGGCCGGCGCGACGTGATGTTCGGCGACGCCAGCAGCGCGAGCAGCGTCACGCCGGGGTCACTGACGTCGTGCGCCAGCGTCGCGGCGGGCGCGTCGTAGATCTTCGGCGCGCCGCCCTCGGGCTTCGCCGGATCGAGGTCGTAGAGCGGACAGTCGTCGACGAGCGCCGGGACCGGCATGTCGCCGACGAGCTCGTCACCGTCGAACACCCGCAGGTGCCCGGTGTCGGTCACCGAGCCGATCGCGGTGCCGTGGACCTCCCACTTCTCGCAGACCGCGAGCACGTCATCGACGCGCGCGGGCTCGACGACGCAGAGCATCCGCTCCTGCGACTCGCTGATCATGATCTCCCACGGCGCCATGCCCGGCTCGCGCAGCGGCACCTTGGCCATGTCGAGGTCGACGCCGACCTCGCCCTTGCTGGCCATCTCGGCCGACGACGACGTCAGGCCCGCCGCGCCGAGGTCCTGAAGAGAAATGAGCAATTCGCGCCCGAGCAGCTCGAGCGAGCACTCCAGGAGCTTGGACTCCTCGAACGGGTCGCCGACCTGCACGGTCGGCCGCTTGTCCGGGTCGTCCTCGCCGAACTCAGCGGAGGCCAGGACCGACGCACCGCCGATCCCGTCACGTCCGGTCGACGCGCCGAACAGCACCACGATGTTGCCGATGCCCGCCGCGGCGCTGCGGATCATCCGGTCGGTCTCGGCCATGCCGAGCGCCATCGCGTTGACGAGGCAGTTCTGCTCGTACGGGTGCTCGAAGTAGACCTCGCCGCCGATGTTCGGCACGCCGATCGAGTTGCCGTAGTGGCCGATGCCCTGGACCGCGCCGTCGAGGAGGTAGCGCGAGCGCTCGCTCGTCGGCTCACCGAAGCGCAGGCTGTCGAGGACCGCGATCGGCCGCGCGCCGATGGCGAAGATGTCGCGCAGGATGCCGCCCACGCCCGTTGCCGCCCCCTGGAACGGCTCGACCGCGCTGGGGTGGTTGTGCGACTCGACCTTGAACGCGATCGCCAGGCCGTGCCCGACATCGACCGCGCCCGCGTTCTCGCCCGGGCCCATGACGACCTTCGGGCCGGTCGTGGGCAGCGTGCCGAGCAGGTTCTTGGAGTGCTTGTAGGAGCAGTGCTCGCTCCAGAGCAGGCTGAACACGGCGAGCTCAACCTCGTTGGGCTCGCGGCCCATCTTCTCGACGATGAGGGCGTACTCGGCGGGCGTGAGCCCGAGCTCGACGGCGGCGTCGACGCCCGGGGTCGCGGAGCTGTGCGGAGTCGCGGCGGAGGGGTCGGACATCGTCGGCCGCATGCTATCCGGCGATCTCCCGGCACCCGTCTCGCACGCTTGGAAGGGCGCCTGCAAGCGTGCCACCGTCGCGTGCCAGCTGGCCGTCCGCTGATTGAGCCGGGCCTCCGTGCCCGGCTCCCAGCCGCCGCTCCCCCGGAACGTCCGTCGCTACGGCAGGACCGTGACCCTGTTCGCCGACGCGGGCGCGACCGGCGACCGCGTGGCGAGGAAGCCCTCGAACGCGTCGGTGTCGATCGCGCCGGTCAGGCGGTCGGTGCCCTCCCGGAGGACGGTGAACCCGTCGCCCCCGTCGGCGAGGAACGAATTGACCGTGACGCGGTACGACGCGCTCGCCGAGATCGGCTGCCCTGCGATGGTGATGCTCGCCGGGTCGATCCGCGAACCGATCGGCGCGCTCGCCGAGTACGCGTACCGCACGGAGTCGGAGATCCCGAGGAACAGGAACCGCACCGAGCCGCCCGGCTGCGGCGTCCACTGCTGCTCGAGCAGCGTGTCGATCTGCGCCCCGGTGAGCGTCATCGTCACCAGGTTGTTGCCGAACGGCTGCACGGAGTACAGCTCGCCGTAGGTGACCTCACCGTCGGCCCCGCCGGTCGGGGACCCCGCGTACGTGAGGTCCGCCCGCACGCCGCCGGGGTTCATGAACGCGGCGACCGCGCCGCCCAGTGCGGGGGTCGACGTCTGGTCGTGCTGCGCGTCGGCGATGAGGTTGCCCAGCGAGGACTCCTTGTCCCGCGCGCCGCCGGGAGCCCGGGTGATGTCCGCCGTGATCCGGCCGACGACCCGGCTCGCGATCGGGCCGACCTTCGCCTGCCACTTCGCGATGATCGTCTGCTGCTGCGGATCTGGCTCGACCGTCCGCGTCACGAGGTGGTTCTGCGCCGTGGACTTCGCCCGGATGACGTCGCGCGTGCGCTTGGAGAGCTTCAGGTCGAGCACCGTGATCGCGCGGCCGAAGGACGAAGAGCTCGTCACGAAGCGGTCTCGGCCCGAGGGGTCGGCCAGCTCGCAGACGTACGCCCAGTGCGTATGGCCGCTGACGACGACATCGACGTCGCTGGAGAAGCGCTGGGCGAGATCCACGATCGGACCGGTCAGCCCGCTCGCGTCACGGCTGCCCGGCGCGCACTCGTCAGGGCGCCCGGTGGTGAAGCCGCCCTGGTGGACGAGCACGACGATCGCCTTCACGCCGGCGGCGCGGAGCACCTTCGTCCAGGTGTTGACGCTGCTGACCTCGTTGGCGAACCTGACGTCCTGGATGCCGCCGGCGGCGACGATCTCGGGCGTGCCCTCAAGCGTCACGCCGATGAAGCCGACCGGCACGCCCTGGTAGCGGCGGATCGCCACCGGCGGCAGCATCGGCAGGTTCGTCCGGCGGTTCAGCACGTTCGCGGCGAGGAACGGGAACGGCGCGCCGCTGTAGCCGTCCCCGTCGAAGCAGCCGTCGGTCGGGTGGCAGCCGCCGCGGTCGATGCGCAGCAGTTCCTTCGTGCCCTCGTCGTACTCGTGGTTGCCGACACCGGCGATGTTCAGCCCCATCGCTCCGAGCGACTCGATCGCCGGCTCGTCGCGGAACAGGCCGGAGATCAGCGGCGTGCCGCCGATCGCGTCGCCGGCATGCACGGCCACGGTGTTGCGGCGGCCCGCACGGAGGTGGCGCAGGTGCGTCGCGAGGTACGCCGCGCCCCCGACCGGGGTGGACACGCCCTGGGAATCCGGGAGAGCCCCGCTGCTGCCCGTGGGCGGCTCGAGGTTGCCGTGAAAGTCGTTGGCGGCGAGGACGCGGAGGTCGACCTCGTCAGACGGTGCGGCGGTCGCGGCGGCCGGGACGGCCGACAGCAGGCCGGCGGCGCATGCGAGCGCCACCAGGCCGCGGGAGCGGCGGAGCATCATCTGGGTCCTCCAGGGAAGAGAAGTTGGCCGCGCGGGGCGGAATCCGTCCCGCGCTTGACCCGACGCTACGGCCGGCCGGACTGCCACCCGTGAACGATCGGCAACCCTCGCGTGAAGGGGTCGTGAAGGTGGCGGGTCAGCGCGCCACGGACGCCGACGCGACCGCGCTGGCGAACAGCTTCAGGCCGTCGGTCGACCCGGTCAGCGCGTCAACCGCATGCTCGGGGTGCGGCATGAGCCCAACCACGTTCCCCCGCTCGTTGCACACCCCGGCGATGTCGCGCTCGCTGCCGTTCGGGTTCTCCCCGGGGGCGTACATGAAGACGATCTGGCCGTTCGCCTCGAGTTCGTCGAGGTTCGGCGCGTAGAACCGGCCCTCGCCGTGCTTCGTGGGGATCGACAGCCGCTCACCGGGCGACGTCGCGCCCGTCCACGCCGTCTCCGCGTTGACGACCTCGAGGTGCGTCTGCGTGCAGAGGAACCGTAGGCCGCGGTTGCGCAGCAGCGCGCCCGGCAGCAGGTGCGCCTCGGCGAGCACCTGAAAGCCGTTGCAGATGCCGAGCACCGGGCCGCCCTCGTTGGCGAATGCGATGACGGACTCCATCGCGGGGCTGAACCGGGCGATCGCGCCGGCCCGCAGGTAGTCGCCGTAGGAGAACCCGCCGGGGACGACGATCGCGTCGACGCCCTTCAGATCCGGATCGCGGTGCCAGAGCAGCTCGGCGTCCCCGACTCGCTCGCACGCGGCGACCGCGTCGAATTCGTCGCAGGAACCCGGGAACTGCAGGACACCGAACTTCACGTCTGGATCTCGAAGTCTTCGATGAGCGGGTTCGCCAGGAGCTTCTTGCACATCTCCTCGAGCTGCGATGGGTCCTCGACGTCGAGCTCAACCAGCCGGCCGACGTGGACGTTGCTCACACCCTCGAAGCCCAGCGCGGGGAGGGCGCGGACGACGGCCTCACCCTGCGGGTCGAGGATGCCCTCCTTCGGCCGGATCAGCACACGGGCTCTCACGGATTCGTCCTCTCCAGCCAGGCGTCGAACGGCTCGCCGGTGATCTTCTCGTAGGCCTCGATGTACCGCGCGCGCGTGCCCTCGATGATGTCGTCAGGGATCGCGGGCGCGGGCGGCGACTTGTCCCATCCGCTCTGCGACGCCCAGTCGCGCACGTACTGCTTGTCGAAGCTCGGCTGGCCGTGGCCGACCTCGTAGCCGTCGACCGGCCAGAAGCGCGAGCTGTCGGGGGTCAGCACCTCGTCTCCGACGCGCAACACGCCGTCGCTGTCGAAGCCGAACTCGAACTTCGTGTCGGCGAGGATGACCCCGCGCTCGCGGGCGTGCGCGGCGGCGGCACCGTAGAGCGACAGCGTGAGGTCCTTGACCCGCTCGACCAGGTCGGCATCGCCGACGATCTCCTTCGCGCGCTCAAGGCTCACCGTCTCGTCGTGGTCGCCGATCTCGGCCTTCGTGCTCGGCGTGAACAGCGGCTCGGCAAACTGCTCGGACTCCTGCATGCCCTCCGGCAGCGTGATCCCGGAGATCGCGCCGGTGGCGAGATAGTCCTTCCACCCCGACCCCGTGATGTAGCCGCGGACAACGGCCTCGAGCGGCACCATCTTCAGCTTCTTGACGACGATCGCGCGGCCGCGCACCTCGTCGGGCACGCCGTCGGTGGCGCTGAGGAAGTGGTTGGGCACGAGGTCCGCGAACTTCTCGAACCAGAAGACCGAGATGCCGGTGAGCACCTTGCCCTTGTCGGGGATCGGCGTCGGATGAATGACGTCGTAGGTGCTGATGCGGTCAGACGCGACCAGCAGCAGGCGGTCGTCCAGGTCGTAGATCTCGCGGACCTTGCCGGAGGCGAGGAGGGGGAGATCGGCGAGGGTGGTCACGAACCGCAGGCTACCGGCCTCTGCTGATGGCTGGCATGAGCGATCCGACTGGCTCGGCGGGGCCCTCGATGGGAGGGTCCTGACCATGCTCCGCGTCCACAGCATTCCCTTCTCCGCCAACGTCGATCGAGTCGCGCTCGCCGCCGGCCTGAAGGGCCTGCAGATCGAATGGATCGAGCACCCGTATGAGGAACGGTCGGCCGTGGTGGAGGTCTCCGGCCAGTCACTCGTCCCCGTCGTCGAACACGACGGCGAGGTCATCTTCGACTCGCCCCGGATCCTGCGCTGGCTCGACGAACTGGCGCCCGAACCGCGCCTGTGGCCCAACGACGACCCCGTGCTCCGCGCGCGCGTGGATATCTTCATCGAGTGGTTCAACGGGGTGTGGAAGGGGCCGCCGAACGCGCTGGAGGCGCTCTGGACCCAGTCCCCGCCCCGGCGTGAGTCCGACGAGGCGCGGGAGCTCGCAGCGCAGTTCGCCGCGTGGACGCCGTGGTTCGAGGGTCTGCTGGCGCACGGCGGCCCGTACCTGTTCGGCGAGCGGCTCACCGCGGCCGATGTCGTCGCCTGGCCGTTCCTGCGCTACGCGGCGTGGCCCGAGGGCTCGCTGCCGTACGTGTTCGAGCACGTGCTGCAGGAGGTCTGCGGGGTGCGTGAGCAGCCGCTTCTCATGGCGTGGATCGAGCGGATGGAGGAACTCCCCCGCGTGTGAGCGGCCCCGATCGAGCTGACGTTCAGGGCCCCACAGACCCACAACGTCACGCGAGTCCGGCAGCTAGCGTCTCGTCGCGATGCCGCTCCGCACCGCCACCGCACTGCGCTACGTCACGCCGCTGCGCGAGGGCGGGTCGATGCCCGCGCTCGTGGAAGCCGACGACGACGGCCTGTACGTCGTCAAGCTCCGCGGGGCCGGGCAGGGACCGAAGGCGCTCGTGGCGGAGGTCGTCGCCGGCGAGCTGGCCCGTGCGATCGGCCTGCCCGTCCCGGACATCGTCGCGGTCGACATCGACCCCGGCCTCGCCCGCGCCGAACCCGACGCCGAGATCCAGGAACTCATCCAGGCCAGCGGCGGGCTGAACATCGGGCTGGACTTCCTCCCCAGCGCACTGCCGTACGGCCCGAACTCACCCATCGACCCCGAGGTCGCCGCCGACGTCGTCTGGCTCGACGCGCTCACGCTCAACGTCGACCGCACGCCCCGCAACCCCAACCTCCTGACGTGGCATGGCAGGGTCTGGCTCATCGACCACGGCGCCGCCCTCTACCGCCACCACATGTCCGGCTGGCCGGGGACGCCGACGCGCGCCCGTTCGCCCAGATCGCCGATCACGTGCTCCTGCCGCGCAGCGGGTCGATCATCGACGCCGACGCCCGCTGCGCACCCCGCGTGACCGACGACGTGATCGAGCGCATCACGGGTCTCATCCCAGACGACCTCCTCGATGACCCGACCGGCGACCGCGCCGGCTACATCACCTTCCTCGCCGCACGCCTCGAGTCACCGCGGACGTTCGCCGCCGAGGCCGAGGAGGCGCGCACCGCATGACCACAACGCGCGAGGAGTACCAGTACGCCCTGCTGCGCGCCGTCCCCGACGTCGAGCGCGGGGAGGCGGTGAACGTCGGCGTCGTCGTCTTCAGCCGCCGCCACAACTATCTCGGGCTGCGGACGAACGTCGACGAGCCCCGGCTGCGCGCCCTGCACCCCGGCCTGGACCTCGACGCGCTGCGGCGTCACCTCGACGGTGTCCACGCCGTTGTGGCCGGAGACCCGGCGGGAGGCGCCGTCGCCCAGCTCCCGCCGTCCGAACGCTTCGGTTGGCTCACTGCGGCGTCGTCGACGATCGTGCAGCCGTCGCCGATCCACACCGGGCTGTGCCACAACCCCGGGGCGCTACTCGACCGGCTCTTCGGGCGCCTCGTCGCCTGACCACGCGCGTGGTGCGAGGAACGCGTCGAACTCGACGTGCCCAGCGAGGTTGTCCATGACCCCGACGAGGCCCGAGAACGTGCACGGCGACGATCTGGGGGATCTCGGTGGTGCTGTAGCCGGCCGCGAGCGCCTGCCTGACCGGGCATCGTCGACCTCGCCGCGATCGAGGACGGTCAGGCGCGCCAGGTGGTAGATACCGCCCATACCGAGGCGGCCGAGGACGTTGGAGTGAAACGCGACGCCGTACCGGTTGCCGACCGCGACCCCCGCGGGCAGCCCGGCCACCTCGCGCGCCACGGGTGGAGTGGCGACCGCCCGGCGTCTCAGCCTCTTTGCCTCCCTCTTCACGGAGGTGCTGGACAGCCGCAACGCCGAGGGGAACCCACCGCGCCGACCGATCGTTCCGCGTGCAACCTCCCGCCCGTGCTGGGTCGCGCAGCTGCAGCCGACAGACGCACCCGGTGCCTACCTCTTGGGCGTCGGGAGTACTGGGAGTCGGCACGCAACTGCCTGCTCACGAGCGTGGTCAGGATGGGCTTCCGCCGCACGGGACCGCTCACGACGTCCGACCCCTCGTCTGCGCGGACGAGGAGAACAGGCTGAGCAGCATCGCGCCGCAGGTGCCTGTCCTGCTGCAGCACAGCCGCTACGACGACATCATCCCGCTCCGGCTGGCCCGGGCCGTGCACGACGGCGTGGTGGGCCGCGGGCGTGGCGTCACGATCCCGCCTGACCGGGCTGGACCACATCGCGGCTTCCTCGGCAACCTGCCCGCCCGTTCCGAGGCAAGGACGAGCGGGGCGCCTGCGCCCGACGCGCGCGCCCGCGTAGGCTCCCCGCGATGCCGCGCGAGCTCACCCCCGCCCAGGCCGTCGCTCTGCTGCGCGCCGACGACCGCATCGGCCTGCCGCTCGGCCCGGGCCAGCCGCCCGCGCTCCTCGCGGCGCTCGGCGACCGCGATGACTGGGCCGGCCTCACGCTGTCGACCGCGCTGCTCGTCGCACCGAGCAACGCATACACGCACCCCGGCGTCCGGATCGTGTCCGGCTTCTTCGGCCCGCTGGAACGGTGGCTGGCCACCGACGGCCACCACGTCGAGTTCATGCCCGCCGACTTCCGGCGGTTCGGCCCGCTCGCCGAGGCGACGGCCGCGCGGATCATGGCCACCGCCGCCACGCCGCCCGACGCCGACGGCTGGTGCAGCCTCTCGCTGCACGCGGGCGGCACGCTGGACGAGCTGCGGCGCGCGGGCGCCGACCCCGATCGCCTGCTCGTCGTGGAGACGAGCCCGCACTTCCCGCGCACGCACGGGCTCCCGCCCGGCTACGACGCGGGCGAGGCCGCGCACGCCGCCGGTTGGCGCGCAGGGCACCGCCACGCGCTGCACGTAGACGAGATCGACATCCTCGTCCCCGGCGACGCGCGCCCGCTCGCGCTGCCGGAGACCGAGCCGAGCGACACCGACCACGCCATCGCCGAGCACGCCGCACGCTTCATCACCGACGGCGCGACCCTCCAGACGGGCATCGGCAGCATCCCGACTGCGATCGCGTCGCTGCTCGCCGAGACACCCGGCGGCGGCTACGGCATCCACTCCGAAATGCTCACCGACGGCATCCGACGACTGCACCAGGCGGGCAAGGTGACGAACGACCGCAAGGGCATCCTGCCGGGCTTCAGTATCACGACGTTCGCCTTCGGCTCCCAGGAGCTCTACGACTGGCTGGCGAACGACGAGCCGCCCATCGCGTTCCTCCCGGTCGGCGTGGTGAACAACCCGACGCTCATCGGCGCGAACCGGCGCATGATCACGATCAACGGGGCGATGCAGGTCGACCTCAGCGGGCAGGTCGTCGCCGACGCTATCAGCGGGATCCAGTACTCGGGCGCCGGCGGGCAGGAGGACTTCGTGTCGGGCCCCGGCACGGAGCTCGAGGACCGCTCACTGCTGTGCCTGCCGGCGACCAGGGAGATGGACGGGCACACGGTCTCGCGGATCGTCGCGGACCTGCCGGCCGGGTCCGTCGTGACGACGCCTCGCCACCAGGTCGACGTGATCGTCACCGAGTTCGGCGCGGCCGAGCTGCAGGGACTGACGGTGCGCGAGCGGGGGCTGGCGCTGGCGGAGATCGCGGCGCCGGACTTCCGGAACGAGCTGCGGGCGGCTTCGGGTTAGGGCTTGTTCATAAACTAGGTAGCAGGTTGGTCGGTCTGGACGTCGAATCCGGCGGCATGGTCGATGAGGTTGCTATCGGGGAGAAATTCCGTGCGTTGGCGGGTGAGCTGAATGAGCGTCAGCGCAGGTTGTGGGCGGCGTCGGAGGCCAAGGCTGCGGGCCGGGGCGGGATCGCGGCGACGGCGCGGGCGACGGGGATGGCGGTCGACACGATCCGCAAGGGGATCGGTGAGTTGCAGGCCGGGGAGTCGATCGGGGCCGGCCGGGTCCGCAAGCCCGGGGCGGGCCGCAAGCCGCTGAGCGACACCGATCCGAAGCTGCTCACCGATCTGGAGCGACTGGTGGAAGCGGACCGTCGCGGCGATCCGGAGTCGTTGCTGCTGTGGACGTCCAAGAGTGTGCGGCATCTCGCCGGCGGGCTGCGCGAGCTCGGCCATGAGGTCGGGTACGTGACGGTCGCGAAGCTGCTGCGCTCGCTGGGCTACAGCCTGCAGGCCAACGTCAAGACCCGGGAAGGGCGCCAGCACCCCGACCGCGATCTGCAGTTCCGGCGCATCGACACGACCTGCCGTCAGGCGCTGCAGGATCGTCAGCCGGTGATCTCGATCGACTGCAAGAAGAAGGAGCTGATCGGCGATTTCAAGAACGCCGGCCGCGAATGGCTGCCCAAGGGCCAGCCCGAACTGGTGCGCGTGCACGACTTCAAGGACAAGCAGTTGGGCAAGGCGGTCCCCTACGGGATCTATGACATCGCCGCCAACCAGGGCTGGGTCAACGTCGGTGTCGATCACGACACCGCGCAGTTCGCGGTCAACTCGATCCGCGGCTGGTGGCAGCACCTCGGCCATGCCGCCTACCCCGACGCGCGGAGGCTGCAGATCACCGCCGATTGCGGCGGCAGCAACGGCAACCGGCTGCGGCTGTGGAAGACCGAGCTACAGGTTCTTGCGCAGGAGACCGGCATGGAGATCGCGGTCTGCCACCTGCCCCCCGGAACCAGCAAGTGGAACCGCATCGAGCACCGCCTGTTCTCCTACATCACGATGAACTGGCGCGGCAAGCCGCTGGTCAGCCTGCAGACGATGATCAACCTGATCGGCGCGACCACGACCAGCAGCGGCCTGGAGGTCTACGCCCGCCTGGACGACCGCGAGTACCCGGCCAAGATCCGCGTCAGCGACGCCTAGCTCGCGGCCGTCAACCTCCACCGCGACGACTTCCACGGCGAGTGGAACTACACCGTCAAACCACGACCTTAATAATGAACAAGCCCTTAGTCGTCGTCGTCCCAGCCGCGCGGCTCGTACTCCTCGCGCACCTTCTCCTGCCAGCCCTCGTCGCCGGGCTTCGCGCGCGAACGCTGCCCGCCGATCGCCAGCCCGGCGATGACCACGACGAGCACCACGACGATCGCGAGGAGGATGAGCACGACGGCCATCACACGATCGTAGGGATAGGGGGTGAACCCCCGGGTGGGTCCCCGACGCGGGGCATGGCGCCCGGGCGACACACGCTCGACGTTCGACGGGGCGTGGCATGCTGAGCGGCGTGCCGCGAACGCCATCGCCGCCCGGCTGCGCACCGGGTTCGCCGCCATCCGCGCTGAGCTCGAGAAGAGCTCATCACCCTCGACCCGGCGGGCAGCACCGACCTCGACCGGGCCTTCGCCCTGCACCACGACGGGACGGGTTCGTCCTGGAACTACGCCATCGCCGACCTCGCTGCGCACGTGGTTCCGCGGGCGCTCTCGACCGGGTTGCGCACGCGCGCGAGCAGACGCTCTACGCGCCGACGTCGTGAGGCGCTGCACGCGGTCGCGCGTGCCGTGGTCCGCTCCACCGCACAGCGCCGACGCGTGGACGCCACGCTGGGAGCGCTCAGCGACCTCATGCCGACGTTCAACGCCACGAACCGCGCCCACCTCGCCTTCCTCGACGAGTGCCGCAGCCTGCTGAGCGGCTAGCCGAGCCGGCCGACGATCTCGTCGGCGTACCGCGTGTAGTGCCCGAGGTCGAAGATCTCGTCGAGATCCAGCCCAAGTTCCTCGCGCTCCAGCAGCTCACGCAGCGGCGTGCGGGAATCCCATGCCTCCTGCGCGCTCTCCTGCACGATGCGGTACGCGTCGTCGCGCTGCAGGCCCCTCGCCACGAGCGCCAGCAGGATGCGCTGGCTGAACAGCGCGCCGTACGTCAGGTCGACGTTCTCGCGCATGCGGTCGGCGTGGACGACCATGCCGGTCGCCATCCGCAGCGCGAGCCCGTGCATGTAGTCCAGCGCGATCGTCGCGTCGGGAAGGATCACGCGCTCGGCGCCGGAGTGGCTGATGTCGCGCTCGTGCCACAGCGCGACGTTCTCCAGCCCTGCCTGCGAGTACCCGCGCAGCACACGAGCCAGGCCGGTGATGCGTTCCGTGGTGATCGGATTTCTCTTGTGGGGCATCGCGGACGAGCCCTTCTGCCTGCCCGCGCGAAACGGCTCCTCGACCTCGCGCACCTCGGTGCGCTGCAGGTGCCGGATCTCGGTGGCGAAGCGCTCCATGCCGGCGCCGGCGATGGCGATCGCCTGGAGCACCTCGGCGTGGCGGTCGCGCGGTACGACCTGGGTGGAGACCGGCTCGCCGGCGATCCCCAGCCCCTCGAGGATGCCGCGCTCAAAGTCCGGAGACGTGGCGGCATACGTACCGACCGCGCCGCTGATCGCACCGACCGCGGCCTGGGCGAACGCGCGCTCCAACCGCTCGACGTTGCGCCGCGCCTCCATCGCGTACCCGGCGAGCTTGATACCGAAGGTGGTGGGCTCGGCGTGCACGCCGTGGGTGCGCCCGACACACACGGTGTGGACGTGCTCCCGCGCGCGGTCCGCCAGCGCATCGGCGTACGCGCGCGCACCCGCGAGGATGATCTCGCCGGCGGCCTTGAGCTGCAGCGCCAGCGCGGTGTCGAGCACGTCGCTCGAAGTCAGGCCGTAGTGGATCCAGCGCCCGCTCGGCCCGGCGCTGGCGGCGAGCTCGTCCACGAACGCCGCGACGTCGTGGTCGGTGATCTTCTCGCGCTCCTTGACCGCCTCCACGGTGAACGTCGCCGCGCGAATCGCGACGAGGTCCTCCGCCGTCGGGCCGTCCATCGCCTCGCAGGCGGCGACCTCGACCTTTCGCCAGGCCTCCATACGGGCCTCGTCCGTCCAGATGGCGCCCATCTCGGGGCGGGTGTAGCGCTCGATCATCGGCCGCTGAGCCTAGCTGCGGCGCATCCCTCGCCGCCGAACGGTCATCCGTGGTCGCTGGAGCGACCACAAACGTCCGCTCAGCGCTCAGCCGGGACGAGACGCCGAGCGGTCGTCAGTGGCTGCTGGGGCGACCACCGATGACCGTTCACCCCCGCGGGGGCGCCGGCGTCGTCACCGCCCGAGCTCACCCCGCGCGGCCGGGTCGAGCATCAGCAGCCCCCAGGCCGCGATCGTTGCGGCGTCCCAGATCTCGCCCGCGCGCACCATCGCCTCGAACTCATCGACGGTCACGGAACGCTGGTGCAGCAGTCCCTCCTCCTCCGGCTCGGGCTGCGCGTCGCCCGGGACCAGATCCAGGGCGAGGAACGCGTCGCACCACTGGTCGCTCATGCCGACCGCGAACGTGAAGCGCCCGAGCGGCAGCAGCCGGCCCGGCACGAACCCCGTCTCCTCCAGGAGCTCCTGCCGCGCGACCACTTCGCCCGCCGCGCCCGCCACCTCGTGCAGCGCGCCCTGCGGGAACTCCCACGCGTCGCGCTCGACGGTGTACCGCCACTGGCCCACGAGGTGCAGCCGCTCACCGTCCCACGGCACCACCAGCGCGGCCTGCGGCTTCTCGATCACCGCGTACACGCCGGGACGACCCCCCGGCCGCTGGATCGCGTCCTCGCGGACCCGCATCCACGGGTTCTCGTAGACGACCTTCGACGACAGCCGGCGGATCGGCGGCACGCTACGCGTGCAGCATCCGCAGCGCAAGGTGCGCCGCGTTCTTCGGATTGTCCAGCCCGACGGCCGCGACAGGCACGCCCGGTGGCATCTGCACGACACTGAGGATCGAGTCCAGCCCGCCCGCGGCAGTGAGCGAGCTCGAGAGCGGCACGCCGATCACCGGCAGGTCGGTGTGCGCCGCGGCCACGCCCGGCAGCGCGGCCGACAGCCCGGCGCCCGCGATGATCACTCGCAGGCCGCGCATCCGCGCGTTCTTGCAGTAGTCCGCGACGGTCTCGGGATCGCGATGCGCGCTCATCACGCGGATCTCGAAGCCGACGCCCGCCTCCTCGAGGATCGCGCCCGCCTTCTCCATGAGCTCGAGATCGCTCTTGGAGCCCATGATGATCCCGACGCGCGGAGCGTCCTCGGGCAGGGTCTCGATCTCCGCCATCTCCTGGGTGAGGGTCTCGGGATCGCTGGTCTGGGTCGCGGGGCTCTCAGTCATGGTCGGCGGAGCGTATCCCAGAGCGCAGCCACATGCAGGTTCGCATGCACTGATGCGTGGACGCATGTACACTGGGCTGCATGCCGAAGACGGTGCAGATCCGTGACCTCGACGACGACGTGTACGCGGGCCTGGCGCGGCGCGCCGCGGAGGCCGGCGTGAGCGTGCCCGAACTCCTCCGCGAGGAGGCGACGCGCCTGGCCTCACGCCCGAGTATCGCGACCTGGCTCGAGCACACCCGCCGGCGACCGGCCTCCACCGGGCGCGCGGAGATCCTCACCGCCCTCGACGAGCATCGCGGCACCTGGCCGGATGCTGGTCGTTGACGCGTCCTGCCTCGTTGCGGCGCTCATCGGCGGGCCGGAGGCCGAGCCGGTGCGCGCGCGTCTTGCCGGCGAACCCGACCAGGCCGCCCCGCACCTCATCGATGCCGAGGTTCTCAGCGTGATCGGCCGCGAGCTCGCGCACGACGAACTCGACCTGACCGGCGCCACGCAGGCGGTCGACGAGATGGCCCACTGGCCCGGCGAACGTGTCGGCCATCGCCTCCTCCTCGCACGCGCGTTCGAGCTGCGCGACACGGTCCGCGTGCCGGACGCGCTCTACGTGGCGCTGGCCGAAGCCCTCGGCGTCCCGCTCCTCACGCTGGACCGTCAGCTCGCCGCCGCGCCGGGCCCCGCCTGCACCATCGAGCTCCTGTAGCTCACGCCGCCGACGCCGACTCCGCCCGCAGCGCGATATCGCGGCGAACCTGACGCCCATCGAACGTGATGGCGTCCACGCCCGCGTACGCCGCCGCGCGCGCGGCAGCCGGATCGGCCCCCACTGCGGTGACGTTCAGCACCCGGCCACCGGCCGTGACGACGTCACCCGCCGCCGACCGCGCCGTGCCGGCGTGCGTGACCTCCACACCCGCCGGCACACCCTCGAGCCCGCGGATGACGTCGCCCGACGACGACGTCGCCGGGTACCCGCGGCTGGCGAGCACCACGGTCACCGCCCAGTCCGGCGCGAAGTCCAGCTCGGCGCCCTCCAGGCCCCCGGGGCGCACCGACCGCAGCAGCAGGTCGAGCAGGTCGCTGCGCAGGCGCGGCAGCACCGCCTGCGTCTCCGGGTCCCCGAAACGCGTGTTGTACTCGAGGACCTTCGGCCCGTCCGCGGTCATCATCAGCCCCGCATACAACACGCCGTGGAACGGGATCCCGCGAGCGCGCAGCAGGTCGACGATCGGCTGGTGGACCTGCGCGGAGATCGTGGCCAGATCCTCGGCCGCCACGCCCGGGACCGGCGAGTAGGACCCCATGCCCCCGGTGTTCGGCCCGTCGTCGCCCTCCAGCGCGCGCTTATAGTCCTGCGCGGGTGCGAGCGGCACCGCACGTTCGCCGTCGCACAGCGCCAGCAGCGAGAGTTCCTCACCCACCAGGCACTCCTCGACGACGACCTTGTCGCGGCCGAAGCGCTGCGCCACGAGGAAGTCCTCGAGCGTGGCGCGCGCCGTCGCCTCGTCCTCGGCGATCACGACGCCCTTGCCCGCCGCCAGGCCGTCGTACTTCAGGACGACGGGGTACGACGTGATCGCCGCCATACCGTCTTCGACGGTGTCCACGACGGCGTAGCTCGCCGTGGGCACCCCGGCCGCCGCCATGACCTCCTTGGCGAACGCCTTCGACCCCTCCAGGCGGGCCGCGGCCGCGCTCGGGCCGAACGCCACGATCCCGGCCGCGGCCAGCGCGTCGACCAGCCCGTCGACGAGCGGCGCCTCCGGGCCGACGACCACGAGGTCGACCCGCCGTTCCTTCGCGGCGGAGACGAGACGGTCGATCTCGCCGACCCCGATGTCCAACAGCTCCGCGTCATCGGCGATCCCGGCGTTGCCGGGCGCGCACAGCAGCTCCGGCGCCTGCGGCGACCGCAGGAGCGCCCGGATGATCGCGTGTTCGCGCCCGCCGGCGCCGATGACGAGGACCTTCATCTAGAGCGTGGCGATGAAGTCGTCGATCGGGATGGCGGCGAGCGTCTCGTACTTCGACGTGCCGCGCGACCCCAGCTCCAGCGAGACGCGGGCCATCGTCTTCTCATCGGGCGCCTCGACCACGCTGATGAAGTCGAACTCGCCGAGCGTCGCCCACTGCGCCTTGACGAACGCACCGAGCTGCTCGACCTCGCGATTCACCTCGCGGATGCGCTGCGGGTTGTTCTTGACGGTCTGGACGCCGTCGGACGTCAGCGTCGCGAGCATGATGTAGGTCGGCATGGCTCTCCTGGGTGGCGGGACGGCTCAGGTTCTATCCCATCCGGCCGATGACCGGGGGAAGGGAGAATCTCCCGTGCCTCGTCCTACCCTGCGGAGACCATGCGCGCCCGACCCAGGACCATCCTCCTCACCACCATCTGCCTGCTGGCCGCGGCCCCTGCCGCCGCCGACGCCGCGACCGTCCAGATGAACCGCTCCTGCTACCTCACCGGTGGCGTCGTCGGACTCTCCGGCAGCGGCTTCTCGCCGAACGCCCCCGTGACCATCACGCAGAACGGCACGCAGATCGGCACCGCCCAGGCCGACGCTCTCGGCTCGTTCCAGGGCAGCTACTCCGCCCCTGAGGTCTCCGAGACCGAGCGGCAGGCCCAGATCGAGGTCTCCGCCACCGACGGGACGAACACCGCCGGAACCTCGAGCAAGGTCTCCGCGTTCAACGCCGACTTCTCACCGTCTTCCGGCAACCCGCGCACGCTGAAGGTCAACTTCAAGGCCGACGGCTTCAACCTCCTGGGCGGCCAGCCCAGCACGGTCTACCTGCACTACATCGCCCCGGGCGGCAAGCGCAAGATGTCCAAGCGCCTCGGCAAGGCCCAGGGCGCGTGCGGTCAGCTCTCGACGAGCAAACGCAAGCTCTTCCCGTTCAGCGCGAAGCGCGGCACGTGGCGCCTGCAGTGGGACACGCGCAAGACGTACAAGAAGTGCACGAAGGAATCGAACTTCCTGTGCTTCGTGCGCGAGGTCAAGATCTTCCGCATCGGCTGAGCCACCGCCACGGCCGGGCCGATACGCCGACGAAGGGCCCGCTCAGCGGGCACAACGTCGGCAAACTCAGGCCACGACCGCCACGGCCTTCTCCAGCACGATGTCGCCCTCGGCCGCGTCGGCCCGCACGGTGTCCCCCTCGGCGAACTCGCCCTGGAGGATCGCGAGCGCCAGCTTGTCGACCAGCTGCTTCTGGATGACCCGCTTCAGCGGCCGGGCGCCGTACGTCGGGTCGTAGCCCAGGTTGCCGAGCAGCGTCCGCGCGTCGTCGGTGAGCTCGACCTCGATGCCGCGCTCACGCACCCGCGTGACGAGGCGGGCGACCTGCAGGTCGACGATCGAGCCGATCTGATCGCGCGACAGCGAGGCGAACTCGACGATGTCGTCCAGCCGGTTGATGAACTCAGGCTTGAAGTGCGCCTCCGCACCGACCCGGCCGCCCGGAATGTTCGAGGTCATGATGATCACGACGTTGCGAAAGTCGACCGTGCGGCCCTGGCCGTCGGTCAGCCGCCCGTCGTCGAGCACCTGCAGCAGGATGTTGAAGACGTCCGGGTGCGCCTTCTCGATCTCGTCGAGCAGCACCACGGAGTACGGCCGGCGGCGCACCGTCTCGGTGAGCTGGCCGCCCTCGTCGTAGCCGACGTAGCCGGGAGGCGCGCCCACCAGCCGGGACACGGCGTGCTGCTCCATGTACTCCGACATGTCGATGCGCACCATCGCGTCACTGCTGTCGAACATGAACTCCGCGAGCGCTCGCGCAAGCTCGGTCTTACCGACACCTGTGGGCCCGAGGAAGAGAAACGAACCGATCGGCCTGTCTGGGTCGCTGAGTCCGGAGCGTGACCGGCGCAGGGCGTTCGAGACGGCCTCGACGGCCTCCTCCTGCCCGATGACGCGCTGGTGCAGGCGCTCCTCCATGTGGACGAGCTTCTCGACCTCGCCCTCCATGAGCCGGCTCACCGGGATGTTGGTCCAGCGGGCCACCACCTCGGCGATGTCCTCGCTCGTGACCTCCTCCTGGAGGAACCCGGCGTTGCCGTCGGCCTCGGCCTCGGCGGCCTCGAGCTCACGCTCGAGCTCGGGGATCCGGCCGTGGCGCAGCTCGGCGGCGCGCTGGAGGTCGGCGCTGCGCTGGGCCTGATCGAGCTCGCGGTGGGCGTGCTCGATCCGCTCCTTGATGGCCGACACCGCGGTGATCTTGTCCTTCTCCGCGTGCCACTGGAGCTTCATCTCGTTGGACTTCTCGCGCAGGTCCGCCAGCTCGGCGGCCAGCGCCTCACGGCGCGCGACCGACGCGTCGTCGGTCTCGGCCTCCAGCGAGGTCAGCTCGATCTCCAGCTGCATGACGCGGCGGTCGAGCTCGTCGATCTCCTCGGGCAGCGAGTCGATCTCGATGCGCAGCCGCGACGAGGCCTCGTCGACGAGGTCGATGGCCTTGTCCGGCAGGAAGCGGTCGGCGATGTACCGATGCGACAGGGTCGCCGCGGCGATGACCGCGCTGTCCTGGATCCGAACGCCGTGATGGACCTCGTACTTCTCCTTCAGGCCGCGGAGGATCGCAATGGTGTCCTCGACGGTGGGCTCACCGACGGTCACCGGCTGGAAGCGGCGCTCGAGGGCGGCGTCCTTCTCGATGTGCTTGCGGTACTCGTCGAGCGTCGTGGCACCCACGGCGCGCAGCTCACCGCGGGCGAGCATGGGCTTGAGGAGGTTCGCGGCGTCGACCGCGCCCTCAGCGGCGCCCGCGCCGACGATCGTGTGCAGCTCGTCCATGAACAGGACGACCTGGCCGCCCGCGTCCTTGATGTCCTGGAGCACGGCCTTCATGCGCTCCTCGAACTCGCCGCGGTACTTCGAGCCCGCGAGCAGCGCGCCGATGTCGAGCGAGACGACGCGACGGTCACGGAGGGACTCGGGGACGTCGCCGTCGATGATGCGCTGGGCGAGACCTTCGACGATCGCGGTCTTGCCGACACCGGGCTCGCCGATGAGCACCGGGTTGTTCTTGCGGCGGCGCGACAGGACCTGGATGACGCGGCGGATCTCGTCGTCGCGGCCAATGACCGGGTCGAGCTCGCCGCGCTCGGCCGCCTCGGTGAGGTCGCGGCCGAACTTCTCCAGCGCGCCGACCTTGTCCTCGGGGTTCTGGTCGGTGACCTTGTGGCTGCCGCGCAGCTCGCCGAGCGCCTCCAGCAGGGCGTCCTTGCGGGCGCCCGCGGCGCGCAGGGCGTCGCCGGCCTTGGAGTTGTGGCCGGCCAGCGAGATCAGGAGGTGCTCGGTGGAGATGTACTCGTCCTTGAGCTCGCGCATCTCGTGCTCGGCGGCCCGGAGGACCTGCATGAGCTCGGGCGCCGTGGTCGGCTCCTCGGGGGAGCCGAGCGTGGGCAGCGCGTCGAGCGCGGCGTTGACCTCGCCGCGGAGCGCGCCCGTGTTGACGCCCACCTTGCGCAGGAGGCTGGGGACGAGCGACTCGTCCTGCTCGAGCAGGACGGTGAGCAGGTGCTCGGGAAGCACCTGCGGCTGATTGCGGGAGGCGGCAAGGCCGATCGCGGCCTGCAGGGCCTCCTGGGACTTGATGGTGAAGCGGTCGGCCTGCATGGATCTCAGTGTAGCTGACTGAGATTTTCTTTCCAAGCAGTTTGGAGCCCCGCCAGCGACCTGGACGGACGCAACGCCCCGGACATCGCGGCCGTCCACTGCAGAACGCCCGGAAATGCGCCGGATCTGACCCGACTTTCACCCCACGAACCGCAGTGCTTCGCATCGGGGCGTTCCGGTGCTACGGTCGAGAGCACTCGTGTGTGCTCGACTCGTTTCGACCATCATCGCGGGGGTCTCCGCGGCGGCCGTGCTCGCACCCGCCGCCCACGCCGCCGACCCGGCACAGGTCGGCCGCTGGAGCGCCCTGCAGCAGTACCCCGTCATCCCGATCTCAGCGGCGGTGCTCCCCGACGGCAACATCGTCGCCTGGGACCAGGCCGATCCGGGCGTGCCCCACGGCCTCTCGCCGAACAACGGCAGGGCGATGGTCATCGACCCCGACAAGGGCGTCATCGCCCGCAGCGCGAACCTCGCGCCGACGTCGGTGTTCTGCACGCTGATCACCACCCTGCCCGACGGCAAGGTCGCGCTCGTGGGCGGCGGCAACGAGACCTACAACAGCGACCGCACCGTCGTGTACGACCCGAAGTCGAAGACGTTCGGCGCGTGGGGCGACATCTCGCGCGGCCGCTGGTACCCGGGCGGCCAGATCGACAAGCAGGGCAACATCGTGGCGCTCGGCGGGCGCGGCGGCAGCGGCGCGGACGTCGTCGACGCCGCGACGGGCGCCAGCCGCCGCCTCGAGATCGGTTTCGGCGCGACGTACTACCCACACGTGCTGCGCATGCCCGACGGTCGCTTCACCGTCGAGAGCATCTCGCAGACCAACGCGCCGATCCGCTCGATCCTGAACACGACGGGCACCGGCTCGCTGACGGCGGTCGGGGACAAGAGCCTGCTGCAGCCGCGGCTGCGCCTGACGAGCACGATGGTCGGGCCGTACACGATGCTGGGCATCGGCGGCGGCACGCTGAAGACGACGTACACGCTGGATGTCTCGAGCGGCACGCCCGTGGCGAGAGCGTCGGGGACCATGAAGTACCCGCGCATCACGGCGACCGCGGTCACCCTGCCCGACGGGTCCGCGCTGGCCATCGGCGGCAACGCATCGAACAGTGAGACCACCGGCGTGCCGGTCATGACACCGGAGCTGTGGTCGCCCGCCACCGGGCAGTGGTCCTCCATGGAGGACAGCCCGCGCCAGCGCCAGTACCACTCGGTGTCCGCGCTGCTGCCCGACGGTCGCGTGTGGTCGGCCGGCACGTCGGCCCGCGGGGTCGACGAGTACAACGGCGCGTACTTCACCCCGCCGAGCCTCTTCAGGCAGGACGGCTCCGGTGAGCTCGCCTCCCGGCCGGTCGTGCAGGACGCGCCCGCGTCGGTCGCGTGGGGCCAGACGTTCTCCGTGCGCTCACCGCAGGCCGCGTCCATCCGCAGGGCCGCGCTCATCCGGCTGGCGGCGAACACGCACCAGTACTCGTTCGACCAGACCTACGTCCCGCTGGACGTGTCGGTGAGCGGCGACCGGGTCTCGATGACGGTGCCGGGCAACGGCAACACGATCCCCGCCGGCCAGTACATGCTCTTCCTGACCGACAGCGCCGGGGTCCCGTCGAAGGCGCCGATCATGCGGGTCGACCCGACGAGCACGGCGCTGCCGAACGTCACGACGACGCAGAGCTCGCAGCTGCGCAAGCTGAGCGCACGCAAGGCGTTCGACGGGAACACCACGAACTGGGCCAACGGCGAGTTCAACGGCTCGCACACGCTCGGGACCGACAAGGAACCGTGGTGGCAGGTCGACTTCGGCCGCTCGCGCGCGCTCGACGCCATCACCATCCACACGCGGACCGACCGCTTCCAGACCCGCACCCGCAACGTCTGGGTCTACGCGTCCGACGAGCCGTTCACGTCGACGACCGTCGCCGAGACGCGCGCGCAGCCCGGCGTGACCGCGATCCAGCTGCCGGGCACCCAGCCGGCCACGGTGAAGGTGCCGCTGAACCGCACGGCGCGCTACGTGCGCATCCAGCTGCCGCACGCCGAGCACCTGAACCTGCGCGAGGTCGTGCCCACGTTCGGCACCACGCCGCCTCCCGATCCGGACCTCGAACCTGATCCCGATCCCGACCCGCCGCCGGTCACCGCCGCCGACCTCGGAGTCGTCCAGGCCGAGCAGACCGACGGCCAGGTCACCATCAGGATCACGAATGGCGGGAACGGCGCGGGGACGATCCAGTCCGTCACGCTGCCGGGCGCCGGCTGGGCGCAGACCTCCGGCCCGAGCACGCCGTTCAGCGTGCCCGCGGGCGGCGAGGCCGTGATCACGCTGACCCGCGGGACCGTGTCGGGCGACCTCGTCGTGACGCCGAGCAGCGGCGACGCGCTGCGCCTGCCGCTCGAGCCGGCGGGCTCTCCTGCGTTCACCGCGTCACCCACGAGTCTCAGGCTCTCCGCCCGCTACCGCCGTGCCGGGAGCGTCGGCACGGTCACGATCCGCAACAGCGGGACGGCCGCTGGTGTCGTGGGGCCGATCACACTCACGCCGAACGGCTCGTTTGACATCGCGTCCTCGACGTGCGGCACGGTCGCGGCGGACCTCGGGTCCGTGACGGAGCTCAAGACGGTCGCGCCGGGCGCGACGTGCACCGTGACGGTGAGCTACCGCGGGCTGAGCCTGTTCGGGGCGTCGACGACGCTCATCGCGTCCGGAACCACCGTCGCGCTGAGCGGCTCGACCCGGCTGCTCTGACGCGTCTGGACGCTCGCCGCGCAACGCCGCGTGCGTCCTTGGTGATTCGCCGCATCGGCGGTATGGTCCACGTTCCTGGTGCAACGTCCTTCGCCCGGTCGGGTCCAAGCCCGGGCGAGCACCGCTCTCAGGCTCTGACGCGCGATACGTCCCAGCAGGCGCGCGACGGGCCTTCCTCCCGACCGCATAGGTGCCCTCGGTGCTCACTCGCTGGCTGTCGCTCGCTGCCGTCTTCCTCGTCGTCTCGCTCGCCGCCGCCGTTCCGGCCCAGGCCGACCCGGGCCAGACCGGCCGCTGGAGCGCGGTGCAGAACTACCCGGTCGTCCCGATCTCCGCGGCGGTCACGCCGAACGGCAAGATCGTCGCCTGGGACCAGGCCGACCCGGGCACGCCGCACTCGATCTCGCCGAACAACGGCAAGGCGATGATCCTCGACCCGGAGACGGGCGCGATCACCCGCAGCGCGAACCTCGCGCCGGCGTCGGTGTTCTGCCCGCTCATCACGACGCTGCCCGACGGAAAGGTCGCGATCACCGGCGGCGGCAACGACAGCGTCAACAGCGACCTGGTGCAGGTCTACGACCCGGAGTCGAAGACCTTCGGCACGTGGTCGACGATGTCGACCGGCCGGTGGTACGGCGGGGGCAGCATCAGCAAGAACGGCGACATCGTCGCCCTGGGCGGCCGCGGTGGCAGCGGCGCGGACGTCGTGGACGCCGCGACGGGCCGCAACCGCCGGCTGACCGTGAACTTCGGCGCCGACTGGTACCCGCTCGCGCTGCGGATGCCCGACGGCCGCTTCACCATCGAGAACGTCACGGACCTGCGCACGAGCAACACGCCGACCCGCCAGATCCTCGACATCAACGGCAACGGCACGCTGACCGGTGCCGACGACCTCACGCTGCTGCAGCGCCGCCTGCGCATGACGGCGACGATGGTCGGGCCGTACACGATGCTCGGCATCACCGGCGGGACCTCGAAGGAGACCTACCTCCTCGATGTCTCGAGGGACGGCCGCCCGGTCCCGCGCACGACGGGCGCGACGAAGGACCCGCACATCACCGGCACCGCGGTGACGCTGCCCGACGGATCCGCGCTCGTCGTCGGCGGCAACTCGTCGGGCAGCGAGACGTACGGCACGCCCGTGTACGGCACCGAGCGCTGGTCGCCGCAGACGGGCGAGTGGACGTCGATGGAGAACTCGCCGCGCCAGCGTCAGTACCACTCGGTCGCGGCGCTGCTGCCCGACGGCCGCGTCTGGTCGGCGGGCACGTCGATCAACGGCTCGGGCGCGAACGAGTACAACGGCGCGTACTTCACGCCGCCGTACCTGTACAAGCAGGACGGCTCGGGCGACCTCGCGCCGCGCCCGCAGATCACCAACGCACCGACGAGCGCGTCGTGGGGCGAGCGGATGGCGTTCACGTCCCCGCAGGCCGCGTCGATTCGCAAGGCGACGCTCGTGCGCCTCTCGGCCACGACCCATCAGTACGACTTCTCCGGCGCCTTGGTCCCGGCCGAGGTCAGCGTCAACGGCGACCAGGTCGGCGTCGACGTGCCGAGCAACGGCAACACGGTCCCCGCCGGGTCCTACATGGTGTTCCTCATCGACAGCACGGGCGTCCCGTCGAAGGCGGCGATCGTGCGCATCGACCCATCGGCCGACAGCACGCCGAACGCCACCGCAACGGCGAGCTCGCAGAACGGCTCGCAGTACCCGGCCTGGAAGGGCTACGACGGCGACACGAGCACGCTCGGCGTCGTGACGAAGTCGCAGGCCGAGCCGTGGTGGCAGGTCGACTTCGGCCGCTCGCGCCAGGTCGGCGGCATCACGATCCACAACCGCACCGACACCTCGACGAACCGCCAGCGCCTCCGCTCCGCGTGGGTGTACGCGTCCGATCAGCCCTTCACGTCGACGAGCGTGTCGGGCACGCGCGCCCAGGCCGGCGTGACCGCCAAGCAGCTGCCGACCACCGTCGGGGCAACCGTGAGTGTGTCCTTCGGGCGCAGCGCCCGGTACGTGCGCATCCAGCTCCCGCGCACGGACGTCCTGAACTTCAAGGAGGTCGTGCCGGCGTTCACCGCGACACCCGCACCGCAGCTCGCGCTGACGAAGGCGTCGCAGACCGACAGCCAGGTCGTGGTGAAGGTGGCCAACACCGGCACGGCATCCGGCACGATCCAGTCCGTCGCCCTGCCCGGCGCGGGCTGGGCGCAGACTGCCGGGCCGAGCGCCCCCTTCACGGTCGCAGCCGGCGGCGAGACCACGCTCACGCTGACGCGCGGCACCGTCGACGGCGACCTCGTCCTGACGCCGTCCAGCGGCAGCACGCTGCGCCTGGCGCTCCAGCAGGCGCCGAGCGAGCCGCCCCCGCCGCCGTCGAGCACCGTCCCGAACCCCGCGGCCGGCGGCTGGCAGCTCAACGGGGTCGCGACGATCGTGGGCTCCGCCCTCCAGCTCACGCCCGCGCAGCCCGACCAGAAGGGCAGCGCGTTCTTCGACACGGAGCTCGACACGAGCGGCGGCCTGACCATCGAGTACGACGCAACCGTCGCCGGCGGCACCGGTGCGGACGGCCTGGCGATGATCCTCGCCGATCCCTCGAAGGGCGCGACCGCGACGTCACTCGGCGGCGGCGGCGGATCGCTCGGCTTCGGCGGGATCCCCGGTTCGGCCGTCGCGCTGTCCTCGTTCCCGAACGGCACGCAGACGAGCGGCAACTTCGTCGGCATCAGCCCGGGCGCGCAGGCGGGGGCCTGGCAGACGCTGAGCTGGCTCGGCGCCGCGCCGCTGCCCTCGCCGCTGCAGGACACCACGCGGCATGTGAAGGTGACGATCAGCGGCGGCACCGTGACCGCGACGGTCGACGGGGCGACGGTGTCCCAGCCCGTCGCCGTGCCGCAGAAGGTGCTGTTCGGTTTCAGCGCCTCGACCGGCGGGCTGACGAATCGGCACGAGATCCGCGACCTCGTCGTGACCGGCGG
>JBPPNC010000218.1:0-2985 GCA_051306365.1 Solirubrobacteraceae bacterium
GTGGGGGGCGGGCGCGGTTCGCACCCACCCCCCACACCGACCCGGCCGACCCGCTCGACGGTGACCACCCGCTCCTGCTGACCACCGGCCGGATCGCGGACCAGTGGCACACGATGACGCGCACCGGGAAGTCCCCGTCGCTGCGCGCCGCAGCCGGCGTGCCGTTCCTCGAACTGCACCCGGACGACGCGACAGCCGCGGGCGTGAAGGACGGCGACGACGTGCGCGTCGTCTCGCGCCGTGGCTCGGTGGTCCTCCGCGCGAAGGTCACGGACGGCATCACCCAGGGTGTCTGCTTCGCCCCGTTTCACTGGGGCGCACTGCACGCAGCGGCGGGAGCCGGGACGCTGAACGCGACGACGCTCGGCGCGGTCGACCCGACGTCGAAGCAGCCGGAGCTGAAGGCCGCCGCCATCCGGCTCGAGCCGGTGCGCGGGGCGAGTGTGCGTTCCTCACGAACGCAAACGCGCCCCGGGCGTCACCGGCTCGTCGTGGTCGGCACCGGCATGGCCGGCCTGGCCGTCGTCGAGGAGGCACTCCGCCGCCGCCCCGCCGACACCTGGCGCATGACGATGCTCGGCGAGGAGGCGCTGCCGCCCTACAACCGGGTGCTGCTGTCCAAGCTCCTCGCGCGTGATGCGGGGTCCGGGGAGCTCGAGCTGCGCCCGCCGACCTGGTTCTCCGACCGGGGCGTGGACCTGCGGGGCGGCCTGCCCGCCACCTCGATCGACACCGCCGCGCGCACGGTCACCGACGCCAGCGGCACCGACCACCCGTACGACGCGCTCGTGCTCGCCACCGGCTCGCGCCCGTTCGTCCCGCCGATCCCGGGCGCGAACCTCGCGCACGTCTGCGCCTTTCGCACCTGGCGCGACGCCGACGCGCTCGCCGCGGCCGCGCCCGGCACCGCGGCGGTCGTCCTCGGCGGCGGGCTGCTCGGCCTGGAAGCGGCGGCCGGCCTGCGCTCGCGCGGGGTGCGCGTCACGGTCGTGGAGCTCGCGCCGCGCCTCATGGGCCGCCAGCTCGACGACGACGGCGCGAAGATGCTGCGTCGCGAACTGGAGTCACAGGGCCTGCACATCGAGCTCGGCGTCTCCGTCGCGCGGATCTCGCGCGACCACGTCGAGCTCAGCGACGGCCGCACCCTCCCGGCGAACCTCGTGGTCGTCGCGGTCGGCGTCCGGCCGGAGACGAGTCTCGCGCAGGCGGCGGGTATCGAGGTCGACCGCGGCATCGTCGTCGACGACGAGCTGCACACGAGCGCCGACGGCGTGTGGGCCGCCGGTGAGTGCGTGCAGCACCGCGGCACCGTCTACGGGCTGTGGGCGCCGCTCGCGCAGCAGGCCCTGGTCGCGGGCGCACGGGTCGCCGGTGACCCGGGGGCGTTCCACGGCGCGATCACCGCCACGACGCTGAAGGTCAGCGGTGTCGGCGTCTACGCGGGCGGCGTGGCGGACACCGACCTCGACGCGGGCCACGACGAGATCGTGCACCGCGACACGCGCACGGGCGTCTACCGCAAGCTCGTCCTCGACGGCGACCGGCTGGCAGGTGCCGTCCTGCTCGGCGACACGGGCGACGCGACGACACTCACCGACCTCCTGCGTACCGGCGACCCGGTGCCCGAGCACCTGCTCAACCCGGCCGGGGGCCATGTGGAGAAGCCCGCGCCGTGTGCGACGGACAGGGTGTGCGCGTGCAACGCCGTCACCCGTGGGGACATCGACACGGCGATCACCGCCCGCGGCCTGCGCACCGTCGCCCAGGTCGGCGCCGCCACGCGCGCGGCGACGGGCTGCGGCGGCTGCGCCCCCGAAGTCGAGCGGATCCTCGCGGAGCGTTCATCGGACCGAAACACAACTGCCGCGGAAACGAAACCGGCGGCAGCCACCATGGCCTCATGAGCGAGCGAGATCGGATCGTCATCGTCGGAGGCGGGATCGCCGGGCAGGCCGTGGCCGAGGCCCTGCGTGAGCGCGACCCCGATGTCGCCATCACTCTGGTGTGCGGCGAGGACGCGCTGCCGTACGACCGCATCCGCCTCTCGGAGATCCTCGTCGACGGCAGCGACGCCGCCACGCTCGCGCTGCGCCCCGAGGAGTGGTTCGCCGACCACGACGTCGATGTCCTGCTGGGGCGCTGGGTCGAGGGCGGCGACCTCGACGCGGGCACACTCACGCTCGACGGCGCCGAGGAGCTGACGTTCGACAAGCTCGTCTTGGCCACCGGCTCGCAGCCGCTGCTCCCGCCGATCCCCGGCATCGGGCTTCCCGGCGTCCATCCCTTCCGTGACCCGGCCGACTGCGAGGCGATCCGCCAGTCGGCAGCCACCGCCACGCACGCCGCCGTGATCGGCGGCGGCCTGCTGGGCCTGGAAGCCGCGCGGGGCATCGCCGCCCAGGGCTGCGACGTCACGGTCATCCACCTCGTCGACCGGCTCATGGAGCGCCAGCTCGACCCGGTCAGCGCGGCCATGCTCGAGCCCGCCCTCGCGGACCTCAACATCAAGGTCCGCCTGGAGAGCGCCACCCACGCCATCACCGGCGGCGACCGCGCGCGCGGGCTGGAGTTCAAGGACGGGTCAACGATCGACGCCGACCTCGTGGTCGTGTCGATCGGGATCCGGCCGGAGAAGACCCTCGCCAACACCCTCGGCGTGGCGACGAACCGCGGCATCGTCGTCGCCGACTCCATGCGTACGAGCCACGAGCGCGTGTGGTCGGTCGGTGAATGCGCCGAGCACGCGGGCATGGTCTACGGCCTCGTCGCGCCGATCCTCGAGCAGGCCCGCGTCGCCGCCGACACGCTGCTCGGCCGCTCTGCGGCGTACCGGGGCTCGATCCTCAGCGCGAAGCTCAAGGTCGCCGGGATCGACCTCGTCACCGTCGGCGAGGCCGACGGCGACACCTCGGCGGTCGTGAGCGACGCCTCGTCCGGGACCTACCGCAAGCTGACCGTCCGTGATGGGCGAGCCGTCGGCGCCAT
>JBPPNC010000085.1:0-11486 GCA_051306365.1 Solirubrobacteraceae bacterium
CCGGCCCGCTCGCCGTCCACGTCAACGCCGAGCGGCGCAACGAGTGCCGCCACCCCGGCGTGCTGACGCGCTGGCCCGAGGGCGGCCCGCACGCCGGCCGCCGCGACCCGATCCTGCTGAAGGCCCCGACCGCCGCGATGGCGCCCGGGATGGTCCCCGGCGTACCGCCCGAACCGGCCGTCGTCGTGCGCGGCGCGGTGCGCGAGTTCGAACGGCCCAAGCCGTACCCCTTCGCGAAGCGGCCTGAGCCGTTCACCGCCGTCGGCGGGGTGGACCTCGAGGTCCCGCACGCGGGCTCGATCGCGATCGTCGGCGAGTCCGGCTCCGGCAAGTCGACGCTGCTGCGCATGGTCGTCGGGCTGCTCGAACCCACGCGCGGCGACATCACGCTCGGTCCGGGCGCGCCGCCGCAGATGATCTTCCAGGACGCCGGCGCGTCGCTCACCCCGTGGATGCCGATCGGCAAGCAGATCGAGGAGCGGCTCATGGCGCTCGGCGTGCCGCAGTCCGAACGCGGCGCGCGTGTGGCGGCGACGCTGGAAGCCGTCGGCCTGCCCGCCGAGGCGCAGACCGCGGTGCCGCGCGCGCTCTCCGGCGGTCAGCGCCAGCGCGCCGCGATCGCCCGCGCCATCGCCGTGCCCCCCGCGCTGCTGGCGTGCGACGAGCCGGTCTCCGCGCTCGACGTCTCCCTCGCCGCGCAGGTCCTGAACCTGCTCTGCCACCTGCGCGAGATGCTCGACATCGCGCTGCTGTTCGTCACCCACGACCTGGCCGCGGCGCGCGCGGTCGCCGACGAGGTCGTCGTGATGCAGGGCGGCGAGATCGTCGAGCGCGCGCCCACCGAACAGCTCTTCACCGCACCCGCTCACCCGTACACACGCGAGCTCATCGCCGCGGTCCCCGAGGTCCGAGAGGTGGCCGCGTGACCACCACCACCGAGCAGCCGCCCACGATGACCGAGGGCGCCCTCCCCGTCGAAGGCCCCGGCGCGCCCGCGGCCCGCGAAGTGCCGACACTCGTCGCCCGCATGTGGCGCGGCCGCCCCGCGATCAGCCCCGGCGCGCTGAAGGGCGACACCGTCTGGCACGCGCTCATCCCGGTGGCGATCCTCAGCCTCATCATCCTCGTCGCCCCCGTGCTGGCGCCCTACGGCGCCACGGAGGTCAACCCCGTGGGCGCGCTGGCGTCCCCGTCCCCCGACGCCTGGTTCGGCACCGACGAGATCGGCCGCGACGTCTTCAGCCGCATCCTCATCGGCATCCGCACCTCGTGGTTCGCGGCGCTCGGGGTCATCCTGCTCGGCACCGTCATCGGCGGGCTCATCGGCGCGATCGCCGGGACGTTCGGCGGCAAGATCGACATGGTCCTGATGCGCGTCACGGACCTCTTCCTCTCGCTGCCTGCACCGGTGCTGGCGATCGCCGTCATCGCCGCGATGGGCCCGAGCCTGCGCAACACGCTCATCGCGCTGAGCATCGTGTGGTGGCCGTGGTACGCGCGGATCGTGCGCGGCGAGGTCCGCGCGCTCGCCGCGCGACCGCACACCGAGGCCGCGAAGCTCGCGGGCGTCAGCCGCACGCGACTCGTCGTCAAGCACCTGCTGCCCGGCGCCGCGGCGCCCGGGATCGGGACGATGTCGCTCGACGTCGGAAACCTCATCCTCTCGCTGGCCGGCCTGTCGTTCATCGGCCTCGGTGCACCTCCGCCCGCGCCTGAACTGGGAGCCATGAGCGCGCGCGGCCTGCAGTACCTGTTCGGTCACCCCTGGGTGCCGATCGCTCCCGCCGCAGCCGTGGCGCTCCTGGCGCTCGCGGCGAACCTCCTCGGCGACGCCATCAATCGCCGGCTCGATCAAAGGACCACTCGATGACCCGCAGGACCACCACGCTGCTCGCGGTGCTCGCCGCGGGAGCCCTGGCCGTCACCGGCTGCGGCTCCGCTGAAAAGGATGACTCCGCGTCCACCTCGTCCGGGGACAGCAAGACGCTGCGCATCCCGTACCTGGCCGACATGTCCGTGCCCGACCCCGACGTCTTCTACGACATCGAGGGCAACGGCGTGATCCTCAGCCAGTACGAGGGCCTGCTGAAGTACAAGGCCGGCACGCTCGACATCGAGCCGAACCTCTCCACCAAGTACGCGGTCTCCGACGACGGCAGGACCTACACGTTCACGCTGCGCGACGACGTGACGTTCCACTCCGGCCCGAAGATGACGTGCGACTCGGTGAAGGCCGCGTTCCAGCGGCGCATCGACGTCGACCAGGCGCCCGCGTGGATGCTCGCCGACGTCAAGTCCATGACGTGCGAGAACGACACGACGTTCGTCATCGAGCTGAAGAACAAGGTCACACCGTTCCTGCACTACATGGCGTCGAGCTGGGGCCCGAAGGTCATCGGCCCGGAGGCGATCGAGACGAACGCAGGCGACGACTTCGGCCAGACGTTCATGGAGACGAAGGGCGACGGCACCGGCCCGTACAAGCTGTCGTCGTTCAAGCGCGGCAGCGCGTACACGCTGACCAGGAACGACAAGTACTGGGGCACGCCCGCGAACTTCCAGGAAGTGATCCTCTCGATCACGCCTGATATGGGCACGCAGCGCCTGAAGCTCGAGAAGGGCGACCTCGACGTCATCCTCCATGGCTTCCCGGCGTCCGAGCTTGAGTCGCTGCCCGACAGCGTGACGGTCGAGAAGCAGGACTCGCTCCTGCGACTCATCCTCTACGTGAACCCGAACAAGGCGCCGTTCAACGACCCCGAGGTCCGCGCGGGCCTGCAGTCGACGATCGACACGAACCAGCTCGTCGAGCAGGGGTACTCGGACACCGCTGAGAAGTCGACCGGCGTGTACCCGCCCGGCCTGCTGCCCGGCGAGCCCAAGCTCCCGTACACGCCGGACCCGGCGAAGGCGAAGGCCGCGGCCGACAAGGCCAAGACGAAGAAGCTCACCCTCGCCTACTCCGCCGACGAGTCCGGTGTGCAGCGCCGCGTCGGCGAGCTGCTGCAGGCGCAGCTGAAGACCGCCGGCTACGACGTGACGATCAAGGAGGTCCAGCTGCCGACGGTCTACGGTTGGGCGGAGAACCTCGAGAAGGCGCCGGACCTGGCGATCATGACCAACACGCCTGACGGGGCGCACCCGGACCTGTGGGCGAGCATCATGTTCTCCTCGACCGGCGGGCTGAACTTCCTCGGCGCGAAGAACGAGAAGATCGACGCCAACCTCGGCAAGGCGATCAGCCTGCCTCCGGAGAAGGCCGACCCCCTCTACAAGGAGATCGCGCAGGAGGTCATCGACGACAACCAGTTCTTCCTCCTCGGGGATGTGAAGAACGTGTTCGTCATGCAGGACTCGCTGACCGGCCTGTCCAACACGCCGGCCTACCCCTGGCTCGTCGACTTCGCGGCGCTGAAGCGGGGCGAGTAGCGAGATGGGCGCGTTGGTCCTCAGGCGCCTCGGCGCCCTCCTGGCCGTGTTGTTCGGCCTGGCGTGCATCGTCTTCGTGCTGCAGACGGTGATCCCGTCTGACCCCGCACGGGCGATGGTGGGGGCCAACGCGAGCCAGGAGGCCGTCGAGGCCAAGAAGGCGGAGCTGGGCTACGACGACCCGCTCCCCTCGCAGTTCACGCAGTACCTCGGGCGGCTCGCGCAGGGGGATCTCCAGAGCTCCCTGCGCACCCGCAACGAGGTGACGGCCGACCTGCGGGAGTTCGCTCCCGCGACGTTCGAGCTGGCGTTCAGCGCGTTCGTGCTGGCGGCGGCGATGGGCCTGGGACTCGGATTGCTCCTGGCCGGCGGAGGACGCGCCGGCCGGGTCATCCGGGTCTTCCTGATCGGCGGCGCGTCGATCCCCGCGTTCCTGACGGGGCTGCTGCTGATCGTCGTCTTCTACTCGTGGCTCGGCGTGCTGCCGGCGTCGGGCCGCGTGGGCGACAACTTCATCGTGCCGGACGGGCCGACGAACCTGCTGATCGTCGACTCGATCCTCAACGGCACGCCCGACCTGACGCTCGACGCGCTGAAGCACCTGATCCTGCCTGCGCTGACCCTGGCTCTGCTGCCCGCGCTGGCGATCGCGCGGACGCTGTCGACGTCGCTGACCCAGGTCGAGCGCGAGGACTACGTGCGCACGGCCCGGTCGAAGGGGCTGACCGAGAGGACGGTGCTCCTGAAGCACGCGCTGCGCAACGCGTCGGGACCGGCGCTGACGATGAGCGGCCTGCAGGTCGGCCTCATGCTCGGCGGTGTCGTGGTCGTCGAGCGGATCTTCGCGTGGCCGGGCATCGGCCTGTACATCGACCAGTCGATCGCCTACTCGGACTTCCCGGCGATCACCGGCGCGACCCTGCTGCTGGGCACGGCGTACGTGCTCGTGAACTTCTTCGTGGACCTCGCCCAGGCGTGGGCCGATCCGCGGATCCGAACCGTCTGATTGGAGCGTCGACCGTGAGCGAACCGATCCTCGATGCGGTGCTGCCGCCCGCGGCCACGTGGTCGCGCGTGTGCAGGCGCGGCACCGCGCTGACCCTGACCGACATCGAAGGGGGCGCGAACGTCGCGTGCCTGCTCTACCGCGCTGATGATGTGCGCGAGCGCTACTGCATGCCCGACACGCTGAAGGCGCAGCACGTCTCGCGGATCGCGTCGGGCGTCGCGCTGTACAGCGACATGGGACGCGTGCTGGCCTCGGTGGTGTCGGACAGCGTCGGCTGGCATGACACGATCACCGGCCACACCACGCAGGCGATCGTCGACGCGAAGTGGGGCCGCGCGTCCTACCAGGAACACCGCAACGCGTGGCAGCCCGGTGCGCGCGACCAGCTCCTCGTCGAGCTGGCCAAGCACGGCATGGACCGCCGCGACCTCGTGGCGAACATCAACTTCTTCAGCAAGGTCGCGGTGGGGCCGGAGGGCGAGCTGTCGTTCGTCCCGGCGAACTCCGAGGCCGGGGATCACGTGACGGTGCGCTTCGAGCTCGACACGCTCGTGCTGCTGTGCAGCGTGCCACACCCGCTGGACCCATCGCCGGAGTGGCGGCCGGGGGCGGTGGGGCTGCGGCTGGAGCCGGTCGAGGCTGCCGGTCGGGATGACTTCGTGCGCGTGGCGTGCGACGAGAACCAGCGCGGGTTCGCCGCGTCGGAGCTGGTGCTCGCGTGAGCCCGACAGCCTCTTCGATCGGTCTCGACGCGGGCGCCGCCCGGCTGGTGGACGACGTCCCCGCGGGCGTCGGCTGGACCCACCTGCTGCGCGCCGGGGAGATCCTGCGCATCGTCGACCTGGAGGGCAACCAGGCCGTCGACACGCTCTTCTTCGACGCGCACGACTACGCCAACCGCTACTCCGCGGTGGACACGCTGCGCGCGCAGGGCAATGCCTACCTGACGACGGGCTCGCGGCTGCTGGCGTTGGATGGTCAGCCGTTGGTGACCATCGTCGAGGACACCTGCGGCCGCCACGACACGCTGGGCGGCGCGTGCTCGCAGGAGTCCAACGTCGTGCGCTACGGCGAGCACACGCGCCACATGCACGCGTGCCGCCAGACGTTCCTGCTCGAGGCGATGAAATGGGATCCCGCCCGCCAGCTGGAGAAGCGCGACCTCACGCACAACGTCAACTTCTTCATGAACGTCCCGCTGACCCCCGAGGGCGGCCTGACGTTCGAGGACGGCATCAGCGCGCCCGGCAAGTACGTGCAGCTGCGAGCCGACCGCGACACGGTCGTGATGATCAGCAACTGCCCGCAGCTGAACAACCCGTGCAACGGCTACAACCCGACGCCGGTGCGCCTCATCATCTGGCCCGCCACGTGACCGACGCGCCTTCGATTGAGGTGCTGACCCCGGGCACGTTGACGACGGTGCAGGACTGGCCGGGTCGGCTCGGCCTGTGGGAGGAGGGCGTGCCCCCTTCCGGCCCCATGGACGACCTGTCGTTCCGGCTCGGCAACCGGCTCGTGGGCAACCCCGAGGGCGCGGCGGGGCTCGAGGTCGTGGTGAAGGGGCCGACGCTGCGGTTCCCCGACGGGGCGCGGGTCGCGGTGACGGGCGCGCCGCTCGTCGTCGAGCTGAACGGCAACCCGGTCGCGCAGTGGACGGCACTGGATGTCCCCGCGGGCGGCGAACTGCGGCTGCGCGGCATCCGCGGGGTCGGCATGCGCGCGTACGTGCTGGTGGCGGGCGGAATCGACGACCCGGTCGTCCTCGGTTCGCGCGCGTCGTTCACCCCGGGGAAGATCGGCGGCGGGAAGCTCATCGCGGGCGAGGTGGTGCCGATCGGCGGCGCCGAGGTCGGCGAGCCCGGCTCGGTGCAGCGCCCCCCGATCGGCAACCTCTGGAAGCTGCGCGTGGTGACCGGTCCGCAGGGCGCGCCGGACATCGTCTCCCCGGAGTCCCTCGACGAGCTGCTCTCCGGCGAGTGGACGGTGCACCACCACTCCGACCGCACGGGCATCCGCCTGGAGGGTCCGATCCCGGAGTTCACGCGCACCGACGGCGGCGACGCGGGCCTGCATCCCTCCAACGTCCTGGACTCGGCCTACGGGGTCGGCTCGATCATGCTCGGCGGCGACACCGCGGTGATCGTCGGCCCCGACGGTCCGTCGCTCGGCGGCTTCGCCGTCTTCGCCCAGGTGGTGCGCGACGACCTGTGGAAGCTCGGCCAGGCGCGCCCCGGCGACACGGTGCTGCTGGAGGACGTGACGCCGTCGTTCGCGGTCGGCACGCCGTCTGACGATCCGGTGCTCGGCGCTTGCGCGGAAGCGCCCGGCGGCCCGGTGACCTACCGTCGCGCCGGCGAACGCGCACTGCTCGTCGAGTTCGGTGAGAACGCGCTGGACCTGCGCTCGCGCGTGCGCGCGCACGTGCTTCAGGGCGCGCTGGTGGAGGCGGGCATCCCGGGCGTGACCGACCTGACGCCCGGCGTCCGATCCCTGCACGTGCAGTTCGACCCGGCCCTCATCACCTCGGCCGCCCTGCTGTGGGCGGTCCAGCGCGTGCAGGCCGAACTGCCGGCGCCGGAGGACCAGCCGATCGCCGCGCGGGTCGTGCACCTGCCGCTGGCGTGGCGCCACGCGCAGGCGATGCTCGCGGTGGAGAAGTACATGACGTCGGTGTGGCGCGACGCGCCGTGGTGCCCGGACAACATCGAGTTCATCCGGCGGATCAACGGGCTGGCGTCGGAGGAGGACGTGCGGCGGATCGTCTTCGACGCGTCGTACCTGGTGCTCGGGCTGGGCGACGTCTACCTGGGCGCGCCGGTCGCGCTGCCGGTCGACCCGCGCCACCGCCTGGTGACGACGAAGTACACCCCGCCGCGGCCGTGGACCCCGCCGAATGCGGTGGGCATCGGCGGCGCGTTCATGTGCGTGTACGGGATGGAGGGCCCGGGTGGCTACCAGCTCGTCGGCCGGACGGTACCGATCTGGGGCGTGGAGTCGGGCGCGCTGCTGCACCACTTCGACCAGATCCGGTTCGAGCCGGTGTCGCAGGACGAGCTGGAGGAGCTCCGCCGCCTGAGCGCGCAGGGCGAGTGGGCGCCGCGGGTGGAGCCGGTCACCTTCTCGATGGCCGAACACGAGGGGTTTCTGCAGGACAACGCCGACTCGATCGCCGAGTTCCGGGCCGGGCGGGAGGCCGCGTTCGCGGCCGAGCGCGAGGCGTGGGCGACGGTGGCACCGGCGGGAAGCGAGGGGTCATGACGGAGCCGTTGACGGTGCAGGGGCTGCTGGAGGACTACCGGGCGGGACGCCGCACGCCGTCGGACGTCGCGCGGGAGGTGATCGCTCGGGCCGACGCGGCGGATGCGCCGGTGTGGATCTCGCGGGTGTGTGATGAGGAGCTGCTGGCGCGCGCGGCGGCGCTGGACTCCGCGGATCCGTCGCTGCCGCTGTACGGGGTGCCGTTCGCGGTGAAGGACAACATGGACGTGGCGGGCATCCCGACGACGGCCGGGTGCCCGGGGTTCGCGTACACGCCTTCTGAGACCGCGACGGTGGTGCGGCTGCTGCGCGACGCCGGCGCGCTGCTGGTGGGCAAGACCAACATGGACCAGTTCGCGACGGGGCTCGTGGGGACACGGTCGCCGTATGGGGTGGATGGGTCGGTGTTCGACGCGGATCGCGTGAGCGGTGGGTCGTCGTCGGGCTCGGCGTTGGCCGTGGCGCTGGGGTTGGTGGCGTTCTCTTTGGGGACGGACACCGCGGGCTCGGGCCGGGTGCCGGCGGCGTTCAATGCGCTGGTGGGGCTCAAGCCGACGCGGGGACTGATCTCGACGCGGGGCGTGGTGCCGGCGTGCGCGTCGCTGGATTGCGTGTCGATCTTTGCCCACAGCGCGGTGGATGCGTCGCTGGTGCTGGGCGTGGCGGGCGCGTACGACGCGTTGGATCCGTGGTCGCGTGAGGCCGAGGTGCCGATGTCGCCGCGGCGGGGGTTACTCGGCGTGCCGCTGGAGGGGCAGCTGTCCTTTACGGAGCCCGAGGCTGAAGCGGCGTGGACGGCGACTCTGGAACGGGCGGCCGAGCAGTGGACGCTGGTGCCCTTCGACGTGTCGCCGATGCTCGACGCGGCGCCGCTGCTCTACGCCTCATGGGTGGCCGAGCGGACGGCGGACCTGCTGGCGATCATCGATGGCGAGCCCGAGGGGCTGGACCCGACGGTGGCGCGGATCGTGCGGAGCGGGCGGGACCTGTCGGCCGTCGATGTCTTCGCGGCGGCGCACTCGCTGGCGGAGCTGCGGCGGGCCGCGGAGCCGGTGTGGGACGAGGTCGACGCACTGCTGCTGCCGACGACGCCGGGGCACCCCACACATGACCAGGTCGCGGCGGATCCGGTCGGGGTCAATGAGTCGCTCGGGCGGTTTACGAACTTCGTGAACCTGATGGACCTGAGCGCGGTGGCGGTGCCGGGGGTGGCGCGGACCGACGGGCTGCCGTTTGGGGTGTCGTTGCTGGCGCCGGCGTTCCATGACTGGCGGTTGCTGACTGCGTCGGCGTCGTGGAGTGGAGAGGACGGTGGCGTGAGCGAGCCGGGGCTGGTGCAGCTTGCGGTGGTGGGTGCGCATCTGAGCGGGATGCCGCTCAACTACCAGCTGACGGATCGGGGTGGGCGCCTTGTTCGCGCGACGACAACTGCCCCTGACTACCGCTTCTTCGCGCTGCCCGACGGGAAACGTCCGGCCCTCGCTCGAGCCCTTGACGACGACGGCGCGGCGATCGAGTGCGAGGTCTGGGGTATCCCAGCGGCGGCATTGGGACACCTGCTAGTGCTCGTCGGCGCGCCGCTCGGCCTCGGGCGTGTGACGCTTGTGGACCAGTCCGAGGTGACCGGCTTCATCTGCGAGTCGGGCGCGCTAGACGGTACGACGGACATCACGGCCCACGGCGGCTGGCGGTCTTACCAACTTGCCAACTCCGCCACCCCTACACCACAAGAAGCGGCAACAGCTCAGTGAGATCTTGAGGCGGGCTCGGGTCGACGGAGACCGCGTTCTACCCCTGAACTGATGGAGTCCGTTTCTGGAGTCCCCTCGGCGCAGAGAGGACGCAGATGCCCAAGTACCCGCCAGAGAACCGTCGCCAAGTCGTTGAGCTGACCCGCGCCGGGACGCGTGTGAAGCATCTCGGTCATCGATGATGGCCTACGCGTAGTGGCTGCACATGAGCGACCGTGGCCCAACGCCAGCCCAAGCGCGCGGCCGCTGTGGCCTACCCATCGTGCCGCGCTGAACCGTGAGCCCGTACCGGCGCAAGGCGACTCCGGCGCCTCTCTCCTTTAGTTTGTGGCGCGATGCTTCAAGCGTCACGACTCATTGAATCCGGCTACTTTCCGCGAGAACTTCCGCCAACGTTCACGTCGGCGCCGCTTGCGGCAGCCTTTGTCGACAACCACCTCGACCCATTTCTGACGGACGGCAGTGACTCGCTCGACTGAGCGCGCTGTGCGTCCCAGGTACCAGCTCGGCCAAGCGCCTCGCGCGCGGGCCAGGCTTGGCGCGGCAAGCGCTTCGTCCTTCGAACGGATGTCAACCAGTTCTATTCGTCGATCTACACCCATTCGATTCCGTGGGCACTGCACGGGAAGGCAGCAGCCAAGGCGAGCATCGGCAAGAAGGGAAAGAACGCGCTGGTAGGCGACAAGCTAGATCGAGCCTTTCAGATTGGCTCTCACGGGCAGACCGCGGGCATACCGATCGGACCCGATAGCGCCTTGTCGAGCCCTAACTGGGTCTTGGCGTACGAGGCCTCGGTCCGGGGTTGGCTCGAGGGCGCCGCGACCCGTGTGGACGCAGATCCATTCTTTCGAACGCTCGCCAAGCTGAACGTCCGCTTCTACGACACCGACCCGCCGACTGCGCCGTTCACTGGGCCTGCCGGGCCAATGCCGGGCAGTTCCCTCCCGGACGACTACCTGTAGCAGTGCACACCGTGGGCGCCCGTGAGGTGCCCCCCGATGGGCGGGAAGCGGCGGGGGGCACTCAATCCTGAGTCGTTGGCGAGCATCAGCGGCGGCGGGTAGTGCTTGTGGCGTGACCTCCGTGACCAGGTCACCACCCGGCGGTGCTCGAGCGCCAGCTCTCGGAGTCCTTCTTGCTTCCGGCCACGAACGGGGTCGTCCGGAGGATAGGCGGCGGCAGCCGAGGACCCCGAAGCTGCTCGAGACCCGAGCCTCGGGCACCCGTGGCGTCCGAACCACCGAGCCTCGAACACCGCGGGCCCGACCCAGGCGAGGCGACGGTTCCCGCGTGCTGACCCATGCTCGTGCGGTCAACGCGGTGGGCAGGGAACCCTGCACGACAACGACGCGGGGCTCGTCCCGGGGCGTGATCGGGAACGGGTCAGCACGACCGCGTGCCGGCTCGCAACGCATCCGCGGCGACAACACTCAGGTCCCTGCCGCTTTCCGCCGCGCGGCGTTCCAGCTCACCCATCGTCTCGGCATCAATCGCGACCGAGAGCCGCACGCGCGTCCGCCCATCGGGGCGCGATGCGTCGAGCGTTTCCGCTTCGTCCAACAGCAGATCGAGGACGTCTGACGTGATCTCGTCGTCCGGCTGCATGCCTACATCATGCTCCTCTATCGGTCTCGGCGGTAGCGGCTGACCTGCGCGGCACTCGCATCCCATGCCGTCCGCACATGCCACGCGCCGCGATCGGTCGTGTCCGGGGTGAGCACGACGGTCAGGATTCGGCCTCCGTGGGTCGGCCCGATCATCAGGACAGATCCGGCCACTCGTGGACGCGGGTTGCGGATGACGATGCGGTCGCCGTCACTCACCTGCCGAACCTCCTCAGATGTGATCGCGTGAGCAGCGAGCTTCTGCACTGTCGTCTCGGTGAACAGCAATACGGCGATCAGCACCACCTCACGGTCACACACGTCCCGGGGCGTTCGCCGAGATCGCACAGAGCTGGCCGAGTGCCTCAACAGTTGTTTGGCAGTGCGTCAGCCTCGCGTGGGATTCCGCACCGTGGAGAAGCGCCGGATCAC
>JBPPNC010000091.1:0-35126 GCA_051306365.1 Solirubrobacteraceae bacterium
CACCGGCCAGCGCATGCACACGGGCTACTTCCAGGTCGGCCGCGTCATCGAGGACATCCCGGCCGGCTACGAGGAGAAGCTGCGCTAGTTCTTCGCGATCTAGCCAAAGCGCGTCGGCCAGTACCGCGACATGCTCTACAAGAACGAGATCGCCCTGCAGCGCCTGAAGGGGATCTGCCCGCTGAGCGAGGAGGACCTGCTGGCCCTCGGCGTCACCGGGCCGCTGCTGCGCGCCGCGGGCAACCCGTGGGACCTGCGCAAGGCCGATCCGTATTGCTCGTACGAGGACTTCGACTTCAAGATCCCGGTCGGCACCGAGGGTGACAACTGGGACCGCATGGCCGTCCGCATGGCCGAGATGGAGCAGTCGGTCCGGATCATCGAGCAGGCGCTCGACGGGCTGCCCGAGGGGCCGTTCATCACCGAGGACCGCAAGATCGCGCTGCCGCCGCGCCACGAGCTGGGCACCTCGATGGAGGCGCTCATCCACCACTTCAAGCTCGTCACCGAGGGCTTCCGCGTACCGCCGGGCGAGCACTACTTCCCGGTCGAGTCGCCCCGCGGTGAGCTGGGCTGCTTCGTGCGCGCCGACGGGTCGGGCAAGCCTGCGCGCGTGCACATGCGTGACCCCTCGTTCGTGAACCTGCAGGCGACGGCGCCGATGACGCGCGGCAGCTACATCGCCGACCTCATCGCGACGCTGGCGATGCTGGACCCGGTCCTGGGCGGTATTGATCGATGACGCCGAATCCTTCGCCAGAGGCTCGCATTCGGCCGGAGATCGTGCCCGCGCCTCCGCGCGAACAGGCCATCGCCGCGTTCAAGACCGAACCCCCGCGCTACGCCGGCGGGTCCCGCGTCCCCGGCTGGGACGACCCCGTCGACCTGACGAAGGACCCGGCCACGATCCCCGATCCCGCGACGACGGCCGTGCCGGCCGAGCTGCGCGCCGAGATCGAGGACCTCATGACGCGCTACCCGGACCCGAAGTCCGCGTCGATCCCCGCGCTGGCCGCGGGGCAGCGCCTGCACGGCTGGTGCTCGCCCGAGGCGATCGAGCAGGTCGCGTGCGTCATGCAGGTCACGCCCGGCTACCTCATCGCGGTCGCGTCCTTCTACGACATGCTCGACACCAAGCCCGTCGGCCGGTGCCGGGTCTACGTGTGCACGAACATCAGCTGCTCGCTGAACGGCGCGGACGAGCTGCTGGACGCGGTCAAGGGCGAGCTGCGCGAGGGCGACGACATCCACGCGCGCGGGTTCGAATGCCTGGGCGCGTGCGACATCGCGCCGATGGCGTCGATCGACGGCGTGTACGTCGGGCCGATCGCGCTCGACGAGGTGCCGACGCTCGTCGACCAGATCCGCAAGGGTGAGGACCCCCTGCCGGACAAGCAGCTGAACAAGCGCCGCTCTGTGGACCCGGAGGCGAACGGATGAGCACCCACCTCCTCTTCAAGGACATCGACGAGGCCGGCCTGGCCACGCTCGACGTGTACGTCAAGCGCGGCGGCTACGAGAACCTGAAGAAGGCGCTCACGATGCCGCCGGAGGGCGTCACCGAGGAGCTGCTGCAGAGCAACGTGCGCGGCCGCGGCGGCGCGGGCTTCCAGATGGGTAAGAAGCTGTCGTTCCTGCCCAAGGGCGCCATGGACAAGTACGTCGTCTGCAACGCCGACGAGTCCGAGCCGGGGACCTTCAAGGACCGCGAGCTCATGCAGAAGAACCCGCACCTGCTCATCGAGGGCATCCTCATCGCGGGCTACGCGGCGCAGGCGACGAAGTCGTTCATCTTCATCCGCGGCGAGTACGCCGAGCAGGCCGAGATCCTCGAGGCCGCCGTGGCCGAGGCGAAGGCCGCCGGGTTCGTCGGCGAGAACATCCTCGGTTCCGGCCACACGCAGGATCTCTGGGTCCACCGCGGCGCCGGCGCGTACATCTGCGGCGAGGAGACGGGCCTGCTCGACTCGCTCGAGGGCCGGCGCGGCAACCCGCGCCTGAAGCCGCCGTTCCCCGCCAACCAGGGCCTGTACCAGGGCCCGACGCTCATCAACAACGTCGAGACGCTCGCCACCGCCCCGGTGATCATCGACATGGGCGGCGCGGAGTACGCGAAGCTCGGCACCGAGACGTCGACGGGCACGAAGCTCGTGTCGGTCTCGGGCAACGTCAGGAACCCGGGCAACTTCGAGATCGAGCTCGGCATGAAGAGCCGGGACATCATCGAGGGCCTCGCGGGCGGCACGCCCGACGGCACGAAGATCAAGTTCTGGTTCCCGGGCGGGTCGTCGTCGCCGGTCCTGCTGCCCGAGGATCTCGACCTCTCCTACGACTTCGACACGATGGCGAAGGCCGGCTCGATGCTCGGGTCCGGCGCGATCATCGTGGTCGACGATTCGCACAAGGTCGTCGACGTCGCCCTGAAGCTCGCGAAGTTCTACAAGCACGAGTCCTGCGGCAAGTGCTCGCCCTGCCGCGAGGGGACGAACTGGACCGTGAAGATGCTCCAGCGCATCGATGAGGGCGTGGCGACCCCGATGGACCTCGACATCCTCTCGTCGGTCCAGGACCAGATCATGGGCAACTGCCTGTGCGTGCTCGGCGACGCGATGGCGATGCCGCTGAGCTCGATGGTGAAGAAGTTCCGCGAGGAGTTCGAGGATCACATCGAGCTGGCGCGCACGCGGAATCCCTACCCCGAGGAAGCCGCCGTCGCCTGATGCCGCGCCCTGACCGCAAGACCATCACCTTCTCGATCGACGGCCGGGAGGTCGAGGCCCACGAGGGCGCGATGCTCGTCGACGCCGCCAAGTGCGGCGACGTCGAGATCCCCGTCTTCTGTTACGAGCCGAAGCTCGGCGCGCCGGTCGGCGCCTGCCGTATGTGCCTGGTCGAGATCGAGGGCATTCCGAAGCTCCAGGCGGGCTGCGCGACCCCGGTCAAGGACGGCATGGTCGTCCATACGCAGACCGACAAGGTCCGCGAGGCGCAGAACTCCGTCGTCGAGTTCCTGCTCGTCAACCACCCGCTGGACTGCCCGGTCTGCGACAGGGGCGGCGAGTGTCCGCTGCAGGACATCAGCTACGGCTGGGGCCGTGGCCGCTCGAGGATGGTCGAGCCCAAGCGCCACTTCGAGAAGCCGCTCGCGCTCTCCCCGCTCATCGCGATCGACCGCGAGCGCTGCATCCTCTGCTACCGCTGCGTGCGCTTCAGTCAGGAGGTCAGCGAGGACTACCAGCTCGTCCTGCAGGAGCGCGGCGCCGAGAGCTTCGTGGCGACCTTCGACGGCCACCCGTACGTCGCCCCGTTCAGCGGCAACATCATCGAGCTGTGCCCGGTGGGCGCGCTGACGTCGCAGCCCTACCGCTTTCGCGCGCGGCCGTGGGACATCGAGCAGTCGGGCTCGGTCTGCAACCTCTGCCCCGGGCAGTGCAACGTGTCGTACACCGTGCGCGACGACCGCGTCCTGCGCGTGCTGGCCCGCGACCACAGCGAGGTCGACGACGGCTGGCTGTGCGACCGCGGCCGGTTCGGGTACCAGGCGATGCACGTCGACGAGCGGATCACCGCGCCGATGGTGCGCGACGGCGGCGTGCTGCGTGAGGTCAGCTGGGAGCGCGCGCTGGACGAGGCCGCGAAGGCGCTGGGCCGCGCGAAGGGCGGCGTCGGCGCGATCGCCGGCGGCTCGACGACGAACGAGGAGGGCTTCCTCCTGCAGCGCATCGTCCGCGACGCGCTCGGCTCGCCGCACATCGACTCCCGCGCGAGCGGCACCCTGCCGCTCGGCCTGCACGCCGCGCTGAGCGCACCCGCCACGCAGGCGACCGTCCCCGACGTCGAATTCGCCCACGCCGTCCTCGTGCTCGACACCGAGCTCGTCGACGACATGCCGATCCTGGACCTGCGCGTGCGCAAGGGCGTGCGGCGCAACGGGCTGAAACTCGCCGTCGCCACGAGCCGTCCCTCGGCGCTGGACGCGAACGCCGCCGCGACCGCGCGCTTCGCCCCGGGTGCGGGCGAAGCGTTCGTCGCCGCACTCGACGCCGCGCTGGCCGGTGGCGAGGTGGCCGCACTGGCCGCTGCAGCGGGTGCCGGCGAGGACGCTGTCCGCGCCCTCGCCGACCTGCTGCGCGGGGCGGGCGAGGACATCGTCATCGTCTGGGGCGAGCGCTTGACCCACGGCGAACGCGGGGCGCATGCCGCCCGGGCGCTGCTGAAGGTCGCCAGCCGCCTGAACCCCACGCCGCACGCGGGCGCGGGCCTCCTCGAGGTTCCCGCCGGCGCAAACTCGCGCGGCCTGCGCGAGGTCGGCGTGCTGCCGGGCATCGGCCCGGGCCTCACCGCAGCCGACGACGGGCTCGACACCCCCGGCATCGCCGCCGCGGCGGCCGCCGGCGAGCTGCCCGCGCTCTACCTGCTGCACATCGACCCGCTGCGCGACCTGCCGGACCGCGCGACGTGGGAGCAGGCGCTGGACCGCGCGTCGACCGTCATCGCACACAGCGCGTTCCTCACCGAGGGCGTCGCCGAGTACGCCACGGTCATCTTCCCCACCGAGCCGCCCGCCTCGAAGGAGGGCACGCTCACGCACACCGACGGGCGCCTGCAGCGCATGCGCCAGGCGATCGGGCATCCGGGGGACTCGCGCGCCGAGTGGCAGGTGCTCGCCGAGCTCAGCCGCCGTGTGGGGCTCGACCAGCAGGCGCTCACCGCGCCCATGGTCTTCGGCCAGATCACCGCAGCCGTGCCGTTCTACGCGGGCATCACGCTCGACGCCATCGGCGGCACCGGCGTGCGCTGGCCCGTCACCGCGGCCGCGTCGGCCTGGCCGGCCGGTGACGCGGCACCGATCGCCCTGGAGGCGCCCGCCGCCGCCGCGTCGCCGAACGGCAAGCTGCGCGTCGGCACGTTCCGCAGCGTGTGGGTCGCGCCCGAGGTCGAGGCCTCGCCCGCGCTGAAGTTCCTCGCGCCCAAGCAGCGCGCGGAGCTGGCCCCCGCGGACGCCGAGCGGCTGGGCATCGGCCACGGCGAGCGTGTGCTCGTCGGCGGCGTGCCCGCGATCGCGCACCTGCGCACCGGCACGCCCGAAGGCAGCGTGTTCCTCGAGGAGGGCATCGAGGCCGCACCCGCTGCGGCGATCACGGATCCGCTGGCGGAGGTCACGAAGGCATGACGACCGTGCTCGCCGAGGTCGGCTTCTACGAGCCCGCCTGGATCCAGATCCTGAAGGCCCTGGTCATCTTCGCGGTGGGCCTGCAGATCGTCCCGATCGTGCTGCTCGCCGAGCGCAAGATCCTCGGCCGCTTCCAGAACCGGTACGGCCCGAATCGCGTCGGCCCGTTCGGCGCGATGCAGCCGCTCGCCGACATCGGCAAGCTGCTGTGGAAGGAGGAGTTCCGGCCGAACACGTCGATCGGCTTCCTCTACGTCCTCGCCCCGATCATCTCGGTCGTGACGGCCGCCGCCACGCTGGCGATCGTGCCGTTCGGCAACGTCGTCGACATCTTCGGCGAGCCCGTCGGCCTGTACGGCATCGACGTGAACATCGGCATCCTCTACGCGTTCGCGTTCGGCGCCGTCGCCTTCTACGGCCTCGTGCTCGGCGGGTGGGCGTCCGGTTCGAAGTTCTCGTTCCTCGGCGCGATGCGCGCTGCCGCGCAGCTCATCTCGTACGAGGTCGCGGGCGGCTTGGCGGTCGTCGGCGTCGTGATGATGGCCGGCTCGCTGTCGCTCACAGAGATCGTCGAGGCCCAGGCGGCCGACGGCGTCTGGTACTTCATCCCGCAGTTCGTCGGCTTCCTCGTCTTCCTCACCGCCGCGTTCGCGGAGACCAACCGCGCGCCATTCGACCTCCCCGAGGCGGACGCCGAGCTCGTCGGCGGCTACAACACCGAGTACGGCGGCGGCGGCTTCGCCACGTACTACATGGCGGAGTACCTCAACATCGTGGTGCTCTCGGCCATCACGTCGACGCTCTTCCTCGGCGGCTGGCTGCTGCCCTTCGGCATCGACCCGCCGACGTGGGTCGACCCCATCGTGGTCATCGCGAAGATCGGGCTGCTCTCGTTCTTCTGGATCTGGATCCGCGCGACGCTCCCGCGCCTGCGCTACGACCAGCTCATGAGCTTCGGCTGGAAGATCCTCCTGCCGCTGGCCACGCTGAACACTCTTGTCACGGCAATCCTGGTGGTGGTCTGGTGACGTACGACCCTGGTCCCGACGTCGTCGAAGTCCTCCGCGGCCCGCAGCCCGGTGGCATCGGCGGCGTATACCGCGCCTTCGGCGAGACCCTGCGCGGCCTGAAGACCACGATGGCCCGCATCCCCGAGGGGCCCACGACGATCCAGTACCCGGAGGAGAAGGTCGCGGTGTACCCGCGCTTCCGGGGCCGGCACCGCCTGCACCGCTTCGAGGACACCGGGCTGGAGAAGTGCGTCGGCTGCTCGCTGTGCGCCGCCGCGTGCCCGGCCGACTGCATCCGCGTCGTCGCGGCGGAGAACACGCCCGAGCACCGCGTGAGCGCGGGCGAGCGCTACGCCGCGGTGTACGAGATCAACCTCAGCCGCTGCATCTTCTGCGGCTACTGCGAAGTGGCGTGCCCGTTCGACGCCATCACGATGGGCCATGACTTCGAGATGTCGGACTATCACCGGTCCGACCTGATCTTCACCAAGGAGATGCTGCTCGCCGAACCGCTCGAGCGCACGCCGTTGCGTGCCGAAGGCGAGTAGGTTCTCCGGCCGCACCCCGGTCCCCCGTCATGGCCCCCGTCTTCTTCTTCATCGCCGCACTCGGTGCGATCGCCGGAGCGATCGGCGTCGTCGTGCTGCGGCACCCGCTCTACAGCGTGCTCTCGCTGGTGTTCCACCTGTTGAGCCTGGCCGCGCTGTTCCTGCTGCTGCGCGCGGAGTTCGTCGCCGCGGCGCAGGTCGTGGTGTACGCGGGCGCGGTCATGGTGCTCTACGTCTTCGTCGTCGCGTACGTCGGCGGCTCGCAGGAGCCGGTGGCACCGTCCGGTGGCCTGCCCGCGCGGCTGCTGAGCTTCGGCGTGGTCGGCCTGCTCCTGGTCGAGCTGCTCATCGCGACGCTCGGCTCGGGCCTGAGCGCGGTCGGCGAGGAGGGCGCGCCGTTTGAGCCCGGCTTCGGCTCCCCTGCCGAGATCGGCAAGCTCCTGCTCACGGACTTCCTGCTGGCCTTCGAGGTCGCGTCGTTCCTCCTGCTCATCGCGGCGGTCGGCGCGGTCGTGCTCGCGCGCCGCCGCGGCGGCGTGGACGACGGCGAGATCCAGGGCCGGATCTCGGTCGCCCAGCTGCTCGCGCCCGAGGGCCTGGGCACCATGGCCGAGTCCGTCAGCGGCCGCAGCGGCGTGGCCGACGAGCCCGAGGGGCGTGGCTGATGGACATCGGCTGGTACCTCGCCGTCTCGGCGATCATCTTCTGCATCGGCCTCTCCGGGGTGCTGATCCGGCGCAACCCACTCGTGGTCCTGCTGTGCCTGGAGCTCATGCTCAACGCGGCGAACCTCGCGCTCATCGCGTTCAGCCGCATGCACGGCAACGGCGACGGGCAGATCTTCGCGATCATCGTGATGGTCGTCGCCGCGTGTGAGGTGACGGTGGGCCTCGGCCTGATCGTCGCGATCTACCGCCGCAGGCTCCCGATCGACGTCGACAAGCTGAAGGCGCTGAACGGATGAGCACGGTCGAGACCTTCACCTGGCTCGCGCTGCTGCTGCCGCTCGCGGGCGCCGTCATCAACGGCGTCGGCTTCCGCGTGTGGAAGGGCAAGACGGCGGGGTACATCGGGACGTTCTTCCTGTTCGCCGCGTTCGCGTGCGCGGTCGTCGCGGCGATCAAGCTCAAGGATCTGCCGCACGAGGCGCAACACGCCACGAGCGTCGCCTGGGACTACGCGGCCACGATCGGCGTCGACGCGCAGCTGTCGCTGCTCATCGACCCGCTGGCGCTGTACATGACCCTCGTCGTGACGGGCGTCTCCGCGCTCATCCACCTCTACTCGGTGGCGTACATGACGAGCGACGAGGGCTACGTGCGCTTCTTCGCGTACCTCAACTTCTTCGTCTTCTCGATGCTCGTGCTGGTCCTGGCGGGCAACTTCCTCATCCTCATCGTGGGCTGGGCGTTCGTCGGTGCCGCGTCGTACATGCTCATCTCGTTCTGGTACCGCCGGACGACGGCGACGAACGCGGGCATCAAGGCGTTCGTCATCAACGTGCTCGGCGATGTCGGCCTGGTGCTCGGCACGTACTTCATCTTCAAGGGCACCGGCTCGCTCGACTTCCTCACGACGTTCAAGGAGATCGAGGAGGGTGCGGCGTTCGCCACCGAGAACGACGGCGACCTCGTGGCGGGCTGCCTGCTGCTGCTCGTCGGCGCGTTCGCGAAGTCCGCGCAGGTCCCGCTGCACACCTGGCTCCCGGACGCCATGGAGGGCCCCACGCCGGTCTCCTCCCTCATCCACGCGGCCACGATGGTCACCGCGGGCGTCTACCTCATCGCGCGCATGTGGCCGCTGTTCGAGCAGGCCCCGGCGGCGGCGAACGTCGGCGCGATCATCGGCTGCGCCACGCTCTTCATCGCCGCGACCATCGCGCTCACGCAGACCGACCTCAAGCGGGTCATCGCCTACTCGACGATGTCGCAGATCGGCTACATGGTCATGGCCGTGTGCTCGGGCGCGTACGTCGCGGGCCTGTTCCACCTCATGACGCATGCCTTCTTCAAGGCGCTGCTGTTCATGGCGGCCGGCTCGATCATCGCCGCGATGGCGAACGTCCAGAACCTCGACAAGATGGGCGGCTTCCGGCGGTCCATGCCGTTCACGTACGGCTGCTTCATCGTGGGCGGCCTGGCGCTCTCCGGCATCCCGCCGTTCTCCGGCTTCTTCAGCAAGGACGAGATCCTGGCCTACACCGCCGCACGCGGTGACTGGCACGTCGCCCTCGCGGTCATCGGCTATGTCGCCGCGTTCATGACCGCCGTCTACACCTTCCGGCTGATCTTCCGGGCGTTCTGGGGCGACCCCGTCAAGGAGGCGCAGGAGCTCGAAGCCGGCCACATGGCGCACGGCGAGCACGTCAACCCGGCCAACGGCGAGCCCGAGGACACGCACGTCGGCTTCCCCGGCCCGGAGCACCACATCGCCGAGCGCGCGCCCGAGATGAAGGGCGCCATGGCGGTCCTCGCGGTCCTCGCCACGATCGCGGGCGTGCTGCAGATCCCGTTCGTCACCCACTGGGTCGACACGTTCCTCGAGCCGACCTTCGAGGGGTCGTTCTACTTCGAGGACCTGCACCCATCGGACAGCCTCACGATCGCGGGCATGGTCATCGGCGCGTCGCTCGGCCTGGCCGGCATCGCACTGGCGCACCGCCTGTGGGTGCAGAAACCCGGGACGTCCGCCGCCCTCATCGAGCGCTTCCGCCCGCTGTACTCGCTCTCGTTCCACAAGTGGTGGTTCGATGAGCTCATCGACGCGATCATCGTGCGCCCCGCCGCATGGGTCGGCCGCGTGTGCGACCAGCAGGTCGAGCGCATCGTCATCAACGGCGTGCTCACGGGCGGCACCACCGGCCTGGTCAAGAGCGCCGGCGCCGCCGTCCGCGGCGTGCAGACCGGCTTCCTGCGCTACTACGCCGCGGCCTTCGCGCTCGGCACCGTCGCGGTCACCTTCTACTTCCTCGTCGCGTGACCCTCCACCTCTCGATCATGCTCTGGCTGCCGGCCGCGTTCGCGCTGCTCGGCGCCTTCCTGCCGGGCAGGCTGCCCGGCCGCGTGGCGATCCTCGGGTCGCTGCTCGCGCTCGCGTACGCCGTCGTCTACGTCGTCGACTTCGACACCGGCAAGGACGGCCTCCAGTACCTCACCGACGAGGAATGGATCAAGGCGCTGGGCATCAACTACAAGCTCGGCATCGACGGGCTGAACCTGTTCCTCATCCTGCTGACGGCGCTGCTGTGGTTCGGTGCGACGCTGTGGGCGAACCTCAGGGAATGGGAGCACGCCCGCACGTTCTTCCTGTGGCTCGGGATCGGCGAGACCGCCGTCCTCGGTGCCCTGCTGGCCCAGGACCTCGCGCTCTTCGTCGTCTTCTTCGACCTGATGCTCGTGCCGTTCTTCTTCATCACCGTCGGGTGGGGCGGCAAGGACCGCGTGCCCGCGGTCACGAAGCTCGTGATCTACACGCTCGTCGGGTCGCTGCTCATGCTCACCGCCGCGGTGGCGACAGGCGTGCTCGCGGCCGAGGGCACCGGCAACCCGGTCGACTTTGACCTCTCCGTGATCCAGGCCGCCGGCCTGTCCGAGGGCTCGCAGAAGTGGATCTTCCTGTTCTTCGCCGCGGCGTTCCTGGTGAAGATGCCCGCGGTGCCCCTGCACGGCTGGCTGCCCGACGGGTACAGCGCCATGCCGCTCCCCGCGCTGGCGCTGTTCAGCGGCGTGCTGAGCAAGGTCGCCGCGTACGGCTTCCTGCGCATCTCGCTGCCGCTGTTCCCGGACGCCGCCGCGGACTTCCAGGAGCTCATGCTCATCCTGGCGCTGGTGTCGATCCTCTACGGCAGCGTCATGGCCTTCAGTCAGACGAACGCCCGTCTGATCCTGGGGTACTCGTCGATCGCCCAGCTCGGCTTCATCACGCTCGGGATCTTCGCCATCGAGGGCACGGGCGCGCAGGGCGCGATCCTCCAGTCCGTCAACCACGGGCTCGTGACACTGCCCGCGATGTTCATCCTCGCCCTGCTCGCCGCGCGGGCCGGCGGCTCGGAGGACATCCGCGACATGGGCGGCATCGCGTTCAAGGCGCCGGTGCTCGCCGTCTTCTTCGTCATCACGACGTTCGCGCTGCTGGCGATGCCCGGGTCGTCGAACTTCGTCGGCGAGTTCCTCATCCTGCTCGGCGTCTTCAAGACGCAGATGGCCATCGCGATCATCGCGAGCATCGGTGTGGTGCTGGCGTCCGTGTACGCGCTGCGGCTGTTCATCCGCGCGATGCACAACCGGGTCGGAGCGGACGTGGACTCGCGGGATCTGGGGGTCGCCGACGGCGTCATCCTCGTGCCGGTCGTCCTGCTGATCATCGCCTTCGGCCTGTACCCGCAGCTCGCGCTCGAGCGCGGAGAGAAGGCGACGGCCGCGGTGATCGCGCCCGCCCGGGCGATCCTCGGTGAGCCGACCGGGAACTACGGCCTGGCCGAGGAAGAGGCCGAGGCGGCCGCCGAGGAGACCACCGAGGCGGCCCCGCCGGTCGATCCCACGACCGGCCAGCCCGTCGATCCGGCGGCAGGCGGCGGCGCGACCGAGCCGATCTACGTCGACCCGCAGACCGGCCAGCAGACCGACCCGTCCACGCCGGGCGCGATCGCCGTCGACCCCACCACGGGCCAGCCGGTCGATCCGGCCGCCGCCGGGAATGAGGTGACCCCGTGACCACGCTCCTCGCGCAGGCCAAGATCGAGGGCCCGGAGATCGACTGGGCCGGCCTCTCGCCGCTCATCGCGCTCATCGGCGGCTCGGTCATCGTGCTCCTGCTCGGCCTCTTCCGCGCGCGGCCGGTGCGCGAGCACCTCGTGCCGTTCGTCTCCCTCGCGGCGATCGGCGCCGCCCTCGGCCTGACGATCTGGCAGTGGGTCGACGGCAACCAGATCGACCTCATCCGCGGCGCCATGCGCCTGGACGACCTCACGCTCGCGCTCACAGGCCTCTTCTGCATCGCGGGCGTCGCCACCGTCCTGCTGTCCTGGCGCCACGTCGCGCCCCGCGAGTCCGCGCACGGCGAGTTCTACTCCCTGCTGCTCGCCTCACTGGCGGGCATGGTCGTCCTCGTGGGCGCCACGGACCTCGTGACCCTCTTCCTGGGCCTCGAGCTGCTCTCCATCCCGCTGTACGTGCTGTGCGCGACGGAGATGCGCCGCGAGGGCGCCCTGGAAGCCGGCCTGAAGTACCTCATCATCGGCTCGGTCGGCTCGGCCACGCTCCTCTTCGGCTCCGCGTTCATCTACGGCGCGGCCGCCTCGACGAACTTCACCGAGATCGCTGCGGCGATCGCCGATGCGGGCATCTCCGACAGCGCGCTGCTGCTCACCGGCGTCGGCCTGGCCGTCATCGGCCTGGCGTTCAAGGCGTCGGTCGCCCCGTTCCACCAGTGGACGCCCGACGTCTACGAGGGCGCCCCCACCCCGGTGACCGCCTTCATGGCGGTCGCGACGAAGGCGGCGGCGATCGGGATCACGCTCCGCCTCTTCGACGTCGCGCTCATCGGCGTCAGCGACGTGTGGCAGCCCGCGATAGCGATCCTCGCGGCCGTCACCATCATCGTCGGCAACGTCGGCGCCCTCGGCCAGAGCTCGCTCAAGCGCATGCTCGCCTACTCGGGCGTGGCGCAGGCCGGCTACCTGCTCGCGGGTGTCGTCGTCGCCTCCCAGGCAGGTGTCGAGGCCGCGGTCTTCTACCTCGCCGCCTATACGGTGATGAACCTCGCCGCGTTCGCGGTGATCGTCGCCCGTCAGGCCCAGCGCCCCGACGGTGACGACATCGGCACGCTGCGCGGCCTCGGCATCGAGCGCCCGCTGCTGGCGTGGCCGCTCACGCTGGCGATGCTCGGCCTGGCCGGCTTCCCGCTCACCGCCGGCTTCATCGGCAAGTTCGCGCTCATCCAGGCTTCGGTCGAGGGCGACTACACATGGCTCGGCGTCATGATCGTCATCGGCTCGATGATCTCCCTCGGGTACTACCTGAAGGTCGTCGCGACGATGTGGATGACCTCGAGCCCGGAGCCCGGCGAGACGAAGCCCGCCGGCATCGCGCCGGGCCCGCCCGTCCTGGCCGGCGGCAGCCCGGAGGCCGACGACGCGCGCGCCCCGTGGGAGGTCCTCCTCGTCGGCGGGGTGTTCGGCCTGCTGATCCTGGCGATCGGCGTGTACCCGCAGCCGCTGTTCGACCTCGCCAGCGATGCAGCAGGGTCGCTCTCAGGCCTGCTCTAACCGATCCGCACGGCGCGGTACAGCTCGCCGCTGCCCGCCGCGAAGACGAGTTCCCCACGGGCGTCCGTGCCGATGTGCGTGAGCTGCGGCACCTGCGCGGTCTCACGCTGAACCTGGTCAACCTCCCCGGCGGGCCGGGGCCGCAGGGTCCACAGCGCGCCTGAGCAGAAGTCCCCGTACACGTAGCGCTCGCGGAGCGCGCGGATCGCGGTGCCCCGGTAGACGACGCCTCCGACGACCGAGCACCCGCCCTCGCTGTGGGTGTACTCAGCGACCGGCCCGATGAGGTCGCCTCCGGCGACGAGCCGGTTCTCGTCGAGCACGCTGGCACCCTCCCGCGCCGGCCAGCCGAGATTCTTCGGCGGCTCGTCGGGCTCGGGGTACACCCGGTTGACCTCTTCGATCTCGTCCTGGCCGACGTCGCCGATCCACAGCTCACCGAGCGCGGGGTCGAACGAGAACCGCCATGGGTTGCGCAGCCCGACCGCGACGGTCTCCCAGCGCGGCTCGCCAGGCCCGTCGACGTCGGCCGCGAGCATCTTGCCCAGGCGGCTGTCGAGGTCCTGGGCGTTGTTCTCGGGGTCAAAGGCCCCGCCGCCGTCGCCGAGGCCCACGTAGAGGCGCCCGTCGGGCCCGAAGGCCATGCCGCCGCCGTTGTGGTTCTCTTCGGGCTGCTCCTGGGTGAGCAGGACGCGGGCATCGGCAGGGTCAGCGCGCCCGCCGCGCACGCGGAGCTCGATGATCCGGGTGTTTCCCCCACGATCGGAGTGGTGCAGGACGACGCGTCCGCTGCGGGCGAAGTCGGGGGCGAACGCCACGCCGAGGAGCCCCTGCTCTCCGCCGACCTTCGTCTCGTTGCTCAGGTCTACGACGACCTGGTCGTGGCTCCCTGCACGCCGTATGAACCGCCCGGTCTGTTCGGCGATATACAGTGCCTCGTCGCCGGGCGCGGCGCCGACCCAGGTCGGCCGCACGTAGCCGGTGGCGATGCGATCGAGCCCGAGCCGCTCGGATTCCCCGCTCGCGCGCTTGGGCTCAGCCGGGATGGGGGCCCGGCCCTTGTCGGCGGGCTCCTCCTCGCCCGTGCAGCCGGAGATCGGGGCGGCCAGGGCGGTGGTGAGCAGGGTGAGGACGGCGGCGCGGCGCACGGCGCGCGGCAGTGTATTCGGGTTGCCTAAGTCATGCGGTCCGGCCAGGGCAGTGCGTCTCGATGCGCCACGTTCCCGCCCTGACCGCCGCCGCCCGAGACCCGATCGCGGGCTCCACCGGCGCGCCGCGCGTCAGCGCCGACGCCAGGACGACCCGCCCGGGCTCCGGCGGGAAGCCCACGCGCCGTTTCTCGACTCGGAGATGCCAGGCGACGAGGGTCCCTCGGTACGGCCCGGTGACCGGCCGTCCGCAGCGGGCGAGAGCATCAGGCCCCCCGGCGGCCGCGATGGCCTCGCCGAGGTCGGCCTGCATGCGCGCCTGGTAGCCGAGCGCCTCGTGGTCTCGGACCAGGCCGCCCGCGCGGGGCACCACCGCGACCGCGACGCAGGCTGCGGCCAGCGCCGTACCCGCAGGGCCCAGGCGCGCGATCCCCACGGCCCCGCTGACGGCGATCAGCGCGATCCCCGGCAGGGCGTATCGCGCCTCCCCGGAGAACCCGGCCTGCGCCATGACGGCCACGAGCGCGACCCACGCCAGCCCGATGGCGGCGGGGGCGAGCGCCCGCGGGTCGCGGCGCAGGCCCACGAGGCCGAGCAGCACCGGCCAGAAGACGAGGAGCGCGGCATCGCGCACAGACGCCCAGGCGGGCAGGTCAGCCAGCGCGGGCTGGCCGGGGTTCGGCACACGGGCCCGGGCGCCCGAGCGCATCGGGTCGCCGGAGCCCAGCCACTCGGGGCCGAACCAGAGTGCCGGGACGGCGATGACCCCCGCCGTCAGAGCCCCGCGCTCGCGGGGCGGGGCCGCCCGCCAGCGCAGCGCCACCGCGACGAGGGCAAACGGCCACGCCTCCACGCGCAGGAGACAGCACGCGGCGAGCAGGGCGAGCGCGAGGCGCCAGCGCGCGTCGAGCACCGCCAGGAGCGCGCCGAGCGCAAGGGCCAGCAGCAGTCCCTCCGAGCTTCCCGCCGCCGACAGGCGGACGAAGCCCGCGGTCAGGACCACCGCCGCGCCGGCCAGGAGCGCCGCCACTCGGGGGCTCACACCCCCCGCCAGTCGCCAGCCCAGCCCACCCGCGAGCACCACCGACGAGATCGCGCCCGCGCGCGCGAGGACCACCCACGCCGTCGGCGCCCCGTCCCCCAGCGGCGTGAGCAGCGCGCACACCGCCACCGGGAGCGGCTTGAACGCCGGCCCCTCCGCCGTGCTCAGGTCCAGCGACCACAGCTCCCGGCCCCAGACGAGCCACGCCCACGGGTCGTACGTCGGCGCGGCCGGGAGGACGAGCAGCGACGCCACCGCCAGCAGGACGGCGTACACGGGCAGGAGACGGGGTAGAGACCAGAACATGGACGAACGCAAGAAGCCCGCACCCAACGAGGACACCGAGGACCCCCGCGGCAAGGATGTCGGGCAGGGTTACCCCGAAGAGAACCAGCCCGGGACGTCTCCCGGCGGTGCGACCGACCGCAGCGGCGACGACGACGCCCCCGAGAACCCCGACGGCGACACCGGCCAGGCCACCGGCAACCCCCACGCCGCCGGTGCGAGGAAGGACGTGTAACCACCCGTCCCGCCCGGCGTATCTCTCGTGTCGTTTGCAACAACCTGTCGCGTCAGCAAAGGAGAGACGTGATGGACATGATTCGCCGCGTGGAGCCGCTGTTCGTGCTCCTGCTCATCGTCGGGGGTCTGAACTGGGCGATGATCGCCCTGTTCGACACCAATGTCGTGACCGAGATCTTCGGGACCGGCACCGTGACCGACATCGTCTACGTCCTCGTCGGCGTGGCCGCGCTGATGGAGATCCCCCGGCTGCTCGACGGCCTGGGAGTGCACATGGGCCACGGCGCCCATCCGACGGGCGCATAAGGACGCCCGCAGGCGCAGCGGGGGACCGCACGGTCCCCCGCTACCCTCGACCGGATGAGCGCAGGCAACCGCATCGCCATCGTCGCCGTCGGCTTCGTCGCCGCCATTCTCGCGTTCGTCGCGCTGCGGCCCGCCGACGACGAGACCACGTCGGCCACCACCACCACGGCGACCGCCATCGAGCGGACCACCACGACCCCCGCCACCGCCGTCGCAACGACGCAGGCCCCGACGACGGCGACCGGCCCGGAGACCTTCACCATCTCCGTCCAGGGCGGCCAGCCCGTCGGCGGCGTCGAGGAGATCAAGGTGCAGCGCGGCGACGAGATCCGCATCCGTGTCACGGCTGACGCCCCCGAGGAGGTCCACCTCCACGGCTACGACGTCGAGAAGCCGGTCGGCCCCGGCGAGCCCGCCGTGTTCAACCTCGACGCGAACCTCGAGGGCATCTTCGAGATCGAACTTCACGGCAGCGCCGTGGAGATCGGCAGCCTGGAGGTCAGCCCGAAGTAACGAGCGGTTCCGCGCCGAGGGCGTCCCACTCGTGCGGGATGTCCTTGCGGTACGGGTGCCAGCCGCGGAAGTTGCCCGACCACGCGCCCTCGGCGAGCTCGGCCTCGGTCATCGGGCGGGCCGGGTGCTCGAACGGCGACAGGTGCGCACTCTCGAGCAGCCGGTCGTGGAGCGTGATGTCCGCCGACGGGTCCCGGGCGCCCCCGTGGGTCAGGTAGCTCACGCGCGCGCAGCGGCCCACGGCGACCTTCAGCAGCTCCTCGCCGCTCAGCGCGGCGTCAGCCGCCGGGTCGCCGCCGTACTCGCCGACGAGCGGGAGGTGCCACGCGCCCTCGGCGACCTCGCGCGGCGTCGACGCCTCGTACCCCGCGCGCATCCGCTCGGCGATCTCCTGGATCTCCGGCTGCGCGTCGGCGTGCGCGCGCAGGTGGAAGAAGTTGTCCCACTCCGTGGAGGTCACGATGAGCGTGTGCCACATGAACGGCTCGAGCAGGCGGTTGGCGAGCTGCTTGTGCACGTTCAGCCAGGCGTCCGGGACATCCTTGGCGGCGATCCTCGCGCGGAGCTGCTCGACGAGCTCGCGCAACTCGGCGGTCGACGCTCCGGCGGGCGCGGTCCCCGGCTCGGAGATCAGGCCGATGACGTGGCCCACCGCTGCGTCACGCGCCGCCAGCCACTCCTGCCGCGCGCGCTCATGGCGCTCGCCGGCGAGGTGCGGCCCCGCCTGCATGCCCGGCTGGTTCGTCCCGAACTCCACGGGGATGTACGGGGCCTCCAAGACGCGGTGCAGCTGCGTGGCCACCGGGATCGCGCGGGAACTCGCGGAGTTGCGGGAGAAGACCCGGTGGGTGTTGAACTCGGCCAGGACGAGCCGGGGGAACGTCACTTCGAAGGTCGTGATGCGGGCACCCGCGGGTGAGACCGAGTCCGCCAGAACCGTGCATGCGTAGCCCATCGCGGCAACGCTAGCGCGATCGCGCGACAGACCTCGTCGCGTCAGTTCAACCGGGCGACGCCGCACCCCGTCACCGAGCGGGAGCGCGCGGCTTACGGCTCCGTCGCCACCTGCTTCTGCAGCTCCTCCATGACCCCCGGATCGCGGAGGGTCGTCACGTCGCCGAGCGCGCGGCCCTCGGCGATGTCGCGCAGCAGCCGGCGCATGATCTTCCCGGAGCGGGTCTTCGGCAGGTCCTCGGTCCAGATGATCCGCTTCGGCCGCGCGAGCTTGCCGATGCGCTGCGCGACGTGTTCGCGGATCGCGGCCTCGAGCTCGTCGTCGCCCTCCAGGTCGCCCTGGAGGATCACGAACGCGGCCACGGACTGGCCGGTGTCCTCGTCGGCCTGGCCGATGACCGCCGCCTCGGCGACGACCTCATGGGACACGATCGCCGACTCGATCTCCGCGGTCGACATCCGGTGGCCGGACACGTTGAGCACGTCGTCGATGCGCCCGATGACCGACACGTAGCCCTCGTCATCCATCTTCGCCGCGTCGCCGACGACGTACGTCTCCTTACCCAGCCGCGACCAGTACGTGTCGATGTACCGGTCGTCGTCGCGATACAGCGTGCGCAGCATCCCGGGCCACGGGCGCCGGAGCACGAGGAGCCCCTGCGAGCCGCGCGGGACCTCGTTGCCATCCTCGTCGACCACCGCCGCGTCGATGCCCGGCAGCGGTGTGCCCGCCTTCCCCGGCTTGGTGTCCTGCGCGCCAGGGAGCGTCGTGATCATGATGTGGCCGGTCTCGGTCTGCCACCACGTGTCGACGATCGGACAGCGCCCGCCGCCGATCACCTCGTGGTACCAGAGCCACGCCTTCGGATTGATCGGCTCGCCCACCGTCCCGAGCAGCCGCAGCTTCGAAAGATCGTGCCCGGCGGGGTGTCCGGCGCCCCATTTCATGCACGCGCGGATCGCGGTGGGCGCGGTGTAGAAGACCGTCGCCCCGCTCTTCTCGCACAGCTCCCACCAGATGCCCTTGTGCGGATAGTCCGGGGCCCCTTCGTACATCACGGAGGTCACGCCGTTGGCGAGCGGGCCGTAGACGATGTACGAGTGGCCGGTGATCCACCCGACGTCGGCCGAGCAGAACCACACGTCCTCCTCGGGCTTGAGGTCGAAGACGTACTTGTGCGTCCACGCCACGCCGGTCAGGTACCCGCCGGTGGTGTGCAGGATGCCCTTCGGCTTCGCCGTCGAGCCGCTCGAGTAGAGGATGAACAGCGGGTGTTCGGCGGGCAGTTCCTCGGGCGCGCACTCCGCCGGCGCGGCCGCCATCGCCTCGTGCACCCAGACGTCGCGCCCGTCGGTCATCGGCGTGTCGCCCCCGCCGTGCCGCACGACGAAGATCGATTCCAGCGCGGGCAGGTCGCCCATCACCTCGTCGACGGACGCCTTCACCGGCGCGGTCTTGCCCTTGCGCCGGGCGGCGTCGACGGTGATGAGCGCCTTCGCGTCGCTGAACTCCATGCGCTCGCGCACCGACTCCGCCGAGAACCCGCCGAAGACGACGTTGTGCGGCGCGCCGATGCGCGCGCAGGCGAGCATCGCGACGATCACCTCGGGGATCATCGGCAGGAAGATCCCGACGACGTCGCCGCGGCCGATCCCGCGGGCCTTCAGCGCGTTCGCCATCCGCTGGACGTCGCGGTGCAGGTCCGCGTACGTGATGTCGCGGCTCTCGCCCTCCTCGCCGTACCAGTGGAAGGCGACCCGGTCGCCGCGCCCGGCTTCGACGTGGCGGTCCACGCACACGTGCGACGCGTTGATCGTGCCGTCGACGAACCAGCGGTAGAACGGCGGGTCCTCGTCGTCGAGGACGATCGTCGGCTCACGGAACCAGGACAGCGCCTTCGCCTGCTCGGCCCACCACGCGGCGGGCTCCGCGGCGGCCGCGGCATGCGCCGAGCCGTCCGGGATCAGCGCCTGGTCGGTGAACGCCGCCGGCGGCGCAAACCGCTCGACGGACAACAGCTCCTCGAGCCGCTGTGCGAGCTCCTCCTCTGTTCCGGCGCCAGGCATTGCACTGTCCTCTCAACTCGCGAACACGACCCATACGGGACGGTATCGCGAGAGGGGGTTGCAGCGAAGCTATTTCCGGCGCTTGCGCGACCGCTTCTGCGGCTCGCCGTCCGCCGCGTCGCCGCCGTTCGCACCCGACTCCATGGCGCGCTCGGCCTCGAGGCGCTCACGCATCTCCTGCTGGCTGGGCCACGGGATCATCTCGCCGCGCGCCCACGCCGGCGGATCGCGGTGCGCGCCGGGCATCCGCCCGAGCAGCAGCAGGCCGACGAAGACGAGCCACGTGCTGCGCAGCAGGTTGATCTGGTCGATCGGCACGGGAATGATCACCGCGGCGCCGACGATGATCCCGAGCACGCCGACGAACCGGGTGAACAGGCCGGAGCGCATGGCGTTCAGCGCCACGATGATGATCCCGAGGGCCAGCGCGAAGCGCCCGGCGAGCCCGAGGATCTGCGCCGCCGTGGCGCCCTGGCCCGTGAGCACCTCCCGCGCGTCCGCGGCGCTGGCGCCGGTGAAGTCCCGCGCGTCGATTCCCACGGCGAGGGCGTAGCCGAAGAGCCCGAGTGCCGACGTGATCGCGCCGACCATGAGCATGATCCCGCCGAGCGGCCGCAGGTTGTCCTTGCGTGCGCGCGTGGCCCGGAAGACGAGCGTGAGCGGCACGATCATCAGCAGCGTGCCGAGCGACGTGAGGAACGTGGGGCCGACCCAGCCGATGAGGTGATCACCGAGGTACTCGACCTGGATCGCGTTGAGGCTGCGTGGCGGTGCCGTGTTCTCCACGACACGGGCCTGCATCGCCTCGAGCAGGTCGACGACCTTCTCGGGGTCGGTCGGCAGCGACTGGCTGAAGAGCAGCGAGCCGATCCCGCCGAGCAGCGACAGGATCCCGGCGGCGAAGGCGAAGTACGCGGCGCGCGGCCGCTGCGCCGCTTCGGCGGCGATCTCGTCGGGCGTGAGCCGGGCCATCAGCTGGGGTCCTGAGTGGTGCGGCCGGCGCTCGAGCCGCCGCGCGGGGGCAGCGCGCCACCGGGCGCGGGCGGAAGATAGACGGGCGGCTCGGAGCCTCCGAGCCGGGAGACGCGATCGCCCGCGGACAGCAGCAGGTCCAGCCCGGGCGAAGCCAGGCGGATGAGCAGCTCGAAGCGATGCCTCCAGGCGAGCATCGAGGGTCCGGGCGAGGCGGCCATGCGCCGCGCAGTCTATGCGAGGTGACCCGCGCCCGCGGGCCCGGGGGAAGGCGTATGGTCCGTCGCATGGAGATCCGGGAGGCCATGACCCGCTCCGTGGTGACCGCGTCCGCGGCCGCGCCCGTGCGCGATGTCGCCGAGCTCATGCGGGAACGGGGCGTCGGCTCCGTGGTGCTCGTCGACGACGACGGCGAGACCGTCGCCGGGCTCGTCACCGACCGCGACCTGACGGTGAGCGTGCTCGCGGGCGGCCGGAATCCCTCCGAGGCGGTGCGCGAACACGCGTCGGCGCCGGTGATCGCCGTGGGGCCCGCCGACGACGTCCAGGCCGCCGCGGAGCTCATGATCGAACACGGCATCCGGCGGCTGCCGGTCCTCACCGAGGGCATGCTCATCGGCATCGTCACGCTCGACGACCTCGCCGCGCGGACCGGAGATTCCGAGTTGGCGCACCAGCTCACCGCCCAGGTCGCGCGCACGGCGCTCCCGGACTTCTACTTTCACGACCGCGGCGGCTGACGCTCGATGCGCAGCGCCCTGCTCGGGCAGCGGCCCACGACCTCGACGACGTCGGTTCCGGCGTGGATCTCGTCGGGGTTGTCGCGCACCGCGGGATCCATGGACCCAGCCTACAAATCGGCGCAAGCCGCCAGGACGCCGTCCGCCGGCGCGCCGGCGCCGAGGTGGCGCAGCACCGCCTGCGCGGCCAGCGCGACGTGCGCGGGGGCGCCGGGCGTCGTCACCACGCGGACGGGGACGCCGATCCCCCGCAGGTCGCTGCGCGACGGCGACCAGCTGGCGCGGCCGGCGTAGTCGGCGAGGAACGCCTGCGCATCGGCGGGGTCGGCGCCGCCCCACGCGGCGACCGCCGCGGCCGGGCCGCCGGCCCGCAGCGTCTCCTCCAGCGCAAGCCGCTCAGCGGCCAGCGGCTCGTTGGCCTCAGGGACAAACGCGAACGCCGGCGGGTCGACGAGGACGGCGGCGCGGACCAGCGGCGCGTGGCGCACGAGGACGTCGAGGGCGATGAGCGCGCCGAACCCCAACCCGACCACCAGCGCCGGCTCGCGCGCGACGCCGCGCAGGATCGCCGCCGCGTCCTCGGCCTGCTCGTGGATCGTGGTCGCGGTGTACACCTCCGGCGCGCCGCTGCCGCCGTAGCCGCGCCGGTCGTAGGCGACCACCCGGGCGCCCGTCGCCGCGAGCGCCGAGCGCAGCGGCGCGACGGCCGCCGCATTCGACGCCATGTCGTGGAGCAGCAGCACGGGCGCGCCGTCGCCGCGCACCGCATACGCCAGCTCGACGCCGGCGCCCTCGATCGTGGCCATGAGGTGAGCGTACGGGGCGAGCCGAGCGTCGCGGCTCGCTACGCTTCAGACATGGAAGGTTTCGGAGGACTCTTCGGTGACCCGGACGAGCTGCAGAAGCGCATGGCGGAGCTCGCCGAGCAGATGCAGGGCCAGCAGAAGCTGGCCTGGGCGGACAACGCGATCAAGCTCGCGGTCGACATGACCGTCGCGGCGATCAACCGCGTGAACCTGCAGGGCGACGCGGACGCCCAGGCGCACCAGATCCGCGCGGTCATGGCCACGGTGTTCCCCGAGGCCGTCACCCTCGTGCGCGAGGCGCGCGAGGGGCTGCGCTGACTGGTCACAGGACGCTCATCTCCCAGTGTCATCCCCGATACTCGGGAGTCTTGGCGCGCAGAAGCTCGCATGGCTCAACGGAACTGGCGATGAACGGGGACGCCGGACGCTGCTTCCGTCCGCCGGTCCCACTGGTCCCACCGGGTCACACCGGTTCCACCGGTGCCCCCGGTGTGACGGGAGCGGGGCCCGTCCGACCGTCGGGGAGACACAGGTAGCGCGGGGCGGCTTCGCGACCGCTGGGGATCGCGGGCCGGCGGGGAGCCGCACCCTGCGCGGCCACGGGCCGGGTCACAGGTTCCCGCGCGGCCGGGCGGGGTTCAGCGCGCGCCGTCCGGTGTAGGCCCGCCGCCTGGTCCCCCCGCCGCGGCCGCACGGTCGGCCTTCCCCTGCTCGCGCACCTCGCGGAACGAGCGGAACCGGAAGATGAAGACGAGCGCCAGGAAGCCGACGAACAGCGCCGTGGCCCCGATCGCGATCTGCTGGCCGACGGAGTACGCCGCGACGGTCGCCGACGTCGTCGTCCCCGCGAACACCTTGACGAGGAGCGCCTGCTGCACACCGGCCCCGCCCGGGGTGAACGGCACGCTCGCCGCCACCGCGTTGACCCCCAGCACCAGCAGCACGTTCTTCACCGACCCGCCGACGTTGAACGCCTCGAGGAGGAACCAGAAGGCGGTGAAGCGGAAGCACCACGCGACGAACTGCACCGCGTAGACCTGGCGGAGGAACCGCCGGCGGTCGCGCAGGATCGTGAGGCCCTGGCGGACGCGGGACCAGAACCGGCGCGCGCGGTCGCTCAGCAGCGCGAACGCCACGAGGGACCCCACCGCGATCGCCGTGAGCAGGAACAGGGTGAACCGCGGGTGCCCGGCGAAGAACGAGAGGTCGAACGCATCGAGGTCGGCGAAGTCCGGCGGCTTGGGGAACACGCCCTGCGTGAACGCGAAGAGCAGGATGAGGCACCCCATCGTGAGGTCGAAGACCATCTCCGGGACGAACGACGCGCCGACGGCCGGGTACGTCGAGTTCGGCACCGACGACTTGACGAGGAACAGCTTGATGACGTCGCCGCCGCGCGCGGGGACGACGTTGTTGAACCCGTACGCCGCGATGTACGCGCCCCAGATGCGCTTGAACTGGATGGTCTCCGTGGGATACGCCGCGCGCAGGACGTTGTAGAAGGCGAACGAGCGGATGCTCAGGTAGACGACGAACGCGAGCAGGCCGAGGAGCAGCGACCCCAGCCCGATCTGGGAGAGGCTGTCGAAGAAATCCCCGACCGCGTTCGCGAACGAGGAGATGCTGGATCCCAGGGATGCGAGCACGCCGTCTGGAAGACTACGATCCGGGCGTCGCCGTCCCAGGGCCATGACCACCATCCACCGGCTCACCGACGCCGTCACCCTGCGTGACGGACGCCGCCTCGGCTACGCCGAGTGGGGGAGCCGCTCCCGTGACGCGGCCACGGTCCTGTACTTCCACGGCGCCATGGGCTCCCCCATGCGCCGGTGCGCGGCCACCGACGCCGCGCTGCAGACCCTCGGCCTGCGCTACGTCATGGTCCACCGCCCCGGGTTCGGCGCGTCTGACCCGCAGCCCGGCCGCACCCTGACGGACTGGCCGGCCGACGTCGAGCAGCTCGCCGACGCGCTCGGCATGGAGCGCTTCGCGGTGGTGGGCGTGTCGGCCGGCGGCCCGTACGCGGCGGCGTGCGCGCACCGGCTCGGCGACCGGATCCGCGCCGCTGCGATCGTCAGCGGGATCACGCCGATCGCCTCCGCGCAGGACGCGTCGGTCGCGTTGCGGGCGCTCGCCCGGCACCCCGGGCTCGCGCGGCGCGGGCTCGGCACGCTCGTGCATGCGGTCCGGGCGCAGCCCCGCCTCCTCGTCGGGGCGCTCACCCTCCGCAACGGGCGCGCCGACGCCGCCGTCCTCACCGACGCCGAGGCGCGGGACATCTTCGTCGAGAGTTTCCTCGCGGCCACCGAGCGCGGCGTCGGCCCGATGATCGACGACTTCGTCCTGGCCTCCGGCGACTGGGGGTTCTCCCCCACCGATGTCCGCCGCCCTGTGCACCTCTGGCACGGCGTCAACGACACGACCGTCCCGGTGGCGCAGGCCTACGCACTCGCGGCCGCGCTGCCCGACTGCCGCCCCGCGTTCGCCCCGGACGAGGGGCACTTCTTCTTCCGCTCGCGGATGCTGGAGATCCTCGGCCCGCTGGTCGGCGACGGGGAGCCGTCAGCGCGGCTCGCGCCACATCAGCCAGAGCGGCGGGCCACCGGGCAGCGTGATGACCTCGCGCAGGGTGAACCCGTGGCGGGCGTAGAAGGCGACATTCGACTCCTTGGAGGACTCGAGGTAGCAGGGCAGTCCGTCCTCGTCGGCGAGCCGGAGCCCCGGCCCGAGCAGCGCTGAGCCGATCCCGCGCCCCTGCTGCGAGGGGTCGGTGCCGAGGATCGACAGGTAGAGGTGCGGCTCGGGCGGGTGGTGATCTTCGATGAGCCGCATGGCGCGCAGCGCGCTGCGCAGCCGCGGGAGCATCGCCGGGACGGTCGGCAGGTACCGGATGGCCTCCTGGCCCTCCTCCCGCCAGCGACCCGGCAGCGCCCACAGGGCGGCGCCAGCCAAGTCGTCCGTGGTGTGGATCTGCTCCTGCGCCGCGAGCTGGAGCAGGCGGATGGCGAAGAACGTCCGGGCGTGGCGCTCGCGCGTGCGGTCGCGCGGGTAGAAGAAGGACGTGACCGGGTCGTCGTAGAACGCGCGGGACAGGGTCTTGGCGAGGGCGTGGCGATCCTCGGGGCGGGCGTTGCGGACGCTGACCGGAGTGGTGAGCACGGCCCGAAGTCTAGGCTCGGGGGCGTGAGCGCCGTCGAGCATGTGCGGATCCTGACCGCGCCCGGTGTCAGGTTGCACGTCGTCACATCGGGCCCCGCCGACGGGCCGCCCGTCCTCCTGCTCCACGGCTTCCCGGAGCTGTCGTTCTCCTGGCGCCACCAGCTGGCCCCGCTCGCCCACGCGGGCTACCGGGTGCTCGCGCCGGACATGCGCGGCTACGGGCAGAGCAGCCGGCCGGAGGCGATCGAGGCGTACGACAACGACGCGCTGCGCGGGGACGTCCTCGCGCTGATCGACTGGTGCGACGCAGAGCAGGCCGCGGTGATCGGCCACGACTGGGGATCGAGCCTGGCGTGGCACTGTGCGCTGGCCGTTCCGGAACGCGTGGCGTGCGTCGCGGGGCTCAGCGTGCCGGCCGTCCCCCGGGCGCCCGCGGCCCCGCTCCCCATCTTCCGCCGCCACATGGGCGAGGACTTCTACATCGTGTGGTTCCAGGATCCCGGTGCGGCCGAGGCGGTGCTGGAGGCCGACCCGCGCCGCACGCTCGCGACGACGAAGGTGTGGACCGAGGCATGGGCCGAGAGCGACGACGACCCGCCCACCCCGCCGTTCATGAGCAAGGACGAGTTCCAGTTCTACGTCGACACCTACGCCGAGACCGGGTTCAAGGGCGGGCTGAACTACTACCGCAACATCGACCGCAACTGGGAGGCGGACGGGGCGTACGTCGGGTGCACCATCGACGTCCCGGCGCTGTTCATCACGGGCTCCCGCGACCCGGTCCGGAACTTCATGCCGAAGGAGGCGATGACGGGTCTCGTCACCGACCTCCGCGAGACCGTCGTCGTCGAGGGCGCCGGGCACTGGGTCCAGCAGGAGCGCCCCGACGAGGTGAATGCCGCGCTGCTGCGGTTCCTCAGCGCGACGTACCCGGCGGCAGCTTCACCACACTGACGAAGAACTCGTCGATCTGCCGCACGACCTCGATGAAGCGATCGAAGTCGACGGGCTTGCTGACGTACGCGTTGGCGTGCAGCTTGTAGCTCTTGACGATGTCCTCCTCCGCCTCGGACGTCGTCAGGACGACGACCGGGATGCTGCGCAGGTCCTCGTCCTCCTTGATCACCGCGAGCACCTCGCGTCCGTCCTTCTTCGGCAGGTTGAGGTCGAGCAGGATGAGGTCGGGCCGCTGCGCGTCGGCGTACTCGCCCTCGCGCCGCAGGAACGCCAGGGCCTCCACGCCGTCACCGGCGACGGAGAGCTCGTTGTGGACCTTGTTGTGCTCAAACGCCTCGCGGATGAGCAGGACGTCCCCGGGATCGTCTTCGACGAGCAGGACGGCGATCGGGACCGGACGGGTCATGCGGCGGTGGGCTCCTCGGGTGCGGGCAGGGTGAAGGCGAACGTCGAACCGGGCCCGTCGGCGGGCTCCAGCCAGATGCGGCCGCCGTGGTACTCGATGATCTTGCGCGTCATCGCCAGCCCGATTCCCGTCCCCGGATAGGCGTCCTTGGCGTGCAGGCGCTGGAAGATCACGAAGATCCGCTCAGCGTATTCGTCCTCGATGCCGATGCCGTTGTCGGCGACGGTGACGCGCCAGCCGCCGCCTCCGTTCCCATCGGGATCGGGGGTCGTGGTCACCGTGACGTGCGGTGGACTGTCGCCGCGGAACTTGATCGCGTTGCCGATGAGGTTCTGAAAGACGCCCGCGAGCAGCGCGGCGTCGCCACGCACCCGGGGCAGGTCGCCGATGATCTCCACCCGGCCGGCTGCCTCGTCGAGCGGCCCCTGGAGATTGGCGAGCGCCTCGTCGAGCGCGCCGCGGAGCTCGAACTCGGCGAACTCCTGCGCCCCCACCCGGCCGACGCGACTGAACGCCAGCAGGTCGTTGATGAGGATCTGCATGCGTTTGGCCCCGTCGACGGCGAACGCGATGTACTGGTCGGCGCGCTCGTCCAGCTCGCCGGCGTAGCGGCGTTCGAGCATCTGGCAGAAGCTCGCGACCTTCCTGAGCGGCTCCTGGAGGTCGTGCGATGCGACGTAGGCGAACTGCTCGAGCTCCTCGTTGGACCGCTGCAGATCGGCGGCCTGCGCCTCGAGCTGCTCGCGCGCGTCCTGCAGAGCCGCGAGCTCGCGCACGATCTGACCGCGCATGCGTTCGATGTCCGCGGTGACGTCGCGCACGTCACGTGACCCCTCCGGCTCGAGTATGAGCGCGTAGCCGCCACCGGCGATGCGCCGCGACGAGGATGCCAGACGAGCGAGCGGCCGGCCGACCGCTCGGCGCAGGAAGAGCCACAGCACGAGCGTCGAGATGAGCAGCAGCAGGCCCACGCCGACGAGGCTGGCCTGCGTCACGCGCGTCGCATCGTCCAGCTGCTCCCGCGCCTGGATCCGCGCCGCCCGGATGTCTCGCTGAACCGCGCCGATCGCCGCCCGGGTGGCGTCGAACGCGGCCTGGCCTTCGTCGGCGCCCTCACGCGCGGCGCCGGTGTCGCCACCCTGGACGGCGGCGATGGCCGGCAATGCGTAGCCGTCACGCCAGGCCGCCGCGGCCCGTTCGGCCGTGCGGAGGCTGACAACGAGCTCCGCACGGTCGGCGGCCTCCAGCCGGCGGCGCAGCTCGGCGACCGCCTCGGCGGACTCTGCCTGCGCGTTCTCGAAGGGCTCGAGGAACTCCGACCGGCCGGTCAGCACGGCACCGCGCACGCCGGTCTCCTCATCGGCCAGGCCGGTCAGCAGACGCTGCGCAGCCCGCGCCGCGGGGTCCAGGCTGTCGACGAGCAGGTCGCGCCGGTCGGTCTGGCGTTCGAGCGCGAGCAGGCTCAGCACGATCGCGCCGAGGGCCACGACCGCCAGGGCCCCGGAGCCGACCGCGAGCCACTGGCTGCTCGTCAACCTTCCGAGCAGCGGCGTGCGCGGGTCGTCAGCGGGCATCGACTCCGACCAACAGCGCCGCGACGTCGTCGGTGAGCGGGCCGCCGTTGTGCGCTTCGACCCTCGCGATCATGCGCGCAAGCAGCCCGTCGTCGCCGGTGTCGGCGTAGAGGTCGGCGAGGACACGGACGAACCGGTCTTCGCCCAGGCGTGTCTCCCCGCCGTCGGCATGCCCCTCGATGAGGCCGTCGGTGTAGAGCAGCAGCGACCAGGCATCCGGCAGATCCGCCTGTGTGGGCTGCTGCGGGACGCCGGGCACCACCCCGAGCGGCGGACCGGTGCGCACGGGCAGGACGACCGGCGCTCGGCCGGGCGACAGGAGCACCGGAGGCGGATGGCCGGCGACCAGCAGGTGCGCCTTGTCGCGGTCGGCCGGGATGCACACCGACGCCACGGTCGCGAACTGGTCGGGGTCCGTGCGCTCGTGCACGAGCACCTCTTCGATGCCCGCCAGCGCGCGGGCGGGGTTCGCCCCGGCGAGTATCAGGGCGCGCCACGCAACCCTCAGGCACACCCCGAGGGCGGCCTCGTCCGGGCCGTGGCCGCTGACGTCACCGATCACTGCCTGCAGCGTCCCGTCAGCGGTCTCGATGATGTCAAAGAAGTCGCCACCCAGCAGGGTCTGCGCGCGGCCTGGCCGCGAGCCTGTCCGCACCCGGACCCGGGGGTCGGAGACCACCGGTCGCGGTAGCAGACCGCGTTCGAGCCGCGCGCTCTCACGCGCTTGGAGTTCGGCGTCGTGCAGCTTGCGCTCGCTGGCCTCCGCACGGCAGCGCTCGATGCCGTAGCGGATGGCGCGCCGCAGGGTCGGGGGGTCGACTTCGCCCTTGACGAGGTAGTCCTGCGCGCCCGCCGCGACCGCCTCGACGCCGCGACGGCCGTCACCATCTCCGGTCAGGACGATGATCGGCACGTCCTCGACCCGCCGGCTGATCCGGTGCAGCGCATCGAGACCGGCCGCGTCAGGGAGCCCGAGGTCGAGCATCACGCAGTCGACCGGGGTCCGCAGCATCAGCTCCGCCTGCGCGACGGTGCCGGCACGCACGAGCGTCGCCCACGGCTTGGCCTGGGCGAGGAGATCTTCGAAGATCAGCGCGTCGCCCTCGTCGTCCTCAACGAGCAGGACGGTGAGCTCCCCGTGTTCGTGCGGGAGCTGCTCGGCGGCGCGGTCGGAGGTCGGCGTACTGGACACGGACCGGACATGATGCCCGGTGCGGCGGTGGCGCAACCCGATGTCATCCCAGGATGAGACACTGAGCCTGGTCAGAGGGAGGCAGCAATGGACGACAGCCGGATCAGGGATCACATCGAGGAGCTCGTCGCCGAGGAGCACCGGCTCCTCGACCAGGCGGGCGATGCGGGCCACGGGCTCGACCAGCCCGCCCACGAGCGGCTCGAACAGGTCGGCATCGAGCTCGACCGCTACTGGGACCTGCTGCGCCAGCGGCGGGCCAAGCGCGAGTTCGACCTCCCGATCAGCGACGCGGGCATGCGGGACGCCGACACGGTCGAGGGCTACGAGGGCTGACCGATGTCCTGGTCGCAGAAGGACTGAACGGTCGTTTGTGGCCGCTATGGCGACCCCAAACGACCGTTCGGCCTCGGAGGGCTAGGCGCGGGAGCCGCTGCGGCCCTGGCCGCCGCGGCTGGAGCGGCGGCGTCGGTTGCGGCCGTTGCCGCCCCCGCCGTTGCCGTTGCCGTTGCGCTGACCGCCGTTGCCGTTGCCGCCGCCGACGTGCACCGGCGTGAAGCCGGTCTCGCCGAACTGGTCGTGCAGCTCGAGGTCGCGCGCGATCTGGTGCACGTCACGCGCCTGCTCGGGGCTGACGAACGTGATGCCGATGCCGGTGCGGCCCGCGCGGCCGGTGCGGCCGATGCGGTGCACGTAGGCCTCGCGGTCGTCCGGCGCGTCGAAGTTGATGACGTGCGAGACGCCGTCGACGTCGATGCCGCGCGCGGCGACGTCGGTCGCGACGAGCGTGTCGACGCGGCCGGACTCGAAGCGGGCCAGGGCCTGCTCGCGCTGGCGCTGGGACTTGTCGCCGTGCATCGAGACCGCGTTGACGCCCTCGTTGCCGAGGCGCTTGACGAGCCGGTCGGCACCGCGCTTGGTGCGGACGAAGACCAGCGCGAGGTCGCGCTCGGAGCGCAGCTCGCGGACGAGCGCCTTGACGCGCGACTCGTGCTCGACGGCCAGGAAACGGTGCTCGATCTGCGCCGTCTTGACCTCGGTCGGGACGTGCTCGTGGCGCGCCGCGTCGTGCGTGTACTCCTTCGCGATACGGCCGGCGTCGCCGTCCAGCGTCGCGCTGAAGAACAGCGTCTGGCGGTCGCGCGGGCACTGCGCGACGATGCGGTCGACGGCCGGGCGGAAGCCCATGTCGAGCATGCGGTCGGCCTCGTCGAGGACGAGCACCTCGATGTTGCGCAGGCTGAACGCGCCACGCTGCAGCTGGTCCTCGAGGCGACCCGGGGTCGCGACGACGATGTGCGCCTTGGCCGCCTCGCGGCCCTGCTGCTGGAGGCCGACGCCGCCGTAGACGGCGGTGATCTTCAGCGCCCGGGCGTGGGCGATGCTGCGGAGCTCCTCGACGATCTGCGTGGCGAGCTCGCGCGTCGGGGCCAGGATCAGCCCGGCCGGACGGCGCGCCTCGGCGGAGATGCGGTCGATGATCGGAACACCGAAGGCGAGCGTCTTGCCCGACCCGGTGGGTGACTTGGCGAGCACGTCGCGCCCGGCGAGCACGTCGGAGATGACGAGCCTCTGGATCGCGAAGGGCTCTTCGATGCCACGCGACGCAAGTGCGCTGCACGCGGCATCCGAAACGCCGAGATCGGCGAAGGACTGCGAAGACATATGTGGGACTCCTGGCGGCACTCGGTCAGGCCGCGGACGATTCGGGAGGCGAGAAAGGCTGACCCGAACCGCTGTCTGCGGGACCCAAGCGAGCTGCTGCCTCACGTCCGGCAGGATGCCGAACGTTGAAGAAGACTGTAGCGGCTACGCGCCCGTCAGCCCGCACCGGGCTGTGCAGCACCGCGACGGCGGTACAGAAACAGTCCGCTGGCGCTGACGAATGCGAGCGCCGCGACGACGACGATGACGGAGCTGGCGGAGTCGATCACGCCGCTGATGCGCTCCCACTCTTTCCCCAGACCCCAGCCCGCGCCGATGAGCAGCGCGTTCCACAGCGCCGAGCCGGCGGTCGTCAGGAGCAGCAACTGCGCCATCGGCATGGAGGACGCACCCGCGGGGATCGAGACGATGCTCCGCACCCCGGGGACGAGCCGGCCGAAGAAGACGACCCACACGCCGTATCGGGCAAACCAGTCGTCCGCGCGATCGAGGTCCTTCGCGTGCAGCCGCACCTTGTGGCCCCAGCGTTCCATCGCCGGGCGCCCGGCGAGCTGGCCGAAGTAGTAGAGGATCACGGCACCCGACACGGACCCTGCGGTCGCGGCCAGGACCACGAAGCCGAAGTTCAGGTTCCCCAGCCCGACGTAGTAGCCGGCGAGGGGCAGAATCAGCTCGGAGGGGATCGGCGGGAACAGGTTCTCGACGACCAGGAACAGGAACACGGCCATGTAGCCCCACGTGTCCACCAGGTCGCCGACCCACCCACCCGCGGCTCCCGCAGCGGCGAGGACGTGCACACCCTCAGGGTAACAACGCGCGCTCGCCGAGCCGTTCTGCGATCTGCGCGGGGGCCAGCGGGCGGTCGTAGTGGTAGCCCTGCCCGACCTGGCAGTCCCACTCGCGCAGCAGCGCGCCCTGCTCGGCGTGTTCGATCCCCTCGGCGACGACGAGCAGCCCGAGCGAGTGCGCCATCCGCACCACGCCCCGAACGATCGCGGCGTCGTCCTCGTCCTCGGTGATGCCGTCGACGAACGACTTGTCGATCTTCAGCGTGTCGACAGGCAGCAGCTCGCGCAGGTGTCGCAGCGACGCGTGGCCGACACCGAAGTCGTCGACCGCGAGACGCACGCCGATCGCCTTGAGCTGCTCCAGCGCGGCGGTGAGGACCTCAGGGTCGCCGAGCACGGCCGTCTCAGTGACTTCGAGCGTGAGCCGCTGCGGCTCCAGGCCCGCCTCCTCCAGCGCCGCGCGGACGCTCTCGACGTAGCCCTCGACGCCGAGCTGGCGTGCGGAGACGTTCACGGAGATCCGCAGGTCGTCGCTGCCCCAGGCCACGAGCTGACGGCACGCCTCGCGCAGCACCCAGGCGCCGATCTCGATGATCGTCCCGTTGCGCTCGGCGAGCGGGATGAACGTCATGGGCGAGACGAAGCCGATCGTCGGGTGGTTCCAGCGCAGCAGCGCTTCGACCGCGACCAGCTGCTCGGTCTGCAGGTCGACGAGCGGCTGGTAGACCAGGTGCAGCTCGTCGCGCTCGAGCACCGCCCGCAGGGCGCTCTCCAGCTCGAGGCGTTCAACCGCGCGCTCGCGCATCGAGTCGTCGAAGACCTCGACGCGGGCCTTGCCGAGCTCCTTCGCGCGGTACATCGCGGCGTCGGCGTCACGCAGCAGTTCCGTGCCGTCGGCGTCCTGGTGCGGCGCTGCGATGGTCAGGCCGACCGAGGCGGAGATGAAGCGCTGCTCGCCGTCGAGGACGACTGGGGCGCGCAGCACATCGGCGACGCGATCGGCGATCCGGCGCGCTTCGCGCTCCCCGGCGACGCCCGGGAGCAGGATCGTGAACTCGTCGCCTCCGAAGCGGGCCATCACGTCGCCCTCGCGCAACACGCGCCCCAGGCACTTGCCGACCTCGTTGAGCAGGCGGTCGCCGGCGCCGTGGCCGAGGGAGTCGTTGACGATCTTGAAGTCGTCGAGGTCGACGAACATCACCGCGGTGTGGCCGCGGCGGGCGTAGAGCGCGCCGTCGAGGTGCTGCTGGAACAGCGCGCGGTTCGGCAGCCCGGTGAGCGGGTCGTGGTGCGCCTGCCAGGAGAGCCTCTCCTCGGCGCGCTTGCGCTTGGTGACGTCGATGACGTGGCTGATCCAGGCCACCGGCGCGCCGTCCTCGTCGTGCAGCTCGGAGTGGTGCCACAGGCCCCAGCCGCGGTCGTCGCGGTAGCGCAGCTCCATCTCGTCGCAGTCGTTGGGGATCGGACGGCCCGCGAGGTCGCCGGCCTCGACGACGTCGGCGAGCGGCCGTCCCTCGAGCTCGGCGCCTACCCGGTCGCGCAGCGCGACGTTGGCCTGCTGCACCACGCCGTCGAGACCTACGAGCGCCATGCCGATCGGCGCGTCGTCGAAGGCCGAGCGGAACCGCTCGCGGCTGGCAGCCGTCGCCTCGCGGCTGATCTCGTTCAGGCGCCAGGACACGAGGCAGACGAGGCCCAGGCACGCGATGAAGAACGCGTGGACGGCCGCCCACTTGAACGGGTGCGCGATCGCGTCGGGGTGGTTGAACACTGACGACGAGTCGAGGAAGCTCATCAGGACGTGGTGGCCCAGCACATAGCCGAACGCGACGAGGTAGGGGAACCACTCCTCGTAGAGCGAGAGCAGCGCCACCATCACGAAGAAGTGGAAGTGCGCTTCGATTGCGCCCTCCATGAGGTGCACGACCACCGCCGACGCAGTCAGCAGGCCGACCGTGACAGACAGCTCGCGCATCCGGCGATTGAGGAAGTTCCAGCTGGCCAGCAGCCCGAAGACCGTGACCGGGACGATGTCGACCACCGCGTGCGGCACCGAGTACCCGAGCAGCAGACCCCAGACGAACAGGACCGGGACATGGCCCCAGAGGATGCGCTCCATCCACCGGTGGCGCGCGGCCCAGGCCCCCGGCGGGAGCTGGCGTCCGCGGGGCAGCCACGACCAGAGGGCTTGCACGCGTGCCATGCGACCAGATATCGGCAGGTCGTCCAGAACGGCGAACCGCGCCGGACGAATGCCGGACACCACCTACCGGAAACCCGGGACCCCTGTCAGGAGAAGAGCTCCAGCACCCGCTCGATCCGCCGGGCCAGCACCTGCGGATGCTCGGTCATGAGGGAGATGAGCCGATCATCGGTCACGGGTCATCAACCACAACCGCTTCCGGACGGCCTGGGGCGCGCTCGAGCTGCTCTCCGCGGACGCTCCGGAGTAAGGGAGAACCCGCAGCGCATCGGGTGGTCCGCCCGGTGTCCGCGGAGACCGGTCGGTGACACGCTCAGGGCATGGATCTCGACGCGCTGCTTCCCGAGTTCGACGTCTCCGATGAGGTGGCGGTGACCGTCGCTGCGTCACCGGAGAAGACGTTTGCGGCCCTGATGGAGGTCGACCTCATCGAACTCGGCCGCAACCGCCCGCTCATCGGCGTGCTCGGCGCGCTGCGGATGCTGCCTGACGTGCTGTCCCACGTCCTGCACGGCGAGGCGGTCGACTCCCCGCCGGAGCACATGCGCCTGCTCGACATGGCGGGCCAGCCGTCGGCCGAGGGCGGCTGGACCCTGCTGGCGAACGAGCCGGGCAGCGGCATCGCGCTGGGTCTCGTCGGCCGGTTCTGGCGCCCGGTGATCGAGTACCGCGACGTCCCCGCGGCCGAGTTCACGTCGTTTGGCGAGCCGGGCTGGGCGAAGACGATCTACGCCCTGAGCGTCACGCCGCTGCCGGGCGACCGGACGCTCCTGCGCGGCGTGATGCGCACGGCGACGACGGATGAACACGCCCGCCGCTGGTTCCGGCGCTACTGGACCTTCGGGGTCGGCCCGGGCGCGCACATGCTCGTGGAGGGATTGCTGGACGACGCGCGCCAGAAGGCCGAGCGGCGGCTCGTCTCCGTCAGTCCTCAAGCAGCCGCTTGAGCAGCGCGAGGTCGCCGGTGTTCGCCCTCGCCGTGGTTACGCAGCGTCATCCGTGTGACGACGTCGACGCGGGCCACGCGGTCATCATTCCAGCCGGCGACGCCTGATCTCGTCGCCGAGCAGCCTGCTTCGAAGCGCCGCGATGTCGTCAGCGGTCAAGCCCGCCCGG
>JBPPNC010000140.1:0-14325 GCA_051306365.1 Solirubrobacteraceae bacterium
ACCGGGGCGTGGCGCAGATCGCGGGCGACACGATGCTCGCCGCCGAGCTGCGCGGCCTGGCGGCGGCCGCGGGGTGGGACGTCGTCTCGCCCGCCGACGTCGCGCCCGAAGCGCCCGCGATCGCCATCGACGCGGGCGCCGGTCCGGACGAGGCGCCGATCCAGGGCGGCCACCGCGTGGTCCTGTGCGCCGAGGGCCCGCTGCACATGCTCGACCCGGCCGGCGGCGCCGCCGGGTTCCACGCGCTGCCTCCCCTGCGGGCGGGCGGGCTCGTCGAGCTCACACGCAGTGAGACCACCGCCGACGGCACGGTGGCCGCGGCGGAGGCGTTCTTCGCGTCGCTGCACCTGCAGACCGCGTGGGTGGGTGACGCGCCCGGGCTCGTGCTCGGCCGGATCGTCGCGCAACTCGTCAACGAGGCGGCATTCGCCCTCGGCGAGGGGGTCGCGTCCGCCGCAGACATCGACGACGGCATGGTGCTCGGCCTCAACCACCCCCGCGGCCCACTGGCGTGGGGCGACCTCATCGGCCTCGACCATGTCCTGCTCATCCTCGACGGCCTGCACGACCATTACCGAGAGGACCGGTACCGCGCCGCCCCGCGGCTGCGCGCCCTTGTCGACGAGGGCCGCCTGGGCACGATGACGGGCGCCGGCCTCCTCGAGCACGAGGGATGACCTCACATCCGGCCGCCGCAGCGCGTTGTATCCGTGACCGATGACCCGCGAGCCGTTTCAACGGGTGCTGGACCGGCACGCCGATGACGTGCTGCGATTCCTCGTGGCCGGCCTCGGCCGCCACGACGCCGACGATGCCTTCCAGGAGACGTTCATCTCCGCCCTGCGCGCCTACCCGAAGCTCCGCCCGGATTCCGACGTCCGCGCGTGGCTGTTCACCATCGCCCACCGCAAGGCGATCGACGTTCACCGCGGCCGAGTCCGACGCGCGGTCCCCGTGGAGTCCGTCGAGGATCGGGCGGCGCCCGCCGACACCGCGGGCCTGGACGCGTCCGACGGCCACTGGGCGGGGGTGCGCGCCCTGCCCGACCGCCAGCGCGCCGTCCTCACCCTGCGCTACGCCGCCGACCTCACCCATGCCGAGATCGCCGCAGTCCTGCAGTGCAGCGAGGCGGCATCACGGCGCGCCGCCACCGACGGCCTGGCCCGCCTGCGCGAGGAGGTGACGGCATGACCGAGCTGCAGCCGCCCGGGGTCGACGCCGCCGCCCTGGCCGCGCGGTTCGCCGTGCGTGCGGCCGAGTCCGGCGATGCCGACATCGCGTACGCCGTCGTCGACACGCCCGCCGGGTGCCTCGTCGCCGCCCGCACGCCCGCGGGGCTCGTCCGGCTTGCCTACGAGGACTTCAACGGGGGCGTCGATGCGGTGCTCGAGCGCCTCGCCGCGCGCCTGTCTCCCCGGATCGTCGAGGCGCCGGCCCGGCTGGACGACACCCGCCGCGAGCTCGACGAGTACTTCGCCGGGACGCGCCGCGACTTCGACATCCCGATCGACTGGACGCTCACGACCCCGTTCGCCCGCCGCGTCCTGCGGGCCACCGCGGCGATCCCGTTCGGCGAGACCAGCACGTACGCGCAGATCGCGGCGGCCGCGGGGTCCCCGAAGGGCGCCCGCCCGACGGGCAACGCGCTGGGCTCCAACCCGATCCCGATCATCGTGCCGTGTCACCGCGTGATGGCGACCGGTGGCGGGCTGGGCGGCTACACCGGCGGGCTGTCGCGCAAGGAGCTCCTGCTGAGTATCGAAGGCGTGCTGCTCGGGTAGCGCCGCCGGCTGGAACGAGTCGGGCCGTCGCGCTCGAGATCGGCGATAGCGTCGACGCTCCGCGCGGTCGCATAGACCGTCCTGCCGGCGCGCCGATCGCTGCGCTGTGGCCCTCCCGATGCCGGTCCGACAGCCCGTGATGAGGATGGCCTTGGACGCGGACGGGCTCCCGCGCCTATGCTACCCGCGCTGATGGCCCAAGAGCACCTGGATCCGCTGACCGCTCAGGACGCGCGCCTGCTCGCCCGCGAGGACGCGTTCGTGCACATGTTGATCGGCAACGTCGCGACCTTCGAAGGGCCCGCGCCGGAGATCGGTGCGCTGCGCGAGCACATCCGCCGGCGCCTGCGTGTCGTGCCGCGGTACCGCCAGCGGCCGGCGTTCCCGCCCGCCGGGCTGGGCGCCCCGCGCTGGGTCGACGACCCGAGTTTCAACCTCGACTACCACGTCCGCCACGCCGCACTCCCGGCGCCCGGCGACATCGGGAAGCTGCAGCGGATGGTCGCGCGGCTCTTCAGCCAGTCGCTCGACCGCACCAAGCCGCTGTGGGAGCTGTACGTCGTCGAGGGGTTGCACGCCGACGACGACGGACGTGAGCGGTGGGCGCTCATCTCCAAGACGCATCTCGCGCTCGTCGACGGCGCCGACGGCATCGACCTGCTGACCGTGATGTTCGACCTCGACGCCGAGGCCGGCGCCCCCGCCCGCGGGCGGGTGCCGGCACACGACGGGTGGCAGCCCCGCCCGCTCCCGACCACCGCCCAGCTCGCCGCCGCGGCGCTGGAGGACCGCGCCCGTCAGGCCGCCGAGCTGCCCAGGCACGCGCTCGGCGCGCTCTCTGATCCGGGCCGCCTCGCCACCGGCGTACTCCAGTCCGCAGGGTCGCTGCTCTCGAGCGTCCGCCCCACCCCCGCCGCCCCGCTCGACGAGCCGATCGGCCCGCATCGTCGCTTCGTCACCATCCCCGCCCGGCTGTCCGAGTTCCGCGTCATCAAGGACGCGCTGGACTCGACCGTCAACGATGTCGTGCTCGCCACCGTCGCGGGCGGCCTGCGCCATTGGCTGCACCAGCGCGGATCGCGCACCGCCGGGGTCGAGCTGTACGGGGCGGTCCCGGTCTCCATCCGCGTCGGCTCAGAGCACGAGGGCTTCGCCAGCCAGATCACGCCGGTCGTCGCGCCGCTTCCAGTCGATCTCGGCGACGCCGCCGCCCGCGTTCGGCTCATCCGCGACGCGATGCGCGGGGTCAAGCGCTCCGCCGGCGCGCTCGACGCCGATCTCATCGCCGGCATGGCCGACTTCGCGCCGCCGACGATCCTCGCGCAGGCCTCGCGCCTGGGGGCGCCGCCGGACTCGTACAGCCTCGCGATCACGAACATCCCCGGCCCGCAGTCGGCGAGGTTTGTGCTCGGCCGGCGACTGGAGACCATCGCGCCCGTCGGTTTCCTCGACGAGGGGCGCCCGCTCACCGTGGCGGTCATGTCCTACGCCGGCAGCGTGCACTTCGGCCTGCTCGCCGACTACGACGCCCTCCCGGACGTCGGCGAGATCGCCGTCGGCATCGAGGCGTCGCTGGAGGGGCTCCTCCAGCAGGTCGGGGCCGTCGAGCCTGGCGGCGCGACCTCTGCCAAGCGGCCCTCCGGGCTTCCTGTTCGCGCCTGACTCCGGTCGCGTCTCCGGCGATCTGCGCCGGTGACCGCCGAGGGTCGTACTCTGGGTCAGGATGAACGAAGCGCGATCCAATGCTTACGGCCGCGTCCTCAAGACGCTGGAGGACCTCGGGCCGGCGAAGCTGCAGGCCGACGAGCAGGCGCTCATCCGGGCCGCCGCTGATGCGCTGCTGTTCGACGACGACGGCTACGACCGCCTGGCCGAGGTCGAGGACCTCCTCGAGCGCCTGGTCGAAGCGGGCCGTTGGACGTCGGAGCTCGCACGCCAGCTCGTGGACGATCTCGCCGCCTGCGGGCCTCGCAGCGGCGTCAGCTGACGCGGCCGCCGCCCAGCGGTGTTTGCCCGCGTGCCACGCGGGTACCTGCCGAGTATGGATCGTCCCCTGTACCCCGTCGACGCGCCCGTCCGCGACGCGCCCGCGCCGTTCTCGATGTGGCTCATCATGCTCGCCGTTCCCGTGCTGATCGTCGGCGCGTGGCTGCTGCTCCCGGACTCAGGCCTCGGCGTCGCCCTGCTGGTCCTCACCACGCTCGCGATCGTCTTCCTCGCGGTCTGGCGCGTGATGTCGCTGCGCAGGCTCGCCGAGCCCCCCGGCCGCAATCCGGTCCCGCCGCCGTCGACCCGCTGACGGGCGCCACTGCGGCCGCGCGCCCGCAGGCGCGATGCTCGCCCAGCGGGCTATCCGCCGCCGGGCGGCGGACCCGACGTCAGTGCGGGAGGTTGATCGGGGCGGCCGACTCGGTCGGCCCCCACTGCTGCTCGGCGAGGTTGTCCTCGGCGAGGCTCGGCGGGGTCTCGATGCTCGGCGTGTCGCGCAGGTACCACTCGGCGTCCAGCGCGGCCTGACAGCCGGAGCCCGCGGCGGTGATCGCCTGGCGGTAGGTCTTGTCGACGAGGTCGCCTGCGCCGAAGACGCCGGGCCGGTTCGTGCGGGTCGAGCGCCCGTCGACCTGCACGTAGCCCTCTTCGTCGAGGTCGATCTGCCCCTCCACGATCGACGACTGCGGTTCGTGACCGATCGCGATGAACGCGCCGTCGATCTCCAGCTGGGTGTCATCGCCGCCCTCGGTGTTGCGCAGCTTCGCCACGGCGAGCGACCCGTCGCCGCCCGGGATGAACTCGTCGACCGCGTAGGGCGTCAGGAACGTGATGTTCTCGGTCTCGCGGGCGCGGTCCAGCATGATCTTCGACGCGCGGAACTCGGCGCGGCGGTGGACGATCACGACCTCGGAGGAGAACTTCGCCAGGAAGATCGCCTCTTCCATCGCGCTGTCGCCGCCGCCGACGATGACCGTGCGCCGATCACGGAAGAACGCCGCGTCGCACGTGGCGCAGTAGGAGACTCCGCGGCCGCCCAGCTCCTCCTCGCCGGGGATGCCGAGCTTCTTGTGCTCGGCGCCCATCGCGAGGACGACGGTGCGGGCCAGATGGACCTCGTCGCCGACCCACACCCTGTGCACGCCGCCCGCCTCGGTGGCGAGCTCGAGCTTCGTGGCCTCGTCGGTGATGAAGCGCGTGCCGAAGCGCTCGGCCTGGTCGCGCATCTGCTGCATGAGCTCGGGGCCCATGATCCCGGCCGGGAAGCCCGGGTAGTTCTCGACGTCCGTGGTCTGCTGCAGCAGCCCGCCCCACAGGAACCCCTCGATGACGAGCGGCTCCAGGTTGGCGCGCGACGTGTACAGCGCAGCCGTATATCCGGCGGGGCCGCTGCCGACGATGACGACGTTCTCGATGCGGTCGGTGGAGGAGGTCACTTCACAAAGTATAGTGGGTGGGAGGTCAGGCCGTGGCGGCCGCCAGCTCGGCGGCGCGCTGATGCCGGCGCTCGTCGCGCCAGCGCTGCACCGTGTGGCGCAGCTGGAAGTATGCGATGGCGCCCGGAATCGTGGGGAGCCAGAAGGCGAACGCCCGGTACACGAGGACCGCGACCGTCGCCGTGCCGATGTCGACGCCGTACGCGGCGAAGGCGCCGATCATGCCGCCGTCCACCCCGCCGATCCCGCCCGGGAGCGGCAGGAGGTTGCCGAGCATCCCGACGAAGTAGCCGAGGACGAGCACTGCCCCGGGAGGCGCCCCGCCGAACGCGTGGAAGGCCGCCCACAGGACCAGGATGTTGAACGCCCAGTAGGCGATCGACCCCAACAGCGCCGGATCGCCCTGGCGCACGTGCATCCAGGCACCCCGGATGCCGGCCGAGACCGCCGCGGGCCCGTTGGCCAGCCGCTGCGCGACCCGCCCGACCCGGCCGCTGCGCTGCGCGTACCCGTCGAGACGCCGCTGCAGATCCGTCGGGATCGCCGAGCACAGCAGCCCGATCACGATGACCGCCAGCCCGAACAGCGCGGGGACGACGGTCAGCGCGAAGCTGTCGGGCCCGCGGAACACGCCGAACCGCAGGCCCAACCCGCAGATCACCAGCGCACTCATGTAGACGATGTACGTGAGCATCAGGAAGACAAGCGTCTGGTCGGCCACCCGGCGGCGCGCCATCCCGGCGGCGCGCAGCGCCCACGCCTGGAGTACGAGCCCGCCCGCACCGCCGGCTGCGAAGAGACGTGTCGCGGCGAGTCCGGCCATCGTGATCTGGTAGCTCGCCCGCATGTCGATCCGCGGTGCGTCGCGAAACACGCCGCGGAAGAGGACGACATAGCCGAGGAACGACAACCCCGTGAACGCCGCCGCCGCGGCCAGCCACCACGGATCACCCTCCTCGATCTTGCCCCACGTCTCATCGAGCCCGGCGATCTGCGGCAGCACGAAGTACAGGAAGGCCACTGCGGACGCGACGAACAGCAGGAACAGCAGGACGTTGCGTCGCGTGATCCGCAGATGCGGCGCCTCCTCGTCCAGGCCCTCGTCCACGGGGAGGTCGACGGCCGGCGGCTGCGCCGACCCGCTCATCGCAGGTGCGCGCGAGTAACGGTCGCGCGCTGGACCGTGCCGGGGGTCGGCCGCACGCTCGTCGGCCACGGGTTACCCCGGTGACACCGAGCCGGTGGCGGCGTCCTGCACCGGGTTCAGCACGCCGAGCAGCTCACCGATGACGTGCTGCTCCTCGAGCGGATGGCGCAGTGGCCTGTCGTCGCGCAGCTCGTAGACGTTGCGGCGCCCCTCACGGCGGCGCTCAAGATAGCCGGCCTCCTCGAGTTCACCGACGATGCGCTGGGCCGCGCGCTCGGTGATCCCCACGGCCACCGCCACATCACGCAGCCGGGTCTCCGGATCGCGCGCGATGCACAGCAGGACATGGGCGTGGTTGGTCAGAAACGTCCAGCTCACCGTTCGAGCCTAACGGGCGGTCCTGACGGCGGCCAGCCGGTCCAGCGGGCTGCGGCACGGCGTGCGCCACCGCGAGAGTGCGAGCCGTTGCACGGGCAGGCCGGCCGGCGCGGATTCTCACGGTGACGTTCGCCTGCGCCGCGCGCCCGGCGAGCCGGCGGCGCAGCACGAGCAACGGGAACCGGCGGAGGGTTATCCGCCTCGCGCGGAGCGGCCCGCCGGTTCAGCCCATTCGCGCAGAATCTCGGTGCGGAACGACTGTACGCGCGGATCACGCGCCCCGGCGAGCACGAACGCGTCGAGGTCGGCGGCGGGCTCGAGCAGATCGCGGACCGCCGCGTGCACCTCACGCTGGCCGAGCGCTCGCAGTGCGCGACCCTCGGCCGCCACTGCCGAGAGGGCGATGGGCGACCCGCCCAGGCGGAGCGGTCCGTGCCGCGACCGATAGGCGTGCGCCGCCACCAGGCCAAGGCCGTCGATGCGCACCTCGCCGTCGAACGGCACGCGCGTGTAGTTCGGCTCCGTCGCGTCGAGACGGGCGAGCAGGCTGATCTCCACGAGCAGGAGGCGTGCGGTCAGCACCGTGTCGGCGGACGGGTGCAGCGTCGCGGGGATCGCTCCGTACGGCGAGACGTGGGCCGAGTACACCGCGTCGACCCCGCGCACCCGGGCGGCGAGGGACACGGTCCGGGCGCCGTCCTCCCCGAGCTTCGCGCGCAGGATGGCGCGGCTCGCGTTCGCGCCGAACGCGAGGACCGGCTGCCGGTCGGGCGGCAGGGCGGCAGGTGGCGGGTCGGGCGCACCGACGTCGTCTGCCGGATACGGATAGCGGTACACCCGCGACAGGTACGCCTCATCGCTCATCCGCGCACATCCCGCGCCGCTGCCACGAGCGCGGCGATGACCGGGCTGTCGGGGTCCTCCTCCGGGTGCCACTGCACCCCGAGCGCGAACCGGTTCGCCGGCCGCTCGACCGCTTCCGGAAGCCCGTCATCCACCGCCCAGCCCGTCACCACGAGGCCGTCGCCGACCGCGTCGATCGCCTGGTGGTGATGGGACTTGATCGCATGCGTCTCCTCCCCCGCCGCACGTGCGGCGAGCGAGCCGGGTGCGAGCCGGACGTCGTGGTCGGCATCCGCGAAGGAGCCGCGGGTCCGCCGATGGTGCTCGTGTCCGATCTGCTCGGGCAGGTGCTGAACCAGCGTCCCGCCGCAGGCCACGTTCAGGACCTGCATGCCGCGACAGACGGCGAGCAGGGGAAGATCGCGGGCCATCGCCGCGCGTGCCAGGGCAAGCTCGAACCCGTCGCGCTCCGGGTCGGGCGCGTCCGTCTCGGGGTGCGGTGCAGCGGCATACGCGGCGGGGTCCAGGTCGGTGCCCCCGACGAGGAGGAGTCCGTCGACGAGGTCGAGCAGCTCGTCCGCGGCGGCCGGCTGCCCGGGCGCCAGCGCCAGGGAGATCCCGCCCGCGGCGTGGACCGCCCGCACGTACCCCGCGGGAAGCACGAGCGCCTCGTCGTCCCACGGGCCCCAGCGCGCGCGCACCTGCGGAGCGGGGATCCCGATGACGGGCGGACGTGACATCCCTGCGTAGGATGGCGCAATGTCCCCCCTTGAGACCGTCGCCACCACGCGACGCGGCCCCGTCGCCACGATCGAGCTGCGCCGTCCCGACGCCCTGAACGCCTGGAACGACGACGTCAGCCGCGGCCTCACCGCCGCCCTCGAGGCGGCGGCGGCCGATCCGGAGATCCGCGCGGTGGGCCTGACCGGCGCCGGGCGCGCGTTCTGCTCGGGCGCGGACCTGACGTCCACCGCCGCGCCGGTCGACGGCCAGGCACCGGACTTCTCCGTGGCGCTGAAGGAGCGCTACAACCCGGTGATCCTCGCCGTGCGCGAGATGGAGAAGCCCGTCGTGGCGCTCGTGAACGGCCCGGCGGTCGGTGTCGGGTGTTCGCTGGCGCTCGCCGCGGACCTCGTCATCGCTGCCGAGTCCGCGTACTTCCTGCTGGCGTTCGTGAACATCGGGCTCGTCCCCGACGGCGGCGCCTCCGCGTTTGTTCCCGCCCGCGCGGGGCTGGGGCGTGCCGCCGAGATGGCCATGCTCGGCGAACGCATCGGCGCCGAGCAAGCCGCGGCCTGGGGGCTCGTCAACCGCGTGGTCCCCGACACGGACCTCGCGAGCGAGGGCGAGGCGCTGCTCGATCGTCTCGCCGACGGCCCGACGCGCGCCTACGCCGGGATCAAGCAGCAGCTCAACGCCTGGGCGTACGCCGAGATCCGCGCGCAGCTCGACCTCGAAGCCGAGCTTCAGCGCGACATGGGACGGACCGCGGACTTCCTCGAAGGCGTCACGGCCTTCACCGAGCGCCGCCCCGCGCAGTTCTCCGGGAGCTGACCGATCGTGTCGACACGCCCGTTTGCGCCTGAGATGACGGGGCGGGCGCCACGTGACAGCGAAGACAGCCGCCCTAGGAATACAATCCCCGCCGCTTTGGCACCGACAGCGACGTATCCCAACCTCTGCCGCACGATCCTCGCGGCACTCGCGCTCGCCGCCCTGGGCCTTCTGGCCTTCGCCGGCGTCGCCTCCGCCGACCTGGCGACCCCGGAGTCGGGCGGCTCACCCAACGCCGACGACATCGACACGCTCTACAAGATCGTGTTGGTTCTGGCGATCATCATCTTCATCGCGGTCGAGGGCGTCCTCGTCTACAGCCTCGTCAAGTACCGCCACCGCAAGGGCGCGGTGGCCGCACAGATCCACGGCAACACGAAGCTCGAGATCGGCTGGACCATCGGTGCTGCCGTCCTGCTCGTCGTCCTCGGCGGCGTGACCTTCGCCTTCCTCGGCGACATCCGCAACCCGCCGAACTCCAGCGCCAACGGCTATGACGGCCCGGGCACCGAGCCGGTCAAGTTCGCGTCGGCCGAGGATCGCCAGCCGCCGAACGGGCGCGCGCTGCGCATCCAGGTCAACGGCCAGCAGTACCTCTGGCGCTACACGTACGCCGACGGCGACGACAACCGCCTGAACAACGTCTTCGCGTACACCGAGCTGGTCGTCCCCACGGACACCACCGTCACGCTGGCCATCAAGGCCCAGGACGTCATCCACTCCTGGTGGATCCCGGAGCTCGGCGGCAAGTTCGACGCCGTGCCGGGCCACACCAACTACACGTGGTTCAAGATCCCGGGTGACAAGGCCGGCCAGGTGTTCCGCGGGCAGTGCGCCGAGCTCTGCGGACGCAACCACGCGAACATGGTCGCCACGGTGCGCGCGGTCACGCCGGACCGGTACAAGCTCTGGCTCGCCGGCAAGAAGCGCGCGATCGAGACCGGGAACCGCGACGTGATCGAGCAGCGCAAGGTCCTCTTCCCCACGCCCGAGGACCAGGTCACCGAAAACTCCGCCGTCAACCCGACCCCCTAGGAAGAGCAGAGATGGCCGCAGTTGACACCACCGCGCAGTCCACGACCGGGGTCCCGCAGGTCCTCGCGTCGAAGGTCGAGCGCCCTTCTGAGGGCTGGACCTCCTGGGTCACCACCACCGATCACAAGAAGATCGGGATCATGTACATCGTCACCACCCTGGTGTTCTTCATCCTGGGTGGCGTCGAGGCGCTGATGATGCGCCTCCAGCTGGGTGCGGCGAACAACACGCTGCTCTCGCCGGAGGTCTACAACGCCCTCTTCACGATCCACGGCACGACGATGGTGTTCCTCTTCGTCGTCCCGATCATGGCGGGTTTCGGCAACTACTTCGTGCCGCTGATGATCGGCGCCCGGGACATGGCGTTCCCGAAGCTCAACGCGCTGTCGTACTGGCTGCTGCTCTCGGGCGGCATCGTCTTCTACGCGTCGATCTTCTTCTCGCCGCCGGAGGTCGCCTGGACCGCGTACGCGCCGCTCTCCAGCGCGGCGTATTCGCCCAGCGGCGGCGTGGACGCCTGGATCTTCCTCGTCCACCTCACGGGCCTCTCGTCCCTGGTCGGCGCGGTCAACTTCTACGCGACGATCGCGCACATGCGCGCGCCCGGCATGGGCTGGGGCCGCATGCCGCTGTTCGTCTGGACCATCCTGATCTACGCGATCCTGCTCATCCTCGCGCTGCCGGTCATCGCGGGCGCGGCCACGCTCCTGCTGACCGACCGCCACTTCGACACGAACTTCTACACGCCGGGCCAGGGCGACCCGATGCTGTGGCAGCACCTCTTCTGGTTCTTCGGGCACCCCGAGGTCTACATCATGATCCTGCCGGCGTTCGGGATCATCTCGGAGGTCCTGCCGGTCTTCGCCCGCAAGCCGATCTTCGGCTACAAGGCGATCGCCGCGGCCACCGTGGTCATCGCGTTCCTCGGCCTCCTCGTGTGGGCACACCACATGTTCACGACGCCGAGCCCATCGGTCGTGCTCATCTTCTTCATGCTGAGCTCGTTCCTCATCGCGATCCCGACCGGCGTGAAGATGTTCAACTGGATCGCCACGCTCTGGCGCGGCACGATCATCTTCAAGCCGCCGCTCCTGTTCGCCGCCGCCTTCCTGTCGCTGTTCCTCATCGGCGGCATCAGCGGCATCTTCCTGGCGATCTTCCCGATCGACTGGCAGGTGCACGACACGTACTTCGTCGTCGCGCACTTCCACTACGTCGTCGTCGGCGGCGGCGTGTTCGCCATCTTCGCGGGCCTCTACTACTGGTACCCGAAGATGACGGGCCGGATGCCGAACGAGCGGCTCGGGCAGGTCTCGGTCGTCACGATGTACATCGGGTTCACGCTGACCTTCCTGATCCAGCACTCGCTGGGCCTGGACGGCATGCCCCGCCGCATCTACGAGTACCAGGACCTCGGCAACCTGGAGCTGTACAACCAGATCTCGACGTTCGGGTCCTTCGTCCTGGGCATCGGCATCCTGATCAGCTTCTACAACTTCATCCGCTCGCTGAAGAAGGGCGCCGTCGCCGGTCCGGACCCGTGGCTTGCGAACACGCTCGAGTGGTTCACACCGTCGCCCCCGCCGCAGAACAACTTCGACGAGGTGCCGCGTGTCCGTTCGATCGAGCCGATGAAGGACATCCGACGCCAGGTCGAGCGGCAGTCCGGCATCGAAGCCGGCGAGCGCGAGATCATCCGCTCCTAGTCAACTCTCGGCATCCGCTACCGCGCGACCTGGTCGCGCGGTAGCCTGCGCCAGCCCGTTCCCATGGAAGCCCGTTCCGTCCCCACTCCGGCCGTCGCCGCATCCGAGCGCTCACGCCTCCGGCAGACCGTCGCCGACTACGTCGAGCTGACCAAGCCGAAGGTCCAGTCGCTGCTGCTGCTGACCACCGTCGCGACGATGTACGTCGCCGGCGACCCGTCCGTCGGCCTCGTGCTGCTCACGGTCATCGGCGGCTACCTGTCCGCGGGCGGAGCCGGCGCGGTCAACCACTGGTACGACCGCGACATCGACCTGCAGATGGCCCGCACCGCGAACCGGCCGATCCCGTCGGGCCGCGTCGCGCCGAACGCCGCGCTCGCCTACGGCCTCGGGCTCGCGACGGCGTCGTTCGTCCTGATGTCGTTCACGATCAACGTGCTGGCCGCCTCGATGGCGCTGTGCGGATTCGTCGGCTACGTGGGCGTCTACACCGTGTGGCTGAAGCGCCGGTCGGCGCAGAACATCGTGATCGGCGGTGCCGCGGGCGCGTTTCCGCCGCTCGTCGGCTGGGCCGCCGTCACCGGCGAGCTGTCGGGCATGGCGCTCTACCTCTTCGCCATCGTCTTCTTCTGGACGCCGCCGCACTTCTGGGCGCTGTCGCTGCTCATGAAGGACGAGTATGCGAAGGTCGGGGTGCCGATGCTGCCGGTCGTGCGCGGCGAGCCGGAGACGCGCAAGCAGATCCTGCTCTACACCATCCTGCTCTACGCCGTGACCCAGCTGCCGTTCTGCGCGGGCACGCTCGGGACGACGTATCTCGTGCTGTCGCTCGGGCTCGGCTTCGCGTTCATCGCGGGCGCCGTTCTGCTGTACCGCCGCAAGGACCGCCAGACGGCCCTGAAGCTCTATCTGTTCTCGCTGCTGTACCTCGCGCTGCTGTTCGGTGCGATGGTCCTCGACGCGCAGCTGTAGGCCCGGCCTGCCCGCACGTCACCCTTCCCCGTCCATCGATAGAATCGCGCCACTCATGGATCGTCGTCTTGCAAAGCAGAACATCCGGACCTCGCTCATCGCGACGGCCGTCGTGCTCCTCATGTTCGGCATGACCTTCGTCGCCGCCGCCATCTACGTGTCATGAGCGTCGAAGAGTCCAACGTCCCGCCGGCTGGAGAGGACATCCACCTTCCCGGCGGCAGCATTCAGCCGCTGCTGCTCACCGTCGGCATCACGCTCGCCCTGATCGGTCTCACATGGAAGTGGTGGGCGCTCGTCGCCGGCGGCGTGCTGACCGTCGGCGTGCTCATCTGGTGGATCCGCGACGCCGTCGTCGAGTACCGGCACCTGCCGCTCGAGCACGGCGACGGCCACTAGCACCGCTGTGTGACGGGCGCGGCCGGGGCACTTCGCCGTCCCCGCCTCGTTCTCCCCGTCGGGTGCGCTAGGCCGTCACGAAGCGACGTGCCGATTCCGGCACGTCGCAGATCGACCCGTCGTCGCTCCAGCAGCGCACGATGTCGCGCACCGAGACGACGCCGACGGCCTCGCCGCGGTCCATCACGATGAGATGCCGGAAGCCGCCGCGCACCATCGCGACCGCAGCCTCCTCGAGCGACCACTCCGGCTCAGCGAAGACGAGCTTGTCCGTGAGGTGAGCCGCGACGAGCTCGGTGTCCGGGTCCTCCCCCGCGCCGAGTGACCGTAGGACATCACGCTCGGTGAGGATGCCATGGCCGGGCATCTCTGAGTCAACGACGACGGCTGCCCCGACGTTGCGCTCGGCCATGAGGCGTGACGCCGCCCGCAGTGTGTGGCCGGGCCCGATCGTGAGCACCACGTCGCTCATCGCCTGGCGTACTCGCATGGTGCCTCTTCCCTCGACGGTGAGCTTGCAACGATCGTCTCAATGTATGCCCGTTACCATGTAGCGTCAAGCACCCTGCCGAGTGCTCACGCGCCAGGTTGGCGCGTTCATGCGTGGAGACACATCCATCTCCACGCGCCAAGGCGTAGAGAGGTTGATGCCAGTGCAACGACCAGCAACCATCCGGCACCGCACGGCCCTCTTCGAGGACGCCACCGCGATCGTTGCCGTCGAGTACGGGACCGAGCTCTCACTCGACGACATCGCCCGGCGCGTCGCCTCCTCGCGCCGCCAGCTGCAGCGCGCGTACGCCGAGATCGGCCACACGACGTTCCGTGAGCACCTGACGGCGGTCCGCATGGAGCGGGCGGCCGAGTTGCTCGCATCCCGTGGCACGACGGTGCGCGAGGTCGCACACCGCGTCGGCTACCGCCAGCCCGCGCAGTTCGCGAAGGCGTTCCGGCGCCACCATGGGGTCGCGCCGTCCGCGTACCGGGCCGAAGGTCGCTTCGCCCGGGAGTCAGCGACCGCTCCCGCCCACCCCGGCCGGCCCAGCGGCGCCGTCGCCGCGTAGCGAAGCTGACCTCCACGCGGG
>JBPPNC010000158.1:0-15247 GCA_051306365.1 Solirubrobacteraceae bacterium
CCTCTCCGAGGCGACGCCGGTCGACGTGCCGACGACGACGCTCGACGAGACCCTCGGCGATGCCGGGCCCGTGCGGTTCCTGAAGATCGACGTCGAGGGCGCCGAGCTCGCGATGATCCGGGGGGGCAAACCACGCTGAAGAGGTCTCGGCCCGTGGTCGCCTTCGAGCACGCGCGCGCGGCCGTCCTGAACGGGACCTCCTCGTCCGAGCTGCACGCCGAGCTGACGTCCGCCGGGCTGCGGGTGTTCTCGTTCGACGCCCAGGGCCCCCTGGGCCGCCCGGAGTTCGAGCGGCTCGTGATGGACGAGCGGCACGAGAACTTCATCGCGCGGCCGTAGGGACGCGCGCGCCCGGTACCGTACCGCTCCCCCTGAGGCCGTCCCGTGTCCGAGATCCTCACCCGCTACCGCCGCCACTACGCCATCCCGGAGAGCATCGAGCTCACCGAGGATGACCTGCGCCGGCACCTGATCGTCGAGCTCGAGGTCACGCGTGAGCTCCTCGCCTCGTCGCCCGAAGAGCGCGCCGACGTCTTCGCCCGCGGGTACGCCCGCATCTACGAGGAGCTGTGGTGGTTCAACGTGGCCGAGGACGCGGCGGGCGTCGCGGCGGTCGACATCCGGCCGTGGGTCGCGATGATCGGGCCGCCGTGCCGCGTCTACGAGGTCGGTTCGGGGCAGGGCGCGCTGGCGCGGGCGCTGGCCGCCGCCGGGTACGACGTGACGGCGAGTGACATCAACGCCGAGCGCGGCGGCGACCGCGAGGCCGAGGACGGCGTCTTCTGGGCCGAGACCGACGGCGTCAACCTCGACCGGTTCGCCGAGCCGGGCAGCTTTGACGCCGTCATCAGCGACCAGCTCGTCGAGCACCTGCATCCCGACGACCTCGTGCCGCACCTGCGGGGCGCACATGCGCTCCTGCGGCCGGGCGGCGTCTACGCGTTCCGGACGCCGCACGGCCCCACCGGCCCGTACGACAGCGGCCGGGCGTTCGGCTTCGCCTCACCGCTCGCCACGCACCTGAAGGAGTACACGTTCGCCGAGCGTGTGGCGGCGCTGCGCGAGGCCGGGTACGCGCGGATCGTCGCCGAGCAGCCGCGGTGCGACGGCCCCCGGCCGAGCGCGCGGTATGCGGACTATCTCGTCCGGGCCGAACGCCAGCTGGGACGGCTGCCGCTCGGTGTCCGCCGTCAGGTGTCCAACCGCGTGCTGCGCGATGGGCTGCTGTTCCGGCGCAACGCCATCCTCGCGGGCGTGAAGTAGGCGGGGCCGCGGCCGGTCTTGGGTAGCCTGGGTGCGGTGAAGACGCTGCTGCGCAGATCCGAGCGCCCGGGCGCGATCGTGGAGCCCGCCGCTGAGCCCGCGCTCGACGGGCAACCGCCGGTCGAGGCGACCCCGCCCCAGGCTGCGCCGAGCGCCGAGGCGCCGGCGGCCACCTGCCGGTCCTGCGGCGCCGCGATGGTCGCCGGCCAGGACTGGTGCCTGGAGTGCGGCACCGCCGCCCCCGGCCGCCTGGCGCAGCGTCCCGGCTGGCGCCTGGGCGCGATCGTCCTGGTGCTCACGCTGCTGCTCGTCGGCGGCGCGTCGGTCGCGGGCTACGCGGCCGTCACCGGTGACGCCGAGCGTGAGACGGCCGCGCAGAACCCCGCCCCGGGTACGCCGGTGCCGTCGCAGGTCCCGCAGCCGCCCGCGCCCGACCGGCCGACGAGCCAGCCACCGGAGCCCGAGCCCGTCGAGCCGGTCGAGCCCGCGCCGCCGATCGACACTCAGCCCGACCTGTCCACGCCGGACCCGCCGGTCGCGGACAGCCCGACGATGGACCCGGTCACGCCGCTGCCCGACACCACGACGGACACCACCGACGACACGACCGGCGGCACCGGCGCCGGCGCCGGGGAGTTCACGGCGCTCGACGTCAAGGCCGACGAGCTCGAGATCTTCAACCCGTACGAGCGCGCCGGCGCGGAGTTCGGCGATCCCGAGGACGCGCTGAACACGAAGACCCCGTTCTTCGACGTCACCGTGCCCGCCGACGGCGAGCCGATCGGCGCCGGCCTGAAGATCGACCTGGGCACGGTGCGGACGGTGCGCGAGATCACGTTCCGCACGACGACGACGGGCATGGGCCTGCAGGTCTACGGCGTGAAGACCGGGGACCCGTCGGGCCTGAAGGCCGGCTGGCGCCTGATCAGCGAGCCCGAGCTGCCGTCTGGCGAACGTGACGTGACGATCACCCTCGACGCCGGGGGCGAAGAGCTGCGGCGGATCGTGCTGTGGTTCACCACGCCGGGGAACGCCGAGGATCCCCGCGCGTCGGTCGGCCGCCTGAAGGTGCTCGGGTAGGGATCACGTAGGGACCGCGGCAACGCGCCTTTCCCCGGCCCGTGCCCCTCGGTACACTTCGCCGCAACGAGGGACTGGGGGACAGGGTGAAGGTGGACGCTCGGCGGGGGCCGCAGCTGGCCAAGCAGCTCTTCAAGAAGTACGTGTCGCCGTGGCTGTGGGTGCGCGACCGTGACCGCTGGATGTTCTGGTCGATGCCCGCCCCGGATCGCGATGCCGGCCCGACGATCGACATCCTGCGCATCGGAACATGCGAGGACCGCGCGATGCCGGACAACCACCAGGCCAACGGCCCGCTCGGGTTCCCGCGCTTCATGCTCGAGGATCTCGCGAGCCAGGGCATCGAGGCCGGCTACCAGAACATGTGGGTCTGGATGTTCGAGGAGCTGCCGCAGACCGAGCGCGAGCTGCTCAAGCGGCGCCGCAAGAACCGAGGCGCGCCGGACTTCGTCTTCATCCAGATCGGGCCGATCTACACCGGCCGCCATTACCTCGGCGGCCACACGCGGATCATCGGGCTGCGCGAGAACATGGGCAAGCGCATCGGGTTCGGGATCTACGTCCTGTGGCGGTTCATCGCCAAGGCGCAGCGCATCGCGGCCTTCAAGACCATCGACTACGCCGGCCCCGAGGCGCTCGACACGTTCCTCGAGGTGGCGCTGAAGACGTGGCCGGACACCGTGTTCGCGCTGTACGAGCCGACGTCTCCGATCCTCGAGGGCCCGCTGAACCGGCGCAAGCTCGACGAGATCACCAACGAGCTGCACGCCGCGGCGGCCCGCCATGGCGACCGCGTGCACGTCATGCCGCGGCCCGAGCTCGGCCTGGACTGGCGCTTTCGCATCTCCAACAGCCTGAACACGAACGAGGCGGGCGCCCGCATCGTCGGCCGCCACTTCGCCGACTACATCGTCGAGCAGGGCCTCGTGCGTCAGCCGCAGCGTGCCGCGGATTCCGGCGCCTCCGAGCAGCTCACCTCCGCGGTCTGACCGGGATGGCCGGCACGCAGCATCCCCAGGAGGACGGGTGCGCGCTCGTGACCGGCGCCGGCCGCGGGATCGGCGCCGCGTGCGCGCGGGGCCTGGCCGCCGACGGCTGGCGCGTCGTCGTGCACTACCACAGCAACGCCGCCGGAGCCGAGGAGGTCGCTGCGCAGATCCGCGCGGCGGGCGGCAAGGCCATCACGGCGGGCGGCGACCTGACGCAGCAGGACGCGGTCGTCCGCGTCTTCGAGGCCGCCGAGGAGGCGTTCGGCTCGGTGCTCGTGCTGGTCAACAACGCGGGTACGACCGCCCTGCGGACCCTGGGCGCCATGAAGGACGAGCACTGGGAACCGGTGCTCGACGTCAATCTCACCGCGCCGTTTCGCACGATTCGCCGTGCCGTACCGCGGATGCTGCGGGCCCGCTGGGGGCGCATCGTCAACATCGGCTCCCTGTCCTCCGACATCCCGGTGGCCGGCCAGTCGAGCTACACCGCGTCCAAGGGCGGGCTCGAAGCGCTCGGCCGCGCCGTCACTGCGGAAGTGGCACGCCGGGGCGTCACCGTGAACACCGTCATGCCCGGACTCGTCGAAGCGGACTACCACCCCGAGCAGTTCCAGCAGATCATCGCGGCCGCACCGAAGATCGTGCCGGCCAGGCGGGCGGGGACGCCCGAGGACGTCGCCGCGTGCGTGAGGTTCCTGTCGTCGGCGGGCGCCGCCTACGTCAACGGCATCGTGCTGACCGTGGACGGGGGGCTGAGCGCGTCGCCCATCCCGATTGCGATGCTGTCCGCCGTACCGTCTGAATCCTGACCCGCAGAGGAGACCCGTGGCGCACACGAAGGCTGAGATCAAGGCGAAGATCTACGACGCGCTGGAGAACTTCGGCGCCGATCCCGACGCCATCACCGAGGAGGCGACGCTCGAGGAGATCGACATCGACTCCCTCGACCTCGTCGAGCTCGCACAGATCCTCGACGAGGAGATGGGCATCCAGATCGAGCAGGGTGACCTCGGCGAGATCCGCACGGTCGGCGACGCGCTGAACGGCGTCTACGCCAAGGCGGGTGCGACGGAGTGAGTGGAATGTCTCGCCTGGCGGCTCGCCATTCCATTGGGGTCGACCATGCCTGACGTCACGCATGTCGTCCTGTTCCCCGGTCAGGGGAGCGAGATCAGCGAGATGGGCGCGCGGGTGGACGAGTACGTGCCGGAGCTCGGCGCACTCGCCCGTGAGACCGTCGCCCCGGACCTGTTCGAGCGCCGGGACACCCTCGGGCTGTTCCAGCCCGCGCTGTTCTGCGCGACGATGGCCGGCTGGGAGCGGATCAAGCGCCTGGAGGCGGCGGGCAAGCTCGACCTGGGCGATCCCGTCGAGCGCGCATTCTGCGGGCATTCGCTGGGGGAGTTCGGTGCGATGGCGGCCTCCGGCGCGCTGACGATGGAGGACGCGCTGGCGCTCGTGAAGGTCCGCGGGGAGCTGCTGGAGGAGGTCCGCCGGATCGACGCGAAGGGCGCGATGATGGCGATGATCGGCCCCGGCGTGCAGGACTTCGTCGAGGGCGCCTCCGGCCAGGGCGTGATGATGGCCAACGACAACTCGCCCGTGCAGGTCGTGGTCGCCGGCAGCCAGGAGGCGATGGACTGGTGCTACACGGCGGGCAAGGAGGCGGGGTTCCGCGTCGTCAAGCTGCCGATGAACGGCGGGGCGGGCCATACGCCGCGGATCGGGCCGATCGTGCCGCGGTTCCGGGAGGCGCTCTCCAAGGCGACCTTTCACGAACCGGCCGGTCAGATCTGGTCGGCCGCCGACGCGGCGCCGTTCACCGACCCGGCCGAGGAGCTCGCGACGGCGGTCATGCGCAACGTGCGCTGGCGTGAACTGGTGCTCAACCTCCACGCGGCGGGCGCGTGGAAGTTCGTCGAGTCCGGCCCCGGGCATGTGCTGGCGGGCCTGGTGCGCAAGACGCTGGGGACCGACGGGATCGAGGCGCACGCGATCCACGACCTGGAGGACGAGGCCGCGGCGGCGTCCTAGAAGGGTGCGACCGCCGGCATCAGCGCGGTACCGTCGCGTTCCGCCCGCTCCACGGGTTCTTCGCTGAACCCACGCGCGAAGATCACCCGCTCGGCCGGCGGCCGACCGCGATCGCGGATGCCGACGATGTCGATCTCGGGGCTCCCGGCCCGGTGCCACCAGCTTCCGCTGAGGCGTGTTCAGCGCAGGTGCGCGCCCGCCGCGCGGGCGTGCATCAGGGTCTCCTCGATCTGGCGCTTGGCACCCGCGGGGTCCAGCGGGGCCGGTACGCGGCCGGCCTGGTAGTCGCCGAAGCGCTCGATGGCCTTCTCGATGGCGCGCTCGAGGAGCGGCGTGACCGTCTCCGGCGCGTGCTGGCGCAGCACGTGCTGCTGGCCCTGCGCGGCGATCTGCCGCGTCGACGCGGGGTCCTCGGCGAACCTGCGCAGGGCGATCGCCAGACGGCTGGGCGTGTCGGCTATGAGGCCCTCCATCCCGGGGTGGACGTCGATGCCCTCGAACGCCTGCGGGGTGCCGACGACGGCCAGGCCCGCCGCCATCAGCGCGAGCGTGGCCGCGCCGTCGCCGCCGGCGCGCCAGAGCGGGCGGATGGCGATGGTGCAGCGCGTGGTCAGTTCCTCGAGCCCGCCGTCGGGGTGGACCGCCTCCGCGCCAGGCAGCGCGCCGGCAGCCGCGAGCTCGGCGGGCTGCGCGGCGTCGGCGAGCAGCAGGCGCGCGGTGCCGTCGCCGACCAGTGGCCACAGCTCGCCGGCGAGGCGGGCGAGGCCCGCGCGCTCGCCGGGGTCGCGCGTGTCGCCGTACCAGCCGACCGTGAAGGTGTTCGCGGGCGCGGCGTCGGCCGCGGCGAACGGCGGGTGGGCGACCGGGGTCGGCACGATGATCGGGCGCCGGTAGTACAGGCGATCCATGCGGGCGCGGGTCTGCTCTGACGGCGCGATGGCGCCGAACCCGCGGGCCAGGATGCGCCGCTCCCACGAGCGGTGCGGCTGGATCGTCCAGCGGGCGGCGCTGGAGCGGGCCCAGTCACCGTCGTCGGTCACGCCGCGGAGGTGGACGTGGTCCATGACGGTCGGCACGTGGCCGGAGACCGCCGACGCGGCGCCGTGCCCGGCGTCGTCGAAGCTGATGACCGCGTCCGCCGCGGGGGCGAACGCGCGGGCCGACCGCGCCAGCGGCGTGGCGTGCTCGGCGGCCAGGCGCAGCGGCAGCGCCCAGCGCAGGGCGTCGGTCCCGGGCGCGATCCTGTCCGCCCCGGCAGCCGGGGTGACGGGCCCGCCGATGGCCGCGGCGGCGGTGTCGGCGAGCGTGCGGCGCTCGCCCTCGAGCGGCTCGCCGACGACGAGCTGGACCTCGTGACCCGCGTCGGCGAGGAGGCGCAGAAGCGCGAGCGCGCGGGGCGGCCCCGACGGCGTCGTTGCATCCGGTAGCGTGCCGATGAGACCAAGGACCCTCATCCCGCGCGAGATCATACGCCGATGCGCCACGAGGCGGGGTGCGCAGACGACGCTGCGCGCGTACAGTTCCCGGGCCGATGACGGAACGTGAGCCGGAGGGGACAGAGGCGCCGGACGCGCCTGCCGGCGGCCATGCCGAGCTGACGGACAAGGCCGTCAAGGGCATGGCCGCCATGGGCGCGCGCGCCGTCGTCGTGCGCGTGCTCGGGCTGGCGGGCAACCTCGTCATCGCGCCGCTGCTCGGCCCAGCCGGCTACGGCGTCATCGCCATCGGCATGATCTTCATGGTCGTCGGCCGCTTCATCGCCGACGGCGGGCTGAACGCCGCGTTCCTCGGTCGCGAGGAGCCGCCCAGCCAGCGCGAGCTGCGGGCCATCGCCGGCTTCCAGATCATGGTCACGGGGGCGCTCAGCGCCGCGGTCTTCGGCATCGTGCCGTTCTTCGGCGACGACGGCCTGGCGATCGCGCTCATGGCGTCCTCGCTGCTGCTCACGGTCCCGCGCGTGCCGACGGCGATCGTCTGCGAGCGTGACCTGCAGTACGGGCTCATCATCCGGGCGGACATCGCCGAGGCGATCTTCTACAACGTGCTCGCGATCGGCCTGGTGATCGCCGGGCTCGGGCCGCTGGGCGTCGGCATCGCGACGGCGCTGAAGGCGCTCGTCGGCACGTCGATTCTGGTCTTCGGCGGGCCGGTCGGGGTCGTCCGGCCGTCTCTGCGGCTCGCCCCGCTGCGGTCCACGATCCGGTTCGGCATCTTCTTCCAGCTCTCCTGGGTCCTCACGCTCGTGCGCGACGAGGGCCTCGGCATCCTCATCGCGGTCATCGGCGGCACTGCGGCGCTCGGCGCCTGGTCGCTGGCGCGGCGCCTGCTCATCGTGTTGACGACGGTGTTCGAGACCGCGTGGCGCGTCGCGCTGCCCGGCATGGCGCGTCTCACCGAGGCGGGGGTGAGCACGAGGAAGATCATGGAGCAGGGGCTGGCCTTCGCCGCGGTGGGCACCGGGATCCCCGTCGTCGGGCTGATCTCGACCGTGCCTGCGCTCGTGCCCGCGCTGTTCGGCGACCAGTGGGGGGACACCGTGGACGTCGTCCCGTGGATGGCCGGGGGCATGATGCTCGGCGTCCCCGTGGGCACGGTCCTCGTGACGCTCCTCTGGGTGCAGGACAGCGCTGACCGCGTGCTCTACATCGGCATCCCGTCCGTGATCCTGTCGCTCGCGGTCGGGGCGGCGCTGCTGCCCGCGTGGGGGGTCGAAGGCGCGGGCGTGGGCTACTTCGTCGGGCAGGCGACGTTCTTCGTCGTGTGCTTCGTGAGCTCGCGCGACCTGTTCACCGGACGTGCGATCTGGGGTGGGCTGGCGCCGACCATCGCGGCGGCGATCTCGTCGTTCATCGGCTACGAGATCGCAGCGCGGACGGCGAACGAGTGGGTGGCGATCGTCGCGTCGCTCGCGGCCGGCCTGGGCCTGTACTTTGCGCTCATGATCCTGCTGGACTTCCCGAGTCTGCGGCGGCTGGGCCGGTTCGCGGGACGCGGCATGGGAGTCGCCCCGACGTGACCATCCACTACGTCGTGCGGACGTTCCCGCGGCTGTCAGAGACCTTTGTGCAGCGCGAGGTCGCGGAACTCGTCCGGCGCGGCGTGCCGCTCACGGTGTGGAACCTCATCCCCGCCGAGGCTGACGAGGAGGTCGTCCTCGCCCCCGAGGTACAGGCGGTCATCCGCGACGTCCCCGGGCTGCGGACGCTCGTGGGCGCCGCGGCGCGCGAGGTGTTCGCGCGGCCCGTGCGGTTTGCGCGCGCCGTCGCGTGGTGCGCGGCGTGGGCGGTGCGCGAGCGTGATCCCCGGCACCTGGCCGCTGTGCCGTACGCGGCGTATCTCGCCCGCCGGATCCCGCCCGAGGCCCATGTGCACGCCCACTTCGCAAACACACCGACGACCGTCGCGCTCGCGCTGCAGATCCTCGGCGGGCAGGCCGTGTCGTTCACCGGACACGCGAGGGACCTGTTCGCCGCGACCTCGCCGGCGTTCCTGGCCGACAAGGTGGCCCGCGGCACGTTCCTGGCTGTGGGGACCGAGTACTCCGTGTCGCGGATCCGCCCGACGCTGGCCGCCGCGGACACCGACAAGGTCGTCGTGGTGCGCAACGGGCTGGCCACCGCGCCGGCGGTGACCCGCGCCCCCGAGGACGGGCTGGTCGTCGCCGTGGCGCGGCTCGTCCCGAAGAAGGGCCTGCCGACGCTGCTGCGCGCCATCGCGTTGCTCCGCGAGCGCGGCGTCACCGCGCGGCTGGAGATCGTGGGCGGAGGTCCGCGGGAGGACGAGCTGCGCGCGCTGGCCACCGAGCTGGGCCTGGGCGACGCCCTCCGGCTCGCCGGGCCGCAGGGACGCGCCGGGGTCGACGACGCGCTCGGCCGGGCGCAGGTCTTCGCGCTGCCGTGCCGCCGCGAGGCCGACGGCGACGAGGACAACCTGCCCGTGGCGATCCTCGAGGCGATGCAGCTCGGCATCCCCGTCGTCACCACGCCGGTCGCCGGAATCCCGGAGGCGATCATCGACGGGCGGTCGGGTCTCGTCGTGGCGCAGGACGACGCCGCGGCGCTCGCCGACGCGATCGAGCGGCTGCTCGGCGACGCGGCGCTGCGCGAGCAGCTCACCGCGGGCGCGCGCGAGGTCATCGCCGAGCGGTTCGACGTGCAGCGCAACGTCGCCGGTCTCCTCGCGCGCATGCAGGCCTGAGCGCCGTGGTCGTCGGGATCGACGGCCGGTCGCTGCAGAGCGCGCGTGGCGTGTGGCGGTACCTGGCGCCGACGCTCGGCGCGCTGGCCGCCGCGATGCCCGGCGACGAGCTGCGCATCCTCGCGCCGGGGGACCGGCCGCTGACCGGGGTGCCGTCGGCGCCGAACGTCACGCTCGTCCGCCCGCGTGCGGGGGCGCGTGCGTTCTACGCCCGCTCGGCGCTGCTGCGCCGCCCGCGGATCGACCGCTGCCTCGGGGCCCCCGATGTCTTCTGGCTGCCGGCCAACCACCCGTGCACGGTCAGCGACGGTGTGCCGCTCGTGCTGACGATCCACGACCTGAGCTTCGACGTGCGCCCGCAGGACTTCACGTGGTCCGACCGCCTCAACCACCGCATCACCGACGCGCGGGCGCAGGCGCGGCGCGCCGATCGCATCCTCGTGACGACCCGCGCGGTGCGCGACGAGGTGGTGGCGGCGTACGGCGTCGACAGCGGGCGGATCGACGTCGTCGCACCGGGCGTCAGCCGCCCGGCCCGGCCGCCGGAGCCCGACGCGATCACCGCCGTCCGCACGCGGTACGGGATCCCCGAGCGCTACGTCCTGCAGGTCGGCGCGCTCGAGCCGCGCAAGCAGCCGATGCTCCTCTCCCACGCCGCGGCCCACGCCGGGCTGGCCGCGGTGTTCGCGGGGGCGGGACGGCTCGCCTCCGAGCTCACCGGTCCCGGCGTCCACGTGCTCGGCCACGTCGCGGACGACGATCTTGACCTGCTCTACGCGGGGGCCCTCGTCGTGGCGTATCCGAGCCTGCTGGAGGGCTACGGCTTTCCGCCACAGGAGGCCGCGATGCGCGGCACGGCGTCCGTGGTGAGCGACCTCCCTGCGCTGCGGGAGGTCCTCGGAGACGGCGCGCGGTTCGTCGCGCCGGGTGACGAGGCGGCCCTCGCGGCGGCGCTCTCCGAGCTCGCCGCCGACGATCAGGCGCGCCGTGAGCTCGCCGCGCGGGCGTACGCGCTCGCCGCGCCGCGGACGTGGGCGGCCGCGGGCGCGGGCGTCGCGGCCACGATCCGCCGCGCCGCAGCTGACCCGGCCTGATTGAATGCGCGCGTGATCAAGAAGGAAAAGCCGGACTTCCGCAGCAACCCGGTCGGGAACCTGCGCTACCACGCGGGGGTCGTCAAGGCGTATGCCGATGGCCCTGCGGACCGCCGCAGGAAGATGCGCAGCGAGGTGAAGCTCGACGTCGCGCAAAAGCTCTCGCCGATCATGGCGGTCGACGATGGCGACATCCGCTACCTCGTCGACACGTCGGACCGGGGCCCGATCACCGTCGGTCTGGTGGGTGAGGGCACGTGGGACGAGCCGCTCATGCGCAAGACCTCGGACCTGCTCGCGAAGCTGCTGGACCGTCCCGAGCCGCTGAAGGGTCGCGTCTTCCTGGACGTCGGCGGCAACATCGGCACCGCGACGCTGTGCGCGCTGAAGCGCTTTGACGCCGGTCGCGCTGTGGCCTTCGAGCCTGAGCCGCGCAACTACAAGCTCCTCAAGCTCAACCTCATCGCCAATGACCTCGAGGACCGCGCGCTGCCGGTGCAGGCCGCGATCTCCGACCAGCCCGGCGAACTCGTCCTGGAGATCGCGCCGGAGAACGTGGGCGACCACCGCATCCGCACCGGCGACGAGGCGACCGGCGGGGACCTCGGCGAGGACCGCCGCGAGACCGTCACCGTCCAGGCCATGACGCTGGACGACGCACTCGCCCGTGCCCAGGTCCCGGCCGAGGAGGTCGGCCTGGTGTGGATCGACGTGCAGGGCCACGAGCCGCAGGTGCTCGCCGGGGCCGGCAAGGTGCTCGTCTCCGGGGCGCCCGTGCTGCTCGAGTACTGGCCGTACGGGCTGCGGCGCGCGGGCGGGCTCGACACGATGCACGAGCAGTTGCGCACGCAGTTCAGCGAGGCGTGGGAGGTCGGCGAGGAGCGCGACGCCGGCCCGCCGACGCCCGTGGACCTCGACGCGCTCGATGTGTTCGCGGCGCGGTTCCCCCATCCGTACGACTCGACGAACCTCCTGCTCCTGAAGCGCTGACCCGGCGTCCAGGGCGACGTCGGCGACCCTGCATACTTGACGGGATGCCCCGCTCCCGCCGCGGACTGCTGCTGCTGGTCGCCGCCTGCCTGCTCGCGCTGGGCGGCTGCGGCAGCCTGAGCTCGAACTACTCGGTGCCGGGCGAGCCGGTGGGGGCCGAGGCGCCGCCGTCGATCCCCGGGATGGAACCGGTCACGGTCAACGAACGGCTCCTCATGCCGAAGTCCGTCGAGATGGGCCGCGTGGGTGAACGGGCGAACGCGGTGTTCGTCATGCGCCAGGTCAACGCGCCGCCGGACCAGCCGCTGCTCATCTGGATGCACGGCTACGGCACGGCGAGCGTCAGCAGCCAGGAGAAGTGGCTGCTGCACATGACACGGCGCGCGACGGTCGTCTTCCCGGTCTACACCCAGGCGCCGTTCCCGGTCGGCCCGCGGTTCGGGCAGATCGCGTGGCCGATCATCGCGCGGGCGCTGCGCCGCACGCTGCCGAAGCTCCAGTACGACCCGCAGAAGGTCATCGTCGGCGGCTACTCGCTCGGCGGCGCGCTCGCCAACGACTACGCGTTCAACTGGAAGGCCGAGGGGCTGCCGATGCCCTATGGGCTGTTCGCCGCGTTCTCCGGCCGCCGGCTGGAGCGCGGCGACGTCTACCTTCCGCGGCAGAAGGGCACGGTCTCACCGAAGACCGACGTCGTGCAGATGGCCAGCGTCGACGACCTGCTCGCGGGCACCCGTGAGGCGAGCTTCATGATCTCCCAGGCGCCCAAGAGCGCGCCGCGCCGGCTCATCATCATTCGCGACTACGCCTACGGCGACCACTTCGCGCCGACGCGCACGACCCGGAAGGAACGCAAGCTCTTCTGGGTGCCGCTCGATCAGCTCATCGACCGCGTCGACCGGCGGGCGGAGCGCAATGCCTCGTCGTAGCGGCCGATGATGTGCTCCCAGGTGTGCTCGCGCACGATGCACTCGTGCGCGGCTCGGCCGATCGCGCCGGCCTGAGCCGGGTCGTCGAGGACCTCGGTGAGTGCGGCGGCCAGGCGGCTGGGGTCGTCGGCGATGAGACCGTCAACGCCGTGCTCCACCGCGATGCCCTCGAACGCCACGGTCGTGCCGGCGACGGGCAGGCCCGCGCCCATGAGTTCGAGGGTCTTCATCTTGACCCCCGCGCCGTGCCACACCGGGGCGACCGCCGCGCGGCAGCGGCCGAGCAGCGCGCCGAGGCCGTCGACGAAGCCCAGGATCTCGACCCCCGGCAGGTCGGCGAGCGCGCGGACCGCGTCTGACGGCTCGCGCCCGGCGATGAGCAGGCGCGCGCCGGTCTCGCCAAGCGGCGCCCAGGCCTCACGCGCGAAGCGCAGCAGCCCGTCGGCGTTCGGCGCGTATCGGTGGTCGCCGAGCCAGACGACGTCGCGCGGCGCCGCCGCCGGGTCTGCGACCAGCGCGGGCGGCGGGATCGCCGACGGGACGACGAACGGGTCCCGGCCGTAGAGCTCACGGAAGCGCCGGGCCTCGTCCTCCGACGTCACGACGGTAGCGCCCGCCAGGCCGACGGTCCGCCGTTCCCACCCGGCGATCAGCCAGTGCTCGAGCCGCCGCTGCGGCTGAAGTCCCCCGTGCACCCTGCGTGACCAGGCGAGGACGTTGTGCTTGTCGATGACGCACGGGACGAGGTCGCCGATGCGCTCGACGTACGTGTGGGCGGTGTCGTCGAGGGTGATCGCCGCATCGAAGCCGGGCGCCAGCGCGCGGGCGCGGGCCACGAGCGGCGCGCTGACCGAGCGCTCGGTCCACGACGGCTTGCGGTCGCGGATCGAGCGCGCCCAGCGCTGGGCCGTCGGGACCTTGCGGGTGTCCCAGGTCGGCGCCCGCGCGGGGAACGCCTCGACGGGAGCGCCGCCCAAGCGGGTGCGCAGCTCCGCGACGAGTTCGGCCGGCGTGCTCGGCTCACGCTGCCGGGCGAGCAGGTGCAGCTCGTGGCGGGCCGAGAGCGCCTCGAGGAGCCCGAGCTGCCGTCGCACGCCGCCCGCGTTCACCGGGAGGGCGAACTCGTTCGTCAGCAGGAGGATCTTCACGCGACGGGGGCAGGCTCACGCGGGGGCGGCGCCGGCACCCGGCTCGCCCCGTAGGTCACGGCGACCTCGGCCGCGGCCCGGCGCGCGCGCTTGCCCTGACGCAGCGCCTCGCACTCGGGGTCCTCCGACGAGGCCATCAGCGCCCCGAGGCTGTACCAGAGGATCACGGCGGCGAGCCCGAAGAGCGTGTCGGCGGCCGCCGACTGCACCGCCGTGACGATGAGGATCGCCACGAACCGGAACCGCTCTTTTCGTTTGTACGTGTTCAGCTGTCTCGCGCCGTAGATCGCGCCCCCGAGCATCGCGCCGAAGACGAGGAGGAAGCCGAAGAGCCCCACCTGCCACATCACGGTGAGGTAGCCGTTGTCGGCAAACGGCGGCTCGCCCTTGCTGCTGAGGCGCGACGCCTGGCCCACGGACCCGAGCCCGTCGCCGATCGGCTGGATGAGCGCCTTGGGGCCGAACTCGGTGATGGCCTGGATGCGCTCGTTCGTCGAATGGTCGCCACCGGAGCCGGCCTCGCCGACGGTGGCCGCCCGGTCGACGACGGCCTGGCCGGCCGTGCTGCCGCCGGCGAAGACGTACATGCCGCCGAGGATGACGAGCAGCACCGCGACGCGGCCGAGGATCCCGCCGCGGGAGACCGGGATGAGCGCGACCATCGCCACCGCCATCGCGATCCAGGCCGAGCGCACCTGCGTGAAGAGCAGCGCCGCCATCGTCAGGCCGCCGGCGGCGAGCCGCCACGGCGTGATCTTGGGGCCGACGAGCAGCATCAGCGCGAACAGCGCGAGCACGCCCGCGAGCATGCCCGGCGAGTTCAGCGTGCTGAACGCGCGGAACGTGCCCTGCTCCTTCGTCCCGATCGAGATGGGCGCCTCGAACTTCAGCCACAGCGCGTCCCAGGGCGGCAGGAACGGTGTGATGAACTGGTAGATCGCGTAGGCGGCGACGATCGGGATGATGAACAGCAGGAGCTTCTCGAGGACGATCGTGCCGCGCTTCCAGTCGTGGTAGCCGAGGAGCAGCCCCACGGTCGCCGCGATGTACGAGAACATCGCGAACATGAGCGGGAAGGGGTCATCGAGACCGGCCGGGGTGCCCCACAGGAAGCCCGCCCACACGACGAACATGACGATCAGGACGGCCTTGCTCGGTTTCTGGCGCCGGTACGCGAGCACGCCGATCACCAGCGTGGCGAAGAACGGCGCGAGCGACAGGATGTCCGGGCCCTGCTTGGACTCCACGAAGTAGTCGAGCAGCCGCCGGATCAACGGCGCGATGATCCACAGGAGCACCACCAGCGCCAGACCGACCGTGGGCCAGCGCATGTACAGCGAGCCGGCCGCGACGACGAAGACGATCAGCAGGACGTACTGCCACTGCTCGGCCGCGACGCCCGGCGCGAGCAGCAGGCCGACGAGAACGACCCACGGGGCGAAGCGGATGTCCGAGCGCACGAGGCGCTCCCACCCGATCCGCAGCGTGGGCCAGATCCGTGCGACCCGCCGGTTGGGCGCTGT
>JBPPNC010000223.1:0-21302 GCA_051306365.1 Solirubrobacteraceae bacterium
GCCCGCCCGCGCGCGGAGGGCAACGGCGTCTCGCTCGTCCTCTCCGCCGAGCCCGCCCGCCCCCTCTCCGGCGACCGCGACCGGTTCGGCCAGATGCTCGACAACCTGATCGGCAACGCCGTGAAGTTCTCCCCCGACGGCGGCCACGTCGAGGTCGCGCTCTCCGACGAGGGCAACGCCGCCGTCATGGTCGTGCGCGACACCGGGATGGGGATCCCGCCCGAGGACCTCGACCGCCTCTTCGAGCGGTTCTTCCGCTCCTCGGACGCCACCCGGCGCGCCGTGCCCGGGGTGGGCCTCGGCCTCACGATCGTGAAGGCGATCGTCGACGCGCACCGCGGCACGATCGAAATCACGAGCGACCCGCGCGAGGGCACGGCCTTCACGATCACCTTGCCGTACCGGACGCGCCCCGAGCTGGATCTGGACGCGCCGGGCGCACTGGAGGTCGGCCGCTAGGACGGCCGGTACCGGTAGCCGAACCCGCGGACCGTCTCGATCGGGACGGTCTCGCCGTCGGGCAGCGCCCCCTCGAGCTTGCGCCGCAGATACCCGACGTAGAGCTTCACCTGATCGGGCGCGACCGCCGTGCTGTCGCCCCAGACGAGGTCCAGGAGCTGGTCGCGGCTGAGGACCTGGTCGGGGTTGCGGACAAACGCGAGCAGGAGGCGGAACTCCAGCGGCGTGAGCTGGACGGACCGGCCGCGGACGGTGATCTCGGCGTTCGCGACGTCGACGGTCAGCAGGTCGTCCTCGTACGTCTCGCGCTCGGGCGGGCGCTGGGACGTCGCCCGGCGCAGCAGCGCGTTGATCCGCGCCAGCAGCTCCTGGCGGCCGAACGGCTTCGTGACGTAGTCGTCGGCGCCGCCCTGCAGGCCGCGGACCTTCTCGAGCTCCGCGTTGGCGGCGGTGAGCATGACGACGGGCACGTCGGTGAGGTCACGGACGCGCTCCAGTGTCTGCCAGCCGTCCAGGTCGGGCATCGTGACATCGAGCAGGATGATGTCCGGCCGGGCGTCGTAGAGGATCTTCAGCGCCTCGCGGCCGTCACGGGCCTCGCGCACGAGGCAGCCGGCCCGTTCGAGCATCTCCCGCAGGAGGCCCCGGACATCTGGGTCGTCGTCGACGACCAGTACGCGCGCATCCTTCACGCCGTTCTCATACCAGATGGCTCCGTCGGTCACGCCCGGTGGACGCACCCTTCGGGACACGATGGCGCGGATCTGTCTGAGCGAGCCCAACCCCGAGACGCGCGATCTCCTCGCCCATCTCGTGACCCGCCTGGGCCACGACCTTGTCGATGCCGACGCGGACGTCGTCCTGGTCGAGCCCGTCGTCGACGGCCCCGGCGCCGTCGGTTTCGCGCGGCGCGCGTCGCCGCGTGCGCGCATCGTGATCTGCTCGATCGCGGTGCACGACAGCCGCCAGCTGCGGGAGCTCGGCGCCAACGCGTTCCTGCTCAAGCCGTTCGACCGGGTGGAGTTGCAGGCGGCGATCGACGGCGCTCACGACGTCGACCACGCTGCCGGCGGGTCGGCGGCGAGCAGCTCGCGCAGCATCCCGGGTTCGAGCGGGCGCGCGAAGTGGTAGCCCTGGCCCCGCGCGCAGCGCAGGGCTGAGAGCCGCCGCAGCTGCCGCGGGGTCTCCACGCCCTCGGCGACGACCGTGAGCCCGAGCGCGGTCGCCATATGGATGATCGCGGCGACGAGCAGCGCGTCCTCGCCCTCATCGGCGCGGCCGAGGGACGCCACGAACGATCGGTCGACCTTGATGGCGTCGAACCGCAGCCGCTTGAGCTGCGCGAGCGAGGCGTAGCCGGTGCCGAAGTCGTCGAGGACGAGCCGCACACCGAGCGACCGTAGGCGGACGAGCGCGGCCTCCGCGGCCTCCTCGTCGCCGTCGTCGACGAGCGCGCTCTCGGTGATCTCCAGGGCCAGGAGGCCCGGCGGCAGGCCGCTGTCGCGCAGCGCGTCGGTGACCGTCTCCACGAGCGCGTCAGGGCGGCTGAGCTGGCGCGCCGACAGGTTGACTGCGAGTTCGAGGGGCGGCTGGTCCCCGTCTCCCCGCCACGCCGCGGCCTGTGCTGCGGCATGCTGCAGGACCCAGGCGCCGACGGTCCGGATCAGCCCGGACTCTTCGGCGATGTCGACAAACCGGTCCGGCCCGATGAGCCCGAGCCGTGGGTGCTGCCAGCGCACGAGCGCCTCCACGCCCATGATGCGCCCCTGCCGCAGGCCGATGATCGGCTGGTACTCCAGGCGCAGCTCGTCACGTTCGACCGCTGTGCGCAGCTCGTTCTCGATGCGCAGCCGGTCGACGAGCCGCTCGCGCATCTGCGCGTCGAAGATCTCGTGGCGCATCCCGCCACGGCGCTTCGCGCGATCCAGTGCACTGTTGGCGTCGGCCAGGAGGTCGCCGGGGCGGCGGTGCCCGTCGCGGGCCAGCGCGACGCCCGCGCTCACGGTGAGGGCGAATCGGCGGTCGCCGCTGCCCATCGGCTCGTCGAGCGTGGACAGCAGCCGGGTGGCGACGTCGTGGACGGCGCGCTCAGATTCGAGCTGCACGCACAGGACGGCGAACTCGTCGGCACCCACCCGGGCGAGCGTGTCGCCGGGACGCAGGACGGCGCGCAGGCGGCGCGCGAGCTCCACCAGCGCCGCGTCTCCGCCCTCACTGCCGAGCCAGTCGTTCAGGCGGCCGAAGCGGTCGATGTCGACCTGGATGACAGCGGTCACTGACGGCGAGCGCAGCGCGAGCGCCAGCGCGTGATCGAGCCGGTCGAGCAGCAGCTCCCGGTTCGGCAGGCCCGTGAGCGGATCGAACATCCCCTGGCGATGCAGGGCGCGTTCAAGGTCGGTGATGCGCCGCTCGCGGGCGCGCAGCGCGGTCCGCAGGAGCTGCAGCTCGGATTCGGTCACCGGCGGACCACCTCGCAGTCGCCCGCCACGCGGTCGACCGGGTCGGCGAAGACGGTGTCGCGGCCCGGCCCGCACCGCACGGCGTCGTCCTCTCCGCGGACGACGTTGATGCGGTCGTTGCCGTGTCCGCCGTTGATGACGTCGGGCGCGAGATTGCCGAAGATCTCGTCGTCGCCGCCGCCGCCCCAGATCCGGTCCATCCCGCGGTCCCCCGTGATCCGGTCATCGCCGGCTTCCCCGTAGATCGTGTCGTCGGCGGACCGCCCCGCGAGGGTGTCCGCGCCGCCGCCACCGTGCAACTCGTCGTCGCCGTACTCGCCGTCGATGTAGTCGTCACCCGCACCGCCGAACATCCGGTCGCGCCCGGCCTTGCCGAACATCGAGTCGTCACCGGGTGTACCGCGCAGGAGGTCGTTCCCGCGGGTGCCGCGGATGACCGTGACGATCGCGAGGTCCGTTGCTGCTTGCGCGGGCGCGCGCAGGACCGTCTCGCAGTCCATCAGCGCGTCACGGAACGGCACTGCATCCTCCACGACCACCGTGTCGTCGCCCGCGCCGCAGTCGATCGCGTCGAAGTTCTCGTCCGCCGCGCGGATCGTGTCGTCCCCCACACCGCCGCGGACGATGTCCCGGTCGGGCCCCGCGACGATGCTGTCCGCCCCGTCGCCGCCGTCGATCTCGTCCGCACCCGATCCACCGTCGAGATTGTCCGCGCCGGGCCCGCCGTCGAGGAGGTCGTCGCCGCTGTCGCCGCGCACGGTGTCACGCCCGTCGTCGCCGGCGAGCAGGTCGCGTGCGGCGCCGCCATCGACGAGGTCGTCCCCACCGCCGCCGCCGATGTTCTCGGTGCCGTTCTCACCGTGGAGCCGGTCGTTCCCGTCTCCTCCGCGGATCATGCGGTCCGAGCCCCGCCCGCCGCGGATCAGGTCGTCCCCGGGCCCGCCGTACAGACGCGCGTCATTGCCGAACCCGTCCTCGACGATCTCGTCGTCGCCCGCGCCCGCGTAGATGCGGTCGTCCCCGTCCCCGCCGTCGAGGCGGTCGTCGCCGTCCTCCCCGTCGACGCGGTCGTTGCCGGTCCCGCCGTCGATCGCGTCGTTCCCCGTGCCTCCCCGGCTGCGGTCGTTGCCCGACCCGGCGAGCAGCGTGTCGTTCCCGTCGCCGCCGCGCAGCAGGTCGTCGTACGTGCCGCCTTCGAGGCGGTCGTCGCCGTCTCCGCCGCGCAGGATGTCGTTGTCGCGCAGCGCGACGAGGGTGTCGGCGCCGCCGAGGCCGTCGAGCAGGTCACGTGAGCGACCACCGCGCAGGACCTCGCCCGCCTCGGTGCCGGGCACCCGGGCGAGCCCGGGCTGGACGACGAGGTGCAGCGGACGCCGGTCCGACGCCCGCGCGCTGCCGAGCCGCCGGTGGCGCAGCGCGCTGACGACCGACACGGTCTTCGAGGTGCGGTCGGCCACGTAGATCCGGGTGCCGTCCGGCGACCACGAGGGCTGGCCGGGTCCGCGTCCGACCCTGATCCCCCGCACCCGCCGCGTCGCGACGTCGACAAGCGCGAGGCGCCCCACCCCGCGCGCGGCCCCGACGGCGATGCGGTCGCCGCCCGGCGCAACGGCGACGCCGCCACCGATGCCGCGGCCGAGCTTGACGCCCTCACCGCGGGTTCCTGACGACCCGGGCGCGATGGCCCGCAGGCGCCCGCGGCGCGTCGCGACCCAGAGCCGGCCGTCGGCGGAGAAGGCGATGCCCCAGGCCCCGGGGACCCGGGCGCGTGCGGTACGGCGAAGCCCCGCGCCAACACGCACCAGCGCCACACGGCCGGCCCCGAGGACCACCGCCGCGCGGGTCCCGGTGGGCGACAGCGCCACGCTGCGCGCCCGCCCGCCGAGCGCGGTGCTGCGCTGCGGTTCCAGCGTCTTCGCGTCCAGCACGACGAGCCGCGTCCCGACGGCGGCGAGCACCCGGCCACCGCGCGGGGTGACGGTCACGCCGCGCACGGTGGCCGCAAGGCGCCGGCGCGCAAGCTCCAGCCGCGCGTTCAGATCGAATGAGACGACATGCCGGCCCGCCGCCACCGCCGCGATCTTCCCGTCGGCGCTGACGGCGACCGCCGTGGCGCGACCGGGCAGGGCCAGGGTGCGCTCGACCCGTTCCGTCGCCAGGTCGAAGAGCGGCAGCGCCGTGCTGCCATCGGCGATCAGGGCGACACGTGCGTGTGCGGTTGCAGGCACGCAGAGACCGGTCGCAGCGGCGATGACGGCAAGCGGGAGCTGACCCGTCCGTGGCACAGAGGCACGGTTCGCCGCCGAGCGCGCGGCCCCTGCGCGCAGGGGTGTGTCGTCTCGCACGCAGGCCGTCAGCCGGTGTCGGCGATCTGCTGGCGCGCGACGGCTGCCAGCACGCGCTCGACGGCCTCGTCCAGGTCGTCCGTCAGCAGGATCCGGTCGAGGTCCTCCTGCGAGATCCGGTTGAAGCGCACGAGCTCGTCGCGCATCCATGTCACCAGGCTTCCCCAGTGCTCGACGCCGATGAGGATGACCGGGAAGTCCCGGATCTTCTGGGTCTGGATGAGGGTCAGGCACTCGAACAGCTCGTCGAGCGTGCCGAATCCGCCGGGCAACGCGACGTAGGCGCTGGCGTACCGGACGAACATGACCTTGCGACAGAAGAAGTAGTGGAAGTGGACCTCGAGGTCGACGTAGCGGTTCACCCGCTCCTCGGCGGGGAGGTCGATCGTGAGACCCACCGAGAGCGCGTTGGCCTCACGCGCGCCCTTGTTCGCCGCCTCCATCGCGCCGGGCCCGCCGCCGGTGATGACCGCGAGGCCGGCATCGCCGAGCTTGCGGCCGAGCTCGGCGGAGCGGCGGTACTCGGGGTGGTCGATCGCCGTGCGCGCCGAGCCGAAGACCGATGCCGCGGGGCTCACGTGCGTGAGGGCGGCAAACCCGCGGCGCAGTTCGTCGGCCATCCGCAGGACCCGCTGCTCGTCGGTCAGCTCACTGACGACACGCAGCTCCTGGGCCCGGATGACCTCCTCGTCCGGGGTGAGCGGATGCTTCGGTGTGGTCACGGGTTCAGTCTCTCAGCGCGGCGTCGGCCACCGCGAGGGCGACCGCGGCGCGCTCCGGCAGCGAGGACGCGAGGACGTGCTCGTGCGGGGCGTGCGCGCCGCCGCCGCGCGGGCCGAGACCGTCGACGGTCTGCGGGATGGCGGCGGCGAAGTGGCTGGCGTCGCTGGCGCCCCCGCGCTCGGCGGCGATGATCGGCCGCCCGAGCGCCGCACTCGCACGCGCCAGGAGTGGAGCGGTGGCCTCACGCGCATCCATGCCCGGCCAGCGCCGGAGGATCTCGGCCTCGAGCGTCGCGCCGCCGACCTCCTCGGGGACGGCGCCGACGACCGCGTCGATCGCGTCGAGGCTGTCCGCCCGCAGGTCGCAGGTGAGCTCGCCGGCCGCGGGGACGACGTTGAACGCGTCGCCGCTGTGCAGCACGGTCGGCACCGCGGTGAGCCGCTCCGGCCCGCCCGGTGCGTGGTGCGCGGCCACGGCCTGCGCGGCGGCGGCGAGCGCGAGCAGCGCGTTGCGGCCGTCGTCAGGCGACGCTCCGGAGTGCGCCGACCGCCCGTGAGCCCGGACCCGCAGCGTGCCCGCCGCCTTGCGGCGGACGATCACCGCCTCCCGTCCCGCGGCGTCGTGCTCGCCCGCCTCGAAGCACAAGCAGGCGTCGTAGCCAGCGAACCGACCGGTATGTCCGAAGTCCCCGGTGCGCCACTCCTCGTCACAGACCAGGAGAAGGTCAGCGGCGGCGAAGTCCCCGGACCGGTCGAGGAGGGCGCGCTGCACCCCGAGCGCCAGCACCACCCCGCCCTTCATGTCCGCGGTCCCTGAGCCGTTCAGGCGGTCGCCCGCGACCTCGAGGGCGCGGTGGTGGGGGTGCCCGATGACGGTGTCGAGGTGGCCGAGCAGCAGGATCCGCCGGGTGCCGGTGCCCGGCAGGTGCAGCAGCAGGTCCGGCGCATGCCGGGGCGTGGAGCAGGGCAGCCGCGCGACCTCGGCCTCGGTCGGCGCGAGCGCGGCTGCGATGGCGATCGCCTCCTCGGCGGCGGGGACGTCCCCGGACGGCGTCGAGACCCCCACGAGCGCTTCGAGGTCTCGGACGGCGCGCCTGGCGATGGCGGCGGCATGCTCTGCGATCCAGTCGGCCACGCCCTCCTTCTATCGCACCGGCGGGCAGCGGACGTGAACCACGGAGCGCGACGACTCCGTATGGTGGACCGATGGCTCGCACTCCTCAGATCGGCGACACCGCCCCAGACTTCGAACTGGAGGGCTCCGACGGCGCCTTCCGGCTCTCCGAGCACCGCGGCCAGCCGGTCGTGCTGCTGTTCTACCCCGGCGATGAGACGCCGGTGTGCACGAAGCAGTTCTGCTCCTACCGCGACCGGGGCTCCGAGCTCTCCGCGCTCGACGCCGTCGTGGTCGGCATCTCGGCCCAGGACGTCGATTCGCACCAGGCGTTCATCGAGCACCACGGGCTCAACGTCCCGCTGCTCGCGGACACCGAGCGTGAGGTCGCCCGCCTGTACGGCGTCTCCGCCCCGGTGATGGGCACGCGGCGCGCGGTCGTGGTCGTCGATGCCGAAGGTCGCATCGCGCACCGCAAGGTCCATGTGCTGGGCCTCTCGTTCGCCACGGTGGACGAGATCTCGCAGATCCTCGCGGACCTGCCCTCGCGCGAAGTCGTGTAGCGCCTCGCCGCCACGGCGGCGACCGGGCCGGCTGGTATTCGTGGCACATGCCACGTCTCGCACCGCCCCGCGAGCGGATTCTCGCCGCCGCCGACCGGCTGTTCACGCAGCAGGGCATCCGCGCGGTGGGGATCGACGCGATTCTGCGCGAGTCCGGCTGCGCGAAGGCGACGCTCTACGTGCATTTCCACAGCAAGGACGGGCTGATCGCGGCGTACCTCGCCGCGCGCGCGGCGCGGCTGCGCGAGCGCCTCGGGCGGGATCTGCGCGCGGAGCCCGACCCGCGCGCCCGCCCGCTCGCCCTCTTCGACGTCCTGGGCGCCCTGACGGCCGAGCGTGACTGGCGTGGCGACCCGCTGCTCGGCGCCGCCGTCGAACGCTGCGTCAGCGAGACGGCGCAGGCGGAGGCGCTGGCCGAGCACCGGCAGTGGCTCGCGATCCTGCTCGAGGCGCTCGCCCGCGAGGCGGGCGCACCGGATCCTGAACGGGCCGGACGGCAGCTGCTGCTGCTCCACGACGGGGTGATGGCCGAGGCGTTTTATGGCAACGGGCCGGCGGCTGCCGTGGAGGCGAGAGTGGCCGCCACAATGCTCATCGGGCAACCCTAACGCTCGACTCGACCCTGAGAGATAGCCCGTTTTCCCTGCTCAGCGCGGCTTTTGTCCAAGACGACGAAGGGCGCCCCCGCAGGACGCCCTTCGCGCAACGTTATGGAACCTCGCGCTAGCCGAGGACGGTTTCGAGCCGGCGGTCGAGCGAGGCGGAGACGGCGTCACGCACCGCACCCTCCTCGAACCGCTCGACCGTCGCGTGCAGGAATCCCTCGATGACGAGGCGCCTCGCCTGGTCTTCGGGGAGCCCGTGCGAGCGCAGGTAGTAGATCTGCTCGGGATCGAGCTGAGCGATCGCCGCCGCGTGCGTGCAGCGCACGTCGTTGGCGAGGATCTCCAGGCCCGGGATCGCGTCCGCGTGGGCCTTCTTGGAGAGGAGCAGGTTGCGCGACTCCTGGAACGCGTCGATCTGCTGCGCGCCCGGGTCGACCTTGATCATCCCCGACCACACGGTCTGGGAGCGCTCGCCGAGGATCCCGCGGAACGCGAGATCGCTGTTCGTGCGCGGCGCGGAGTGCTCCTGCGTCGTGGCGTAGTCCAGGTGCTGCCTGCCGTTGGTGGCGTACGCCCCGGTGACGCGCCCCTCGGCGCCTTCGCCGGCGAGGTTCGTCTCCACCGCGACGCGGCCGTTGGCCGAGCCGTACCCCAGCAGAATCCAGTCGAGCGTGCCGTCGCGCTGGACGACCGCGCGCTGGCTGCCGAACACCCAGGTCTTCGACGCGAGGTCCTGCGCCTCGATGTAGCGCAGCGACGCGCCCTGGCCGACTGACAGCTCGGTGACCGTGGTCACCAGGCCCTCCTGGTCGCCCGTGGCGGACAGGTGCTGCTCCCAGACCTCGGCCTCGGCGCCGTCCTCGAGCACGACCAGGGTGCGCCAGTGCGCGGCGCTGCCGGCCGTGGCGTGGACGTTGGTGACCACGATCGGCGCCTCGACCGTCACGCCACGCGGGACGTAGACGAACGCGCCGCCGGTCCAGCCGGCCTCGTTGCGCGCGACGAACGGATCCTCGTCCGAGACGATCGCGCCGAAGTGCTCCTCGAGCACCTCCGGGTGCGAGAGCGCCGCCTCGGAGAGCGGCATCACGAGCGGACCCTCAGAGTCGAGCGCCGGCGCCGGGCCGTACGTCGCGTCGACCTGGTCGAGCCGCACCGCGCCTTCTGGTGCCTCCAGCGCGGGCTGCACCGACTGCGCGAAAGCGAGGTCCCCCGCGCCCGCGGCCGGGAAGCTGTCCAGCTCCAGGCCCTTCAGCGACGTGAACTCCCAGCCGGGCTGGCCGCGGAACGTCGGCAGCGGCAGTGAGGCCGCGAGTTCGGCGCCGCGCGTGCGCCGCTCGGCCAGGAAGTCAGCAGCAGCGGTCGTCATCCGATGGAGCCCTCCATCTGCAGCTCGATCAGGCGGTTCATCTCCACCGCGTATTCCATGGGCAGTTCCTTGACGATCGGCTCGATGAAGCCGTTGACGATGAGCTTGCTCGCCTCTTCCTCCGGGATCCCGTGGGACTGGAGGTAGAAGAGCTGCTCCTCGCCGACCTTCGAGACCGTGGCCTCGTGGCCGACGTCGACGTCGTCCTCGCCGATGCGAATCGTCGGATAGGTGTCCGAACGCGAGTCCTCGTCGAGGAGCAACGCGTCGCAGACGACCTTCGACTTCGAACCGTGGGCGCCCTTGGCGACCTCGAGCAGACCGCGGTACGAGCTGCGCCCGCCGTCCTTGGAGATCGACTTGGCGAAGATGTTCGATGTCGTGTTCGGCGCGGCGTGCACGATCTTCGCGCCCGCGTCCTGATGCTGGCCGGTGCCCGCGAAGGCGATCGACAGCACCTCGCCGTGGGCGCGCTCACCCATCAGCCAGACGGCCGGGTACTTCATCGTGAGCTTCGAGCCCAGGTTGCAATCGACCCACTCCACCGTGGCGTCACGCTCGGCGACCGCGCGCTTCGTCACGAGGTTGAACACATTCTGCGACCAGTTCTGCACGGTCGTGTAGCGGATGCGGGCACCCGGCTTCGCGATGAGCTCGACGACGGCGGAGTGCAGCGAGTCGCCGCTGTACGTCGGAGCGGTGCAGCCCTCGACGTAGTGCACGTACGAGCCCTCGTCGGCGATGATGAGCGTCCGCTCGAACTGGCCCATGTTCTCCGTGTTGATGCGGAAGTAGGCCTGCAGCGGCATCTCGACGTGCACGCCCGGCGGCACGTAGACGAACGAGCCGCCCGACCACACGGCGCTGTTCAGCGCGGCGAGCTTGTTGTCGTTGCTCGGGATGATCGTGGCGAAATACTCGCGGATCAGGTCCTCGTGCTCACGGAGCCCGGTGTCCATGTCCATGAAGATGACGCCCTGCTGCTCGAGGTCCTCGCGCACCTGGTGGTACACGACCTCGGACTCGTACTGGGCGCCGACGCCGGCGAGGAACATGCGCTCTGCCTCGGGGATGCCCAGGCGGTCGAACGTCTTCTTGACGTCCTCGGGGACATCGTCCCAGGAGCGCTCGGCCCGCTCAGACGCGCGGACGAAGTAGTGGATGTCGTCGAAGTCGACCTCGGCGAGCATCGGACTGCCCCAGGTCGGCATCGGACGGGCGAGGAAGTGGTCGAGCGCCTTCAGGCGGAACTCGCGCATCCACGCGGGCTCGTTCTTCATCTCGGAGATCTTCTCGACGATCTCGCGGTTGATGCCCTTCGGCGCCTTGTAGAGGTAGTTCTCAGCGTCGTGGAAGCCGTACTTCTCGGTGTAATCCGAGTTGATGTCCTGCAGGGCTTCCTGCTCGGCGATGACGTCAGGTGTGGCCATGGGCTACTCCACCTCCAGCTTGATCGTGTCGCCCTCGACCCGGACGGCGAAGGTCTCGACCGGGACGTAGGCGGGCAGGGTCTGAGGCTTGCCGGTCCGTAGGTCAAACAGGGACCCGTGCCGCGGGCACTCCACGACACACCGCTCCTGATCGAACTCGCCCTCGGCGAGCGGCCCGTCATCGTGCGAGCAGCGATCTTCAATCGCCAGGAGCTCGCCATTGCAGTTGAAGACGCCGATCTCGTAGTCCTCCCAGACGACGATCTTGCGATCGCCGGGGGCGAGTTCCTCGAGGGTGCAGACGTCGATGACTTCGGGCATACGGTGGGGCAGTTCCAAATCCGATTGCGGAGGTACGGATTGTAGCGGGCAACCGGTCGGGACCGCGGTCTGCCGAACCCGCGCGGATACGAGCGCACCATTCGTGGCAGAGCCTTGACATGGACGTCGTCCCGGCGAGGCGCATGCACGAGAGGATCGGCGCACAGGGCCAGCGGAGACGGCAGTTGTCCGATGCACCTTGCGCCAGCAACGTGAACGGCGTTCACCCCATCGGGGGTCTCGGCGGGCGTATGGTCGGCCCATGTTGTCCCGTCTGCGCCTCCTCACCGTCGCCGTGGGCGCCGACCCGGTGCTCATCGACCTGCCGCCCACCGCCGGTGACCGATGGAACGCCCAGGTGCGCGAGTTCTGGTGCCGCGCGGTGCCGAGGACGTGCCCGCGGTAGTTCACGACCTCTTCGCATCTGCCGGCGCGGCGCCTGACACGGTGCCGCTCCATGCACCCCCATCGACTGTCCTGGCTGCTCGCACTCGCCGCGCTGGGCGCCGCCCCCAGCGCCACGCAGGCCGCGGGCGAGGTCACCCCGCTGCGCGAGTCCGCCCCGCTCTTCGAGGATGAGGGCAACGACGCCGACGACCCCGCCGTCTGGGTCAATCCGCTGCTGCGCGACCGCAGCGTCATCGTCGCGACGAAGAAGGACGCCGGACTCACCGCGTTCGACCTCAACGGCCGCACACTGCAGGACATCGCCGCGCCGCCCGCGCCGGCGGGTGACGACCACGCCGTCGGGCGGTTCAACAACGTCGACGTCGTGTACGGCGCGCGGATCGGCGGGGTCACCCGCGACCTCGCGATCGTGTCCGACCGCGGCTCGGACAAGATCCGCACGTACGCCATCAGCCCGCTCGCTGCGTCGCTGCGCCGCGCGCCGCTGACCGACATCAGCGCGCCCTCCCTGCCCTTCGTCTTCAACACGACGCAGGACGAGGTCGACGAGCAGGCCACCGCCTACGGCCTCACCGCGTGGGTGGACCAGCGGACCGGCACGCCGTACGTCGTGACATCGCGCCGGTCGCGCAGCCGCGTCGCGCTGCTCAAGCTCGTCGCCGCGCCCGGCGGGAAGGTGACGTATCAGACCGTGGACACCATCGACGCGCCCACGAGCTTCACACTGCCCAGTGGCGGCACGTGGGCCCCATGTGTGGCCGAGGAGGGCGAGGAGCCCCAGTTCGAGGGCATGACGATCGACGCCGATCGCGGCACGCTGTTCGCCGGCCAGGAAGACGTCGGCATCTGGCAGATCTCCGTGTCCCGGGGCGGGTTCGGCGACGACGGCACGCTCATCGAGAAGGTCAAGGAGTTCGGCGCGCCGTACACGCTCGTCCCCGACGACGATCCGGGCGAGTTCGAGTGCGAGACGACCGGCGACGCGCTGCCCGGCGACGGCGGCGAGCGGATCGCCGCGGACGTCGAGGGCCTGACGATCTACCGGGGCGCGCACGGGACCGGTTACCTGCTGGCCTCCAGCCAGGGCGACGACACGTTCGCCGTGTTCGGCGACCGCGGCCGGGGCACCTACCTCGGCTCGTTCGCGCTCGTCGACGGGCCCGGCGCCGACGGCGTGCAGGAGTCCGACGGCGCCGCGGTCGTCAACGTCCCGCTCGGTCGGGACTTCCCGCGCGGCCTGCTCGTCACCCACGACGGCGAGGACGACACGGGCACCGCCCGCGACGCGACGAACTTCAAGCTCACGCGCTGGGAGGACGTCGCCGCGGCCTTCGACCTGCGGCTGCGGATCGACCCGTTCGGGTGGTCGCCGCGCTTCTAGATCGCGTCAGGTGAACCGGCCGGGGGCGCCGCGTCGGGCGTCTCCGGCTCCCAGTCCACGGCCGCGCCGAGCCCGGCGCTCTTCAGCACCTTCAGGCTCAGCAGCGCGCACTTCATGCGGGTCGCGCTGATGTCGATGCCGAGCATCTCGAGGATGAACTGGCGGTCGAGCTTCACGAGGTCCTCGACCTTCATGCCCTTGACCTCGTCGGAGGCCATCGACGCGGACGCCTGGCTGATCGCGCAGCCGTGGCCGGAGAAGCGGACGTCTTGCACCACGCCGTTGTCGTCGACGGCCAGCTCGACGCGCAGCTCGTCGCCGCACAGCGGGTTGTGGTCCTCGGCGCTCAGCGAGGGATCTTCGAGGTGCCCCCAGTTGTGCGGGCGCTTGTAGTGCTCGAGGATCTCCTCGCGATACAGCGATTCCATGCTCATCAGGCGAAGATCTCCTGGACCTTGGCGAGGCCGTCGACGAGCGCGTCGACCTCCTCGCGCGTGGAATGCACGGCGAACGACGCGCGCGTCGTGGCCGGCGCGCCGAGGCGCTTCATGAGGATCTGGGCGCAGTGGTGGCCGGCGCGGACGCAGACCCCCTGGGAGCCCAGGATCTCGCCCACATCGTGCGGGTGCACGCCGTCGACGACGAAGGAGATGACCGCGCCGCGCTCGTCCGCGTCACGGCCGCCGTGGACGGTGATGCCATCGAGGTCGAGCAGGCGCTCCAGCGCATAGGCGGTGACCTCGCGCTCGTGGGCGCGGACGCTGTCCATGCCGAGACGGTCGAGGAAGTCGACGGCGGCGCCCAGGCCGATGACCTCGGCGATGGCGGACGTGCCGGCCTCGAAGCGCGTGGGCGGCTCGGCGTACGTGGAGCTGTCGCGCTCGACGCGGCTGATCATGTGCCCGCCGCCGATGAACGGCGGCATGGTGGCGAGCGTGTCGTAGTCGCCGTGCAGGATGCCGACGCCCGTGGGGCCGTACGCCTTGTGGCCCGTCCAGACGTAGAAGTCCGCGCCGACCGCCGCGACGTCGACCGGCATCTGCGGGACGGCCTGCGTGCCATCGACGAGGACCTTCGCGCCCGCGTCGTGCGCGCGGCCGACGAGGTCGGCGACGGGGTTGATCGTGCCGAGCACGTTCGAGACGTGCGCGACGGCGACGACCTTCACGCCGCCGGCGCGCAGCAGCGCGTCGTACGCGTCGAGCTCGAGGCGGCCGTCGTCATCGACGGGCACGTACGCCAGGCGCGCGCCGGTGCGCTGCGCGAGCATCTGCCACGGCACGATGTTGGAGTGGTGCTCCATCTCGGTGAGCACGATCACGTCGCCCTCACGCACGTTGGCGGCGCCCCACGCGTAGGCGACGAGGTTCATCGCCTCGGTGGCGTTGCGGGTGAAGACCGTGGAACGCGACTCGCCGCCCACGAACGCGGCGACACGGTCGCGCGCGCCCTCGAAGCGGTTCGTCGACTCGACGGCGAGCGGGTAGACACCGCGGTGCACGCTGGCCCGCGCCGTCTCGTAATAGTCGGCCATCGCGTCGAGGACCGGCCGCGGCGTCTGCGACGTCGCGGCGCTGTCCAGGTACGCCAGGCCGGGGTTCCCGGCGAGGACCGGGAACTCGGTGGCGACGGCTGACTGCAGCGTGCTCACACTGCGAGTTCTTCGCGGAGGCCGCCGTAGCCCTCGGCCTCGAGGCGGTCGACGAGCTCCGGGCCACCCTCGGTGGCGATGCGGCCGTCGAACAGGATCGAGACGCGGTCCGGGCGCACGATGTGCAGGATCCGCTGGTAGTGGGTGATGATCAGGACGCCCATGCCGGCTTCCTTGGCGACGGTGTTCACGCCGTTGGCGACGACGTTCAGCGCGTCGATGTCCAGGCCCGAGTCCGTCTCGTCCAGCACGGCGACCTTGGGCTTCTGCAGCGCGAGCTGGAGGATCTCCAGGCGCTTCTTCTCTCCGCCGGAGAACCCGTCGTTGAGGTAGCGCGCCGAGAACTCCTTCGGCACGTTCGTGAGCTCCATGGCCGCCTCGACGGTCTTGCGGAACTCCTTGAGGCTGATGTCGGCCTCGCCGCGCGCCTCGCGGTGCGCGTTCATGACCATGCGGAGGTACTTCGTGATCGTGACGCCGGGGATGGCGACCGGGTACTGGAAGGCCATGAAGAGCCCGGCGCGAGCGCGCTCGTCGGCGTCGGCCTCGGTGACGTCGACGCCGTCAAACGTGATCGAACCCTCGGTGACCTCGAGGCTCGGGTGGCCCATGATCGTGTTCGCGAGGGTCGACTTGCCCGAGCCGTTGGGGCCCATGAGCGCATGGACCTCGTCGGTGTTCACGGTCAGGTCCACGCCCTTGAGGATCTGCTTGTCGTCAGCGTGGACGTGGAGGTTCTTGATCTCGAGGATGCTCATGCGTCTCCGGTGTTCATTGAAAGCTTGGTACGTCAGGCCGGGATCGGCGTGCGGCTGGAGAACTCGACGAGGTCCGCGAGCGTGGTCTGCTGCAGCGCGCGGGTGACGCCACCCTGCACGCGCGTCCACAGGAGCTTCGTCGCGCAGCCGTGGCCCTTGTCGGCCTCGTGCGAACACAGGACGCGCCCCTGATCAGGCCGGTCCTCGACAAAGCACGCCATGGGGGCCACGGGCCCCTCCAGCGCCACGATCACGCGCTCCATCGTGAGATCCGCCACATCGACGGTGAGGCGGTAACCGCCGTGCGCGCCGCGGGTGGACTCGACGATGCCATCCTTCTTCAGCAGCGCCACGATCCGCTCGAGATACGCGAGCGGGAGGCCCTCCGCCTCGGCGATCGCCTTGAGGCTCACCGGCCGGCCGGGCTCGTCGGACCGCTGCACGCGGCCGAGCTCAACCAGCAACCGGACGCCGTACTCCGCCTTGGTCGTGAAGATCATCGTGCGATAATCCTACCAGTGAGGTCGGATAAGCCACTCATTCCCGGTTGCGAGAACGGCGTCTGCGGCGCGGACGTGCCGCCGCTGATCGGCAGCGTGCTCACGGGCGTGGGCATGACGGTCGCGCAGGCGGCCGCCGCGCTGGAGCGTGGCGAGCGTGTCGTGATGACCGACGTGCAGGAGCGCATCGTCCGGGAGTGGGCGGCGGCGCGGCTGTAAACGCTCACCGTCGACGCAGCCACTCCGCGAACAGTGGATCCAACAAGACGTGACGCCGACCGCGACGGGCGACCAGCTGGGCCTCCGCCGCGAGCCGGTCTGCCGTTGTCCGGCGGCTCATCGTGGGGGTCCAGGCTGCTTCGGCCCGGGGCTCCGTCGAAGCATCTTCGGCGCTGTGGAGGACGACGCATCGCCGTGGGGCCGCACGGTTGCCGCTTCGGCTGCCTGTGCCTACAGTGCGCGCGTGAGTTCGCACTTCCCTCTTCCCCGGCGCGACTCCCCTACGCGGGTGGGTGGGGCCGCGGGACGTGAGATCGCGGGCGTCGCCCCCGAGGCCAAGCTCTCCCCCTCCGAGGTCAACGGCTACGTCGTCGACTGCGCGCTCTACGAGGACGGAAGGCGCCTGGGCGGCAAGGTCCCGCTGGAAACCGCACTGCAGCAGGCGCGCGACTGCTCCGACGGCTTCACGTGGATCGGGCTCCAGGACCCCGGCCCCGAGGTCATCCACGCCATCGCCGAGCACTTCGGGCTGGATCCGCTCGCCGTCGAGGACGCCGTCCACGCGCACCAGCGTCCGAAAGTGGAGACGCACGGCGACTCGCTGTTCGTCGTGCTGAAGACCGCCCGCTACGTCGACTCCGACGAGCTCGTCGAGATCGGCGAGCTCATGATCTTCGTCGGCCCGCAGTTCGTCGTCACCGTCCGCCACGGCGAGCCGAGCCCCCTCAGCGGGGTGCGGAGGGACCTCGAAGCCCACCCTGACCTGCTGTCGATCGGACCGAGCTCCGTGCTGTACGCAGTGATCGACAAGGTCGTCGACGACTACGCAGCGGTCCTTGCGGGTCTCGCCGTCGACATGGACGAGATCGAGGTGGAGGTGTTCTCCGATCAGCAGGCCAACCGCGCCGAGCGCATCTACAAGCTCAAGCGTGAGGTGCTCGAGTTCCGCCGCGCCGTGCGCCCGCTCGAAGAGCCCGTCGCCCATCTCGCCTCGCCCGTGACCGGGCTGCCCATCGACCCGCGGACCGAGCCGTACTTCCGCGACGTCCACGATCACCTGCGCCGCGACATCGAGCAGATCACCGGGTTCGACGAGCTCCTCACGAACGTCCTCCAGGCCAACATCGCGCAGCTGTCGATGCGCGACAACCAGGACATGCGCCGCATCTCCGCGTGGGTGGCGATCCTCGCCGTCCCCACGATGGTGTTCGGGCTCTACGGGATGAACTTCGCGCACATGCCCGAGCTCGACTGGGAGCTCGGGTATCCCGCCGTCCTCGCCTTCGTCCTCGTGGTCTGCGCCGGCCTGTACTGGCGGCTGCGCCGCGCGGGCTGGCTGTAGCGGCTCACGCGGCCATCCGGTCGCGCTCGGGCCGCACGACCCGCCGCAACGACCGCCGCGACACCGCCGCCGGGTCCTCCCGCGGGGCGCTGTGGAACCGCTGCGCGTGTGCCCGCAGGACATGGGCCCTCACGACGTGGAACTCCTCGGTCGGCAGCTCGTACAGGTTCGCGCCGCCGACGACCGGCTCGCCCTCGATCTCCGGCACCTCGTCGTGCCCGTCATCGGCGAGCCGCACCACGCACAGCAGCGCGAACGCGCAGAGCGCGCCGGCGACGGCGTTGCCCGCGGCCAGCAGCGTCGCGTGCAGGCCCACGAGGTTGACGTAGCCCATGAGGACGTTCACGGCCACACCGACCGACCAGCCCGCGGCGGACTGCCCTTTCGAGCTGCCCGTGACGAGCATCGAGACGATCTGGGGGATCACGCCGAACAGGCCGGCGATGACGGCAAAGGTGGAGAGAATCTGAATGAGCATCGTGCGTACATCTGTTTCGGGTTCGGGGTGAGGGCACCGCGACGCATCGGTGCGCCGGGCGAGATGGATGAGCGAACAGAAAGGGCCGCTCGACGAGGCCCCGCGGTGGCGGGGCGATTCGGGCGGCCCATACACGGGAGCTGGCCTCGCACTCCCAGTGGGTCTTACGTGTCGCGTGGGCTTGGATATCCCCCGCGGAGGCCGATCTGTCTTCCCAGTATCGACAATCCGCGAGCCAAGTCGAGGGTCGTGTGACCACGTGCACAGGACGGCTGTATACAGCGGTGCTCGACCGCGTGTCGAACACGGGTGCCCACATGTCCTACCGGGAGTCACAAGCCGCCTGTCCGTCGGCGGAATAGCGTGTCGGGCACCAATGGACACCGAATTGCATACAACGGACGACGCCCTCGCCGAATCGGTCGCCCGGCTCGCCGCGGCGCGGCCCGTGATCGTCGACGTCGTCCCCGCCGGCGAGGTGAGCGAGCACCACGCCGCCGGAGGCGTCTCTCACGCCGGCCCGCCGATCGCACCGTCGGCGATGTGCCCACCGATGCGCGCCGCGCTCGGCGCCGCGCTCTACCTCGAGGGCGCAGCCGGCTCGCCCGAGGAGGCGATCGCCCTCGTCGAGGACGGCCAGATCCCGCGCAAGCCCAACCACGAGGTGGGCGGCGTCGGCCCGATGTCGGGCATCGTCACCGGTTCGATGCCGGTGTGGGTCGCCCGCGACGAGGCGACCGGCAAGATCGCGTGGGCGCCGCTGAACGAGGGCTCCGGCAAGGTCCTGCGCTACGGCGCGGACGGGCCTGACGTGCTCGAGCGCCTGGCCTGGATGCGTGACGTCCTCGCCCCCGCACTGCGCACAGCCATCGACGTGACCGGTCCGCTGGACCTCATGGACATCCACGTCCGCTCGCTGACCGACGGCGACGAGGCCCACCACCGCACCGAGTCCGGCACCGCGCTGTCGCTCGTGAAGATGGCCGCCGGGCTCGAGGATGCCGACCCGGCCGTCCCGCGCTTCATCTCGACCAACGGCCAGTGGTTCCTGAACCTCGCCATGGTCTTCTCCAAGCTCGCGCTCGACTGCGCCCGTGACGTCCCCGGCTCGTCGCTGCTGACGGCGATCGCGCGCAACGGCGTGGAGGTCGGCATCCAGGTGTCCGGGACGGGAGACCGGTGGTTCGTCGGCCCGGCCGCGATGCCGGGCCCCGCCCGGCTGTTCCCCGGGTACACCGAGGCCGACATGAACCCCGACCTCGGCGACTCGGCGATCATCGAGACGTACGGCCTCGGCGCGATCGCCGTCGCCGCCTCGCCCGAAGCCGCGTTCAACTGCGGCCTCGATCCCGCCGACCGCGATGCGATCACCACTGAACTGCGGCAGATCGCGGCCGGCGAATCGCCCGACATCAAGCTGCCCAACGGGCGCGGCGCGATCCTCGGCATCGACGCGCTCGCCGTCGCCCGGACACGGATCTCGCCACCGGTGCACACGGGCATCGCCCACGTGACTCCAGGGATCGGGCAGATCGGCGCCGGCATCACCCATCCGCCGATCCAGGCGTTCGACGAGTTCGCCGCCCTGACGTCCCCGCCTGCCGCCGCGTGAGTCCCGACTCGGTCCGCGCGCTCCTGCTCGCCGGCCGGACCGCGTCGGCGGGCGGCGCGGGTTCGGCAGCCGATCGGGTGCATGACGACCTGCGCCGCGACCTGCTCGCGGGACGACTGCCGTACGGCGAGCGGCTGGTCGAGGAGCACCTCGCCGAACGGTTCGCCACCAGCCGGACGCCGGTGCGCGAGGCGCTGCGCCGCCTGGAGAGCGACGGGCACATCGTGCGCGACCCCGCCGGCGGGGTGCGCCCGAACCCGCCCCGGGTGTCCTCCATGCGCGACATCTACGCGGTGCGGCTCGTGCTCGAAGACCTCGCGGTCACCCTCGCCGCCCGTGGCGGGGACCGGGCCGACCAGCCGGCGCTGCTGCGCCTGCGCGAGGACTGGATCGAACTGCGCGACACCTGGCCGGAGCTGCGCGACCAGATCGAGTGGCCGGACTTCGTGCACGCCGACGAGAGCTTCCACCTCGGGCTGGCGCGGGCGTCGGGCAACCGCGCCACGGTGCGCTACCTGCGCGACATCAACGAACGCATCCGCGTGCTGCGCATCCATGACTTCACGACCGCTGACCGCATCGAGGCGACCATCACCGAGCACCTCGAGATCGTCGACGCCGCGTGCGCGGGGGAGGTCGCCACCGCCACCGCGCTGATGGCCACGCACGTCGAGGCCAGCGCCGCGGTGGTCGAGTCCCGCGTCGGTGAACTGCTCGCCCGGATGTTCGACGTCGAGGATGGCCCCGCGTGACCGTCGCGGCCGACCCCTACCCCTGGCCGTACGGCGGCAGCGTCGAGCTGGACCGCACCGCGCTCGTCCTCATCGACTGGCAGACCGACTTCTGCGGCCCCGGCGGCTACGTCGACGCCATGGGGTATGACCTCGCGCTGACCCGTGCCCCGCTCGGCCCCACCCGGACGGTCCTCGCCCGCTGGCGCGAGCTCGGCGGCGCCGTCGTGCACACCCGAGAGGGCCACAAGCCCGACCTCTCGGACTGCCCGCCGAACAAGCGCTGGCGCTCGCAGCGCATCGGCGCGGGGATCGGCGACGCCGGCCCGTGCGGGCGCATCCTCGTGCGTGGCGAACCCGGCTGGGAGATCGTCGACGAGGTCGCCCCCGTCGACGGCGAATTCGTGATCGACAAGCCCGGCAAGGGCGCGTTCTGCGCCACCGAGCTCGACCTCGTCCTGCGCTCGCACCGCATTGACCACCTGATCCTCACGGGGATCACGACCGACGTGTGCGTGCACACGACGATGCGCGAGGCGAACGACATGGGTTACGAGTGCCTGCTGCTTTCAGACTGCACGGGTGCCACTGACTACGGCAACTACGAAGCCGCTTTGAAGATGGTCAAGATGCAGGGCGGGGTCTTCGGGTCGGTTGCGACCAGTGAAGATCTGCTCGGCGCCTTGTCGGTCCTTTAGGGGATTCGCGTATGACAAGTGTTGCGACAAACGCGTTCGCGTGGGCGCTCGAGTACCTCGCGGACTGGGAGATGGACGATGTTGAACGGCGCGTTGCCTTTGACCTTTGGGCGGGCGAGCGCGGGGTAGGGCCGGCG
>JBPPNC010000009.1:0-34230 GCA_051306365.1 Solirubrobacteraceae bacterium
CTCGCGCGAATCGACCGGCTGCGGCGCGTCCTCGACGCCTCGGGGCTGCTCACCCCGCAGAAGGCGCTGGCCCGCCCTGCGCTTCCGCGGACCATCGGCGTCGTCACCGGCGAGGGCGGCAAGGCCCGCGCCGACATCCTCGCCGGCCTGCATCGCCGCGGCTGGGCCGGGCGCCTGGTGTGGGCCTTCGCCCCCGTGCAGGACCGGCACGCCGCGCCCGCGATCACCCGCGCGCTCACCGACCTCGCCGCGTCCGATGCGGTCGACGTGATCATCGTCGCGCGCGGCGGCGGATCGGTCACCGACCTGCTGGCGTTCAGCGACGAGACACTGTGCCGGACCGTCGCACTGCTGAGGGTGCCGGTCATCGCGTCGGTCGGCCACCACACCGACCGCACGCTCATCGACGACGTCGCGGCGTGCGCGTGCTCCACCCCGACCCATGCGGCCGAACAAGCCGTCCCGGTGCACGTCGGAGAGGCGCGGGCTCGCATGGCCGGCGTGGCCGTGCGCCTGCAGCGCCATGGCCACCGTGCGGTCGTCGAGCGCGCACGGGAACTCGTGCGTCTGTCCCGTGCCCCGGCCGAGCATGTGGCCCGCCACCGGGCCGCGCTGCACCAGTCGCTGCGTGAGCTGCGCGCGGCGGGGCGACGGCGCGTCGCGCGGGAGCTGGGTGCCGGCGCAGCCGCCGCGCGGACGCTCGACCGGCGGGCGCAGGCCGCCGCGGGTGCCGACCGGCTGCGCCGCGCCCGTGAGCTCGAACACCTCACCTCGGCCCTCGCCGCCCACGATCCCGAGCGCACGCTGGCGCGCGGGTTCGCGCTCGTCGAAGACGGTGATGGCGGGCTCGTGACGAGCGCCGAGCAGGCACGTGGCGCAGACGCGCTCTCGCTGCGGTTCGCCGACGGGAAGGTCGGCGCCGCACCCGACGAGTCGATCGACCGGCGCTGCGATGATGCCTGACGTGGACCAGCCCGAGCGCACGTACGAGGCCGCCACGGCGCGGCTCGCGGCGATCATCGAACGCCTCGACTCCGGCCAGGCCGGGCTGCGCGAGACGCTCGACCTCGTCCGCGAGGGCCGCACGCTCGTGGAGTACTGCGCCGGCGAGCTCGACGCCGTCGGCCGCGGACTCGAGGAGCTCCGGCTCGACGACCTCGTCGCGCGGCTCGAAGCCGGCGAGGCGGCCGCGCGCCCATGAGCACGTGGGAGCAGGTCGCCGACCTGCCCGTCGCGATCGACCGGATCGAGCTCGAGGGCCTCGAGCAGGACGTCTCGAGCGACTTCACGCGCAAGAGCACGGTCATCCACGCGCACGGCAGCGGCGAGGAGGGTCTCGGCGAGGACGTCGTCTACCAGGCCGAGGAGCACGAGGCGGCCTGGGCCGCCGGCCCGCCGGACCTCGCCGGGTCGTGGACGCTGCGGAGCTTCAGCGAGCACATCGGCGGCCGCGACCTGTTCGGCGGCCAGGAGCCCGAGACCGCCGTGAGCCGCAACTACCGCCGGTGGGCCTACGAGTCGGCCGCGCTCGATCTCGCGCTGCGACAGGCCGGGACGTCCCTGCACGCCCATCTTGGCATCAAGCCGAAGCCCATCACGTACGTCGTGTCGCTGCGCCTCGGCGAGCCGTCGACGATCGACCCGGTCACCCGCCGCCTTGCGCGCTATCCCGACCTGCGGTTCAAGCTCGACGCGACGAACGACTGGGACGACGACCTGTTCGCCGCGCTCGCCGCCACCGGCGCGGTCGACAGCATCGACCTCAAGGGCCAGTACAGCGGCACGATCGTCGACAACCCCGCCGACCCGGCGCTGTACCGGCGCGTCGTCGAGTACTTCCCCGACGCGTGGATCGAAGACCCCAGGCTCACCGCCGAGACCGATGAGATCCTGCGCCCCCACCGTGACCGCATCACGTGGGACGCGCCCATCCACAGCATCGCCGACGTCGAGGCCCTGCCGTTCCCACCGAAGACGGTGAACGTCAAGCCGTCACGGTTCGGCGCGATCAGCGCGCTGTTCGACGCGTACGACTGGCTCGGCGAGCGCGGCATCGGGGCCTACGGCGGCGGGCAGTTCGAGCTCGGTGTCGGCCGGGGCCACATCCAGCTCCTGGCCGCGCTGTTCCACCCGGACGGGCCCAACGACACGTCGCCCACCGGGTTCCACGCCATGGATCCGCCGCCGGGGATCGAGCCGAGCCCGATGCCGCCGCACGCAGCGCCGGTCGGGTTTCGCCGCGACGCGACCTGAGGCGGAGCTACCAGACGTCGCCGGTCGGCAGCGGCAGCGGGCCGAGCGCGGTGACGAACGGGCGCCGGGCGCCGCGGACCCGCGTCGGCCCGCTCGCGGTCGGCGAGAGTTCGACGATCACGGGGCCGCCGGCGACCGGGACGTCGAGACGGTTGGTGTTCGTCACGACGTGCACGGGTGTCACGCCGTCCACCGGCCGGTAGGCGCGCGCCACCGCGAAGCGGCGCGGCGCCTGCACCGTGATGGTCTGCGGAGCGACGAGCAGCTCGGTCCGCGCCCACGGATCCCAGACCGGCGCGGCGCGCCAGAGCGCGACCGCGTAGCCGCCGCCGGACTTGGCGAAGACGAGTGAGCGCAGCGTCTCGTCGCCCCCGCGCAGGGTCACGTCGAGCCGGGCGCCGTTCGGCGACGCTCCCCGGTCGCGGAGCAGGCGCAGCAGGTTGCGGACGGCCGTCGCGGCAGGCTTGGGGGCAAACTGATGATCGAACAGGCCGAAGTTCGCCTCCTGGTTCAGCCCTGCCGGGTCGGCGCGCTGGTCGACGAGCTCGTAGACGAACGTGCGCCGCACGCCGAGTGCCGCGTGCTGGAGCAGCGTGCGCAGCGTGTAGGACGCCGCGGCCCCCTCCGCGGTGGGCGGCTGGCGACCGAACTGCGCGAACGCGTCGTGGTAGCCCGTCTCCGTGACGAGGAGGGGACGACGCCCCGTCGTCTGCCGGACGACGTCGAGGCCGCCGTCGGCCAGCACGAACGCGCCGGGAAGCTCCTGCTCCTCGGGCTGGCGCCCGCCGGTGTACGCGTGGACATTGCCGAAGTCCATCGCGCCACTGAGGTCACCGAGCACCGCGTAGTTGCCCTCGCGCCCCAGGCTCGGCCCGACCACGCGCACCCGGCGTGCGCGCAGCACGGGGTCGCGCTTCGCGGCGTCGTAGAGCGCCTGCTGCATCGTGGGGAGGTTCTGCACCCAGTCGTCCCCGCCGGTGAGGTCCCACTCGTTCGGGCCCTCGACCGCCACCACGCCGCGCAGCCCCCGGATGACGCCGAGCCGGTCGGCGAGCGACCCCAGGGAGTCGTCGGCCGGCCCGCCGGCGATGAGCGTCAGCCGCATGCCCGCGCGCTGCAGCACGGCGAAGCGCTGGCGCTGCTCGGCGCGCCACCAGGCGGTGCTGCTCGGGACCGGCCGGCGCACCTGGTCGCGCACGTGGCGGACGCCGAGCCAGCGCAGCGCCCCGACCGTGCGCGCGTGGTCGTTGTAGGCGGTGTTCAGGTACATCACGTGGACGTTCACGCCGACGCTGTCCGCGAACCTGTCCGCCGGCATCGCCGTCGTCGCTGCCCCCGCGGTCCCCGTCGAGAGCGCGGCCCCGATCACCGCGGCCGCCAGCGTCCCCGCTCCCCGTCGCATTCCTTCCAAGCGTACGGAACTCGGAGCGTCCGCCGTGACGGCAGGACACGAAACGGCGCGGCACCCTACCCTTCCCCGCCGAACTGTCCGACCAGCCAGTCGATCTAGGGAGACACCGTGGCAGAAACACTCGCGATCGCCGGAAGCGGCACGATCGCGGCCGGACTGGCCGCCGTCGCGGCCGCGAACGGCCCCGTGAAGCTCTGGGCGCGCTCGGACGCGTCCGCCGAGCGGGCGCGCAAGACCATCGACAAGTTCATCAGCCGCATGGAGGGCGTCGACCCGTCCGCGGTCACGGTCGTCCAGGACCTGGGTGAGCTCGTCGACGGCGCGACGTTCGTCGTCGAGGCGATCGCCGAGGAGTACGCGGCGAAGGAGCCGCTGCTCGAGCAGCTCGCGTCGCGCACCGGCGCCGATGTCGTCGTCGCCACGACGACCTCGTCGCTGTCGGTCGAGAAGCTCGCGACCGCCTCCGGCGCCGCCGAGCGCTTCGTCGGCCTGCACGTCTTCAACCCGGTCCCGCGGATGAAGCTCGTCGAGCTCATCTACCCGGCGGCTGCGGCGCAGGGCGTGCGTGACCGTGCGAAGGACCTGTGCGTCGCCCTGGAGAAGGAGCCGGTGGAGATCCCCGACGTCCCGGGCTTCGTCGTGAACCGCCTGCTGTTCCCGTACCTGTTCAGCGCCGTGGTGCTGCAGGATGAGACGGGCCTGCCGTCGGAGTCGATCGACACCGCCATGAAGCTCGGTGCGGGCCACCCGATGGGCCCGCTCGCGCTGCTCGACCTCGTCGGCATCGACGTGTCGGTGGCGATCGGCGACGCGATCGGCGCCGACGTGCCGCAGCGCCTGCGCGACCTGCTCGCCGAGGGCAAGCTCGGCCGCAAGTCGGGGTCGGGCCTGTACGCCAGCTACTAGGGGCCCGTCAAGCCCTCTGGGCGCAGACAGGCCATCTTCACCTGATCGTCACCTGGGGTTTAGGGAGGCTTGAGGAGCCCGCGAAAAGCTCCGCCTGCGCCGTGTGGAAACGCGGCGCGACCCTCCTCCCTCAGTGAAGCTCCGACGGGCCTGCGAAAGCGGGCCCGTCGTGTTTCTCCGGTCAGAATCCGGGTCCGGCCGGCACCGCCGCCGGCCCGGTGCCGGCCGCCGGGCCGCGCTCGCGGATGCGGACCGCCTCGATGCGGTTCTCGCGCACCGATTCGACCCGGATCGAGTAGCCGTTGGCCAACACGGTGTCGCCGCGGCGGGGCAGGCGCCCCAGCTCGGCGAAGACGAACCCGCCGACCGAGTTGTACGCGTCGGTGTCGACCGGCAGGTGCAGGCCGTGGTCGACGAGGTCGGTGACCGCGACGTGGCCGCGGACGAACCAGTCGCCGTTGGCGAGACGGCGGATCTCCCCGCCGGCCGGGTCGGTCTCGTCCTCGATCTCGCCGACGACCTCCTCGACGATGTCCTCGACCGTCACGATGCCCGCCACGCGGCCGTACTCGTCGGCGACGATGGCGATCGAGGTGCGCTGGCGCTGCAGGTCAGCGAGCAGATCGTCGAGCGCCTTCGTCTCGGGCACGATCATCGCGTCGCGCACGACCTTGTCGATCGGCGCGGCCGGCCCGTCAGTCATGAGCAGGCTCGCGAGCGAGTTCGCGTGGACGATCCCGCGCACGCGGTCCTTGTCCTCGTCCTCGATGACGACGAGCCGCGTGTGGCCCGACGAGACGCAGCGGCGCAGCGCGTCCTCCACGTTCTCGGAGATGTCCACGGTCACGACGGCCGGGATCGGCGTCATCACCTGCCGCGCTTCCTGCTCGTGCAGGTGGAAGACGCCGGAGAGCATGCCGGCCTCACCGGGGTCGAGCTGGCCACCCGCGCGGGCCGACGCGATGAGCGCGCGCAGCTCCTGCGGGCTGGAGCCCTCCTCGAAACCGGCCTCGGTGCGGATCCCGACGCCCCGGAGCATCGCGTTGCTCGCGGCGTTCAGGGCCGAGATGAACGGCCGCATCGCGACGGCGAACGCGTGCAGCGGCCGGGAGATGCGGACGCCCACCGCCTCGGCGTTGATGATCGCGTAGATCTTCGGCACCTGTTCGCCGACGGTGATGTGCAGCGCCGTCACGAGGATGTACGCGATCGAGATCGCGATGATGACCGACGCGCCGTGACTGACGACCTCGCCGAGCCACGGCTCGAGGATCGACGCGATCGCCGGTTCACCCAGGAAGCCGATCCCGAGCGATGCCAGCGTGATGCCGAACTGGCAGGCCGACAGGTACTCGTTCATGTGCTCCAGTTCGTGCTGGAGCCGTTTCGCCCCGCGCTTCTGCTCGGCGACGAGCGCCTCGACCCGCTGCTTGCGGCAGCGCACGAGGGCGAACTCCCCCGCGACGAAGAACCCGTTGGTGAGGACGAGGAGAAAGACCGCGACGAGCAGGAACGCGGTCATGCGCTAGCGCGGCGTCTGGTGCAGCGACTTCGAGGTTGATCGTCGTTCATGGACGCGGTGATCGCGCCCACCGTAGCACTAGACCAGGGTGTCGATCGCCCGCGACAGGTCGATGTCGCGCATCGTGATGCCGCCCTCGGTGTGCGTGCAGATCCGGACCTGCACCTTGCGGTAGTTGTGGATGAGGATGTCGGGGTGGTGATCGGCCTGGTCGGCGTCGATGGCGACGCGGTTGACGAAGGCCACGGCGTCGGTGAAGTTCGCGAACTCGAAGTCGCGCACGACTGTCCGCCCGTCCTTGCGCCACAGCGTGCCGTCCAGCAGCACCTCGATCGCCTCGTCGTGCAGCAGTGCCATCTAGTCTCCTTGGCTCGGATGCGGATCGTCAGCCTCGTGCCCCACGCCACCGAGCTCCTGTTCGCCCTGGGACTGGGTGATCAGGTCGTGGGCGTGACACACGAATGTGACTATCCCACCGCCGCGGAGGAATTGCCGAAGGTCACCCGCGACAAGCTCCCGTTCGCGCAGCGCGAGGAGCCGGCGAGCGCCCGCGAGATCGACGAAGCGGTTCGCGCGGCAACCCAGGGCGGCGACCCGATCTACGAGCTCGACGAGGACGCCGTACGCGAGCTGGAGCCCGATCTCATCGTCACCCAGGGCCTCTGCCCGGTGTGCGCGGTCGACGTCGAGGACGTCGAAGCGCTCGCCCAGACGATGGACACGTGCCCGCGCGTGGTGTCGCTCGACCCGACCACGTACGGCGAGACGCTCGCGGACGTTCGTACGATCGCGCAGGTCACGGGCGCGAAGGACGCGGCGCTCGGTCTCATCGCTCGCGCGGCTGGCCGGGTGGACGCCGTCCGCGTCGCGGTGCGCGGGGCCGAGCGCCCGCGCGTCGCTGCGATCGAGTGGTTCGACCCCGTGTTCATCGCCGGGCACTGGACCCCGCAGCTCATCGAGATGGCGGGCGGCACCGACGCACTCGGCTTCGCCGGGGAGCACTCCGAGCAGTCGACGTGGGAGCTCGTGGCCGCGGCGAGCCCGGACGTCATCGTCTGCATGCCGTGCGGCTACGACCTCAACCGCGCCGAGGACGAGGCCATGCGCTACGCCGACGCGCTGCGCGAGACCGGCGTGCCGCGCATCGTGGTCGTCGACGGGTCGGCGTACTTCTCCCGCCCCGGGCCGCGGCTCGTGGACGGGCTCGAGCTGCTCGGTCACGTCCTGCACCCCGACCGCGTGCCCGCACCGGAGACCGGCGCGGTGGTGCGTGAGGTCGAGGTGTACGGCAACGTGAGCTGAGGAACCTCGACGCGAAATCCCCAACAGTTGTGGGTTTCGCGTCGAGGTGGTCGCGATCAGGCGATCGCGGGTAGCCCCTCCGGCAGCTTCGCGATCGCGGCGTGTGCCCCGGCCTGCGTGCGCGCCGCGGCCATGGCGTCTCCTCGGTGGCGTGCCGAGGATCGTATGCCGGGCCGCTAGAGCAGGGCGCCGTTCTGCATCGCGTAGTCCGCCGCCCAGACGCAGCCGATCGCGGCGGCGACGCCCATCGCGATCACGACCCCGAGCGCGATGTTGCCCGCCTGCTTCGCGCGCTGGCGCGGCGCCCAGACGAGCAGCAGGTACCCCGCGGCGGCCCCGAAGGCCAAGCCGCCGAGGTGCCCGCCGATCGAGATGTTCGGGATGATGAACGTGATCACCAGGTTGATGACCAGGAGCATGCCGAGCCCCGACTGCATGATCCCGATCCCCTGGGAACGCTCGGCCACGACGCCCGCGCCGATGAGCCCGAACACCGCGCCCGAAGCGCCGACCGTCGGGTCGAACGGCGACAGCAGCAGCACGCCGAGCGAACCGCCGAGCAGCGACGTGAAGTACAGCGCGCCGAACCGCAGCTTGCCGATCGCCGGCTCCATCATCGAGCCGAGGTAGAAGAGCATGTACATGTTGAAGGCGACGTGCAGGATCCCGGCGTGCAGGAAGCCGCCCGTGACGATCCGGTAGACCTCACCATCGGCCACGGCGGGCCCGAACAGCACGCCCTCGCGGAACACGGATCCGCTGCCCTCGAGCCCCGTGCCGCCGAACATCTCGGCGAGGAACACGATGACGTTGATCCCGATGAGGATGAACGTCAGCGTCGGGTCGGCGGACAGATTGCGCGCAGTCCGCACCTCGGTCCGCTGCTTGCTGCACTCCGGGCACCGCATGCCGACCGGGGTCGGCGTCATGCAGTCCGGGCAGATCGGCCGCCCGCACGACGAGCACGAGACGGCGGTCTCGCGGTTCGGGTGGCGGTAACAGGTCTGGGTGCCCACGGCGGACATGAGAACGGCGACGCTAGCAGCCGCTTCTCAACCGAATCTGAAGCGTGCGCGCCAGCTCAGCGGCGTAGTAGCTTGCGCGCTTCGGACGCCACGGCGTCCGCGGTCTTGCGCGCCTGGACCGCGGGATTGCGACTCTGCTGCTTCTTCTTCTTCTGCGAGGCCCGAACCCGCAGCACGACGAGCGCCGTGCCGGCCGATGCGCCGACGGCGGTCGCCACGACCGGGCGCACCCAGTTGCGCGGGTCGCGCATCGCGCGCAGCTCCCAGCCCTCGAGCTCGTCGACGGCGGCGTCGGTCAGCGTCTGCAGCGTCGTCTCCAGCCGCAGCGACAGCCGCTCCGGCGGGTCGACCGGGGCGAACGCCCGGCTCAGCAGCGCCTCCACGTCAAAGGCGTCCGTGCTCACGCTCCATCACCTCCTGCAGCTGCTTGATGGCGCGGTGGATGAGCACCTTGGTCGCGCCGTCGGTCTTTCCCATCGCGCGAGCGATCTCGCGGTTGTCCATCCCGAGCGCGAAGCGCATGATCAGCGCCTCCCGCCGGTCGTCCGGCAGCTGCGTGACCCCGTCGAGCACCCGCTTGAGCTCGTCGCGCCCCTCCACGAGATCCTCCGTGGTATGGGTCGCCGAGAGGTGCTGCGTGTCGTCGATCGGGGTCTGCGGCTTGCGCGAGCGGTCGCGGTACAGGTTCGCGGCGAGATTGTGCGCGATCCGGATGAGCCACGGCCGCAGCGGCCGGCCGTCGGACTCCCGCTGCGCGCGCTCGAAGTGCCGGTAGGCCTGCAGGAACGTCTGCTCGGTGAGGTCCTCGGCGTCGTGGTGGTTGCCCACCCGGTAGTACGCGTACGAGTAGACGTCCCGCAGGTGCGCCTTGTAGAGCGCCGAGAACTCCTCGTCGAGCTTGCGCTTGGCGTCGGCCTCCACGCATTGCAGCGTACTCCCGCCCGCCGCCTAGGCCGCGACCGTCGGACGATCGGGGGACGTCACGCCCGCGGCCCACTGATCGGGGGCGATGCGCCCGCCGACGAGATCGGCCAGCGCGGCGATCGTCGGGGCGTGCACGCCGGACCGCTCAAGGGTCTCGGCCAGCAGCGCGACGGTGTCCAGGCTCTCGGGCGTCTGTCCCAGGCGCGGCTCGATCGCGGCCGCGGGCACGCCGCTGGCGAGCAGCTCACCGGCGCGGCGGTTGCGGCTGGACTCGGCCACGATGGTGGCGACGAGGTCCCCCGCGCCGGCCAGGCCGGAGAAGCTCTCGGGCTGCGCGCCGCACGCGCGGGCGTACCGGTCGACCTCGGCGAAGACCTTGCCCGCCGCGGCGCCCGCGGCGTTCGGCCCGGCGCCGACGCTGGCCGCAGCGGCGAGCACCGCGGCGTTCTTCGCCACGCCCGCCAGCTCGACGCCGGTGACGTCCGTGGAGATCGTGACCTGCAACCGGGCCGCGCGCAGCGTGTCGCGCAGCACGGCGCCGCACGTGGGGTCGCTGCACGCGAGGACCACGGCCGCGCCGTTGGCGAGCACGTCGGAGGCCAGCGCGGGCCCGCCGAGGGTTGCGACCGCCCGGGCCCGGAGGCGCTCGGCGACGTACGCGCTGGGCAGCGTGCCGAGCGGCGGGACGAGGCCCTTGCTCAGGACGAGCACGCCGGCGCCGGCCGGGATGCGATCGGCGTGCGCGGCGACCGTCGCGGGGATAGCGCGGGACGGTACGGCGAGGCACACGAGGTCGGCCTGCTCGAGGTCGAGCTGTGACGCGGTCGTGACATCGACGAGCTCGGGCAGCGTGACGCCGGGCAGGTAGCGCTCGTTCTCGCGGAGGGCGCTGAGCGTCTCGGCCTGCTCGGGCGTGCGGGCGCCGAGCTGCACCCGGACTCCGCCTCGGGCGAGCGCCACGGCCAGCGCGGTGCCCCACGAGCCCGCGCCGATGATCGCGGCGCGGCGGACCGGCGGTTCGCCGCCGAGGTACTCCCACTGCAGCTGCACGCAGGGCCAGATCCGGTCGACGACGGCAGCCGCCATCGTGGCGGTGGGATTCTCCGTCTTCGGGAAGCTCATGGCCGCCCCGCAGTGGATCCGCACCCTGTGGGGCCGGATCTTCATACCGGTGCGGATCTTCTCGGTGCCGATGACCGCGACCGGCACGACCGGCGCCCCGGTCTCCAGCGCCAGGCGGCCGACGCCGCGGCGCGGCCGGCCCAGCCCGCCCGGGCGGATGCGCGTGCCCTCGGGGAAGATCACGACCGGTTCGCCACGCTCGAGGATCGTCTTCGCGCTGCCCATCGCGTCGCCGTCGCCGTTGCCGCGGTCGACCGGGAACGCGCCGAGCGAATTCAGGAACCACCGCTGCAGGCGGTGCCCCTCGAACAGCTCGCGCTTGGCGACGAAGTACATCGGCCGGCGGGACATCGCCGCGATGACGAACGGGTCGAGGAACGACCGGTGGTTCGCGGCGATGATGACCGGCCCCTGCTTGGGAATGTGCTTCGAGCCCTTCCACCGCAGGCGGAAGTACACGGTGAAGAACGGCCAGAAGACGGCGCGGATCGGCCGGTAGACGAGGGGGTTCACGCCGCGGTCACGGACGCGGGCGTGCAGCTTGGAACGGTCCATGTGCCAGGTCGTACGCCACGGACGGCCGGGCGTTACAGTCTCGTTATGGACGTCGCTTTCACCCGCACCGCCCGCGGCGCGCTCGCCGGGGCGGCTGCCGCCGCCGTCTGGTGGGCGCAGCAGCCGCTCGACCGCCGTGTGTTCGGGGTGCCGTACGACGACACCGAGCTGCTCGGCAAGTACGTGACCCGCGGCCGAGCGTGGCCCGCGGTGGGCCTGGCGATGCACCTGGGCAACGGCGCGGTGTTCGGCGCGCTCTACGCGAACGCCGCCCCGCGGATGCCGCTCCCCTCCTGGGCGCGCGGCCCGGCCGCGGCGCTCGCCGAGCACGCCGGCAGCTGGCCCTTTGTGGCCATCACCGACCGCACGCATCCCGCGCGCGAGGATCTGCCGAACCTCGCCGGCGACCCGCGCGCGTTCGCGCAGGCCACGTGGCGGCACCTGCTCTTCGGCGTCGTCCTCGGCGAACTCGAACGGCGCTTCAACGCGCCCGAGCAGCCCGAGGTGCCGACGTACGAGCACGTCGTCAGCACCAACGGGCACGGCAACATCGAGCACGCCGCCGGCGTGGCGGTCGCCGACCCCGAGTAATCCCCGCCGGCAGCGGTCAGCGCATCCGGTCGCCGATCGCCAGCCACATCGCGACGAGGCCGTCGATCAGCTCCGCGCGCGTGCCGCCGACCCGGCCGTCGAGCCAGTCGAGCACCGCCTGGCTCGTGCCGCCGACGACCATGGACGCGGCCAGCTCGAACCCGGCGACGTCGGTCGCCTGGAACACCGTGCGGCCGCGCGCCGCGGTGAGCGCCACGCCCTGCCGCGTCGCCGCGGCGCGCCGCTCGGCCCCGGCGCCGCCCGGCGGCGGCGCTTCCAGCAGGACCCGTGCGCGGCGCCGGTCGTCGGTCAGGTAGGTCACGAACGCGTGGACGCTCGCGGTGGTCATCTCCGCGGGTGAGCCGCTGGCGGGCATGGCGTCCAGCGACGCGTCGAGCACGCCGCGGGCGACCTCATCGATGAGCGCCGCCATCGCGGCGTCGAGGCCGCCGAACGCCTCATAGAAGTAGCGCTTGTTCAGGCCGGCGTGCCGGCACATCGACTCGATGGTCAGCCCATCCCAACCGGCCTCGCCGACGAGTTCGAGCGCGGCGTCAAGCAGGGCGCTGCGACGCGCCGCGACGCGCTCGCTGCCCGTCTGTCCGGCGTAGTTGCGGCGCGGCATCTTGCACGGTACCGTACCAGATGCCCGGCCCGAGGAGCCCCCGCACTCATGAGCGCACCCATGTCCCTCCGCGCGCGTCACGCCGCCGCGTCCCTGTTCGAGCACATCCCGCCGCGCGATGCGCGACCGCTTGCCGAACCGCCACCCGGCAGCGGCCTGAGGCCCGTCATGGGCGACCCGGGCCTGCCGGTCCTCGGCCACTCCCTCACGGTGATGGGCGACCCGCTCGCCGTCTCGCGCCGCGGGTACGAGCGGTTCGGCTCGGTCTCGTGGAGCAACGTCATCGGCATCACGGTGGTCAGCGTCTTCGGGCCGGACGGGATCGAGACGGTGCTCGCCAATCGCAACAAGGCGTTCTCCAGCGAGCTGGGCTGGAACGAGTTCATCGGCCCGTTCTTCGAACGCGGCGTGATGCTCATGGACTTCGACGAGCACCTCCACCACCGCCGGATCCTCCAGCAGGCCTTCAAGCACGAGCGGCTCGTCAGCTACCTGCGGATGATGAACCCGGTCATCGAGCGCGGTATCTCGCAGTGGCGCACCGGCCCGGGCTTCGAGCTCTATCCCGCGACGAAGCAGCTCACGCTCGACATCGCGACCGAGGTCTTCATGGGCGAGGGCCTCGGCGCGGAGGCCGACACGATCAACCGCGCGTTCATCAACCTCGTCCTCGGCGGCAACACGCCGGTGCGCGCCGACGTCCCCGGCGGCCGCTGGCACCGCGGGCTGCAGAGCCGGCGGATGATGGAGACCCACTTCCGCAGCAAGCTCCCGGCCAAGCGCGCGGCGCCGGGCGACGATCTCTTCAGCGTGCTCTGCCACGCCGAGAGCGAGGACGGCGCCCGGTTCACCGACCAGGACATCGTCAACCACATGATCTTCACGATGATGGCCGCGCACGACACGAGCACCATCACCCTGGCGATGATGGGCTACTTCCTCGCCAAGCACCCCGAGTGGCAGGACCGGGTCCGCGAGGAGTGCCTCGCGCGCGGCAAGGACGCGCTGGACTACGAAGACCTTGACGCGCTGCCGAACATGGAGATGGTCTTCAAGGAGGCCCTGCGGATGAACCCGCCCGTCGGCATGGTGGCGCGCAAGACGCTGAAGGACACCGAGATCGACGGCCACTACGTCCCGAAGGGCTCGATCATCGCGCTCGGCATGTACGCCAGCCACCGCATGGAGCCGTTCTGGAAGGACCCCGACCGGTTCGACCCCGAGCGCTTCTCGCCCGAGCGCCGGGAGGACCAGCGCCACAAGTACGCGTGGGCGCCGTTCGGCGGCGGGATGCACAAGTGCATCGGCCTGCACTTCGGCGGCATGGAGGTCAAGGCCTTGCTCCACCAGCTCCTGCTGCGCTACGAGCTGCGGGTGCCGGCGACCTACGAGCCGTTCATCGACATGGCGACCGGGCCGTACCCCGCCGACGGGCTGCCGATCGAGCTGCGGCCGCTCGCGGGTTCTGCGGCGCGGGCGGCGTAGCCGGGCCGCCGCGGTGATGCGCGGACGTTTCCGCGGAAGCGTTTCCGCGTCAACGCTTCCGCGGAAGCGCCATCCCGGCCTTCACCGGCAGACCATTCGGTCCCGGGTTGATGGGTTCGGCGGCGCGGGCGGCGTAGCATGACGCTCGCCCGCCGGTGTAGCTCAGTTGGTAGAGCAACGCTCTTGTAAAGCGTAGGTCAGGGGTTCGAGTCCCCTCGCCGGCTTGCTTGCTTGCTTGCTGCTGCTTGCTGCTTGCTCTTGCTTGCCGGGATCGCTGGCGAGCCACGTTGATATCGACAGTTCTCGATCTCAGCTCGCAGTCGCGGTACGGTCTGTGGCAGATACAACGACGTCTGTTGATATGACCTCCACCGCGACACTCCCAGACCCCACCGCCACCGCCTGCTGCGCCCCACCGGCCGGCCCCGCGCCGGACCTGAACGCCGACCGCATCGCCGCGGTCGCCAAAGCCCTTGCCGAGCCGCTGCGCGTGCGGATCCTCGACACGCTGCGCCGCAACCCCGAGCCCGTCTGCCAGTGCGAGCTCATCGCGCTGTTCGACGTCAAGCAGTCACTGCTCTCCCACCACCTGCGCAAGCTCGCCGACGCCGGGCTCGTCGACATCGAGCGCCGCCACAAGTGGGCGTACTACTCGATCCACCCCGACGCCTTCCAGGAGCTGCACGCATGGCTGAGCTGACCTCCCCCACCCCGTCGTCGTGCTGCTCGCCCGCCGCACCGGCGACCTGCTGCGAGCCGGCCGCGAAGGACGCGTGCTGCGCCACCAGCGCCGCGGGAGGCACCTGCGGCTGCTCCGCCGGACAGACCACCGCGCCCGACGTACGCGAAGCCGTGCGCGAGAACTACGCCGCCGCCGCGCGGGCGATCGCCGAGCAGCGCAACGACGGGTGCGGCTGCGGCCCGATCGCCCTGACCGACGGCGACGCCGACCAGGTGTTCGGCGGGTCGCTCTACGCGGGCGCCGACACCGAGGGCGCGTCGGACCAGGCCGTGGACGCGTCCCTGGGCTGCGGCGTCCCGACGGCGGTTGCCGACCTGCACGAGGGCGAGACCGTCCTGGACCTGGGCTCCGGCGCGGGCGCCGACGTGCTCATCAGCGCGCGGCGCGTGGGGCCCACGGGGCGCGCCATCGGCCTCGACATGACCGACGAGATGCTCGAGCTCGCGCGGGCGAACGCCACTGCCGCGGGCGTCGAGAACGCCGAGTTCCTCAAGGGCTACCTCGAGGAGCTGCCGCTGGCCGACGGCTCGGTCGACGTCGTGATCTCCAACTGCGTCATCAACCTCGCCGGCGACAAGCAGCGTGTGCTCGACGAAGCGGCGCGCGTCCTGCGGCCCGGCGGGCGGTTCGCCGTCTCCGACGTCGTCGCCGACGAGGACATGGACGACGCGACCCGCGCGGACATGGCGGCGTACACCGGGTGCATCGCGGGCGCGCTGACCGAGGCCGAGTTCCGCGCGGCGCTCACCACGGCGGGGTTCACCGACATCGAGATCCGGCCGACGCACCGCGTCCATGAGCACGCGGGCTCGGCGATCATCCGCGCCAGCCGCGCCGACTGACCGCGCTCAGGCCGAAGCCGTCGCGATCCGCGCCCGCGCCTCGGCCACCGCCACGTCCTGCGGCACCGCGCCCGACGCCGCGGCCTGGGCGAGCACCCCGGCGGTGTGCGCCACCGCGATGTCGATCCGCCGCTCGACCTCGGCGTCGTCGAAGCCCAGCACCTCGGCGCCGACGTGGATGATCCCGCCGCAGTTCGCGAGGAAGTCCGGAACGTAGAGCACGCCCGCGCCCGCGAGTGCATGCGCGGTGTCCGGGCCGGCCAGCGGATTGTTCGCCGCACCCGCGATCACCCGGCAGCGCAGCTCGGCGATGTGCTCCTCGTGGATCGCCTCGCCGAGCGCGCAGGGCGCGAGGACGTCCATCTCGGCGGCCAGGAAGCCGGCCACCGGCAGGGCCCGCGCCCCGTATCGCTCGGCGACGTCCTGCGCACGCGGCGTATCGAGGTCGGAGAGCAGGACCTCGGCGCCCCGCTCACGCAGCAGCGCGACGACGTGCCGGCCGACGTGGCCCGCGCCGAGCACGCCGACCCGTACGCCCTTCAGCGTGTCGGCGCCGAGCCGCTGGCGCGCGCCGGCGGAGATCGCGCCGGTCACGGTGCGTGCGGTCCAGGGCGATGGATCCCCGCGCCCTCCGCGCTCCACCGGTTGGCCGGCGACGTGCCGAGTCGCGCCCGCGATCCCGACCATGTCCTCGGGCGTCGTGCCGACGTCCTCCGCCGTCACGTAGCGCCCGCCGAGCTGCTCGATCACGGCGCCGACGGCGTGCATCCGCGCGGCCCGCGCGTCGGCGTCGGCCCAGCCGCCGTCGTCGAGCAGGACCGCCTTGCCGCCGCCGAGGTCGAGCCCCGCCGCGGAGTTCTTCAGCGTCATCGCGCGCGCGAGGCGCAGGGCGTCGGTCAGCGCAGCCGTCAGCCCGGAGTAGGCCGCGAGGCGCAGGCCGCCCATCGCGGGGCCGAGCGCTGTGGAGTGGATCGCGACCACGCCCGTCGCACCCGTGGCCGTATCGCGGAAGACCTCGACCTGCTCGTGCTCGAACTCGGTGTCGATGCCGGACATCCGCTACGCCGTCGTCGGCTGCTCCTCGTTGGCCCGGGCCTCCATCGCCACGGCGAGCCGCTGCACCTCGGCGGCGCGCTCCATGTGCCGATCCAGCAGCGGCCCGATGATCCCGCGCAGGTAGAACAGGATCCGCCACACCGGCGGCACGATCACGCGCGGCGCGCGGCGTTCGATCCCCCGCGCCACGGCCTCGCCGGCCTGATCGGGCGTCAGGCGCCTCGCGAGCGCCTTGGGCAGCTGCTCCTGCACCTTGCCGCTCAGCGGGTCGTCGTCGATCCCGCGATGGACCATCTCCGTGTCGATGAAACCGAAGTAGCAGGTGGTCGCGCTCGCGCCGTGCTGAGCGAGCTCGACGCGCAGCCCGCGGCCGAGCTGCTCGACGGCGGCCTTGCTCATCGCGTACGAGAGGGCCCCCACCCCGTTGAGGAACGCGTACACGGACGAGACGACGACCACATGGCCGCGACGGCGGATGATCTCCGGCAGGGCCGCCTCGACCGTCCGCACCACGCCGTTGGCGTTGACCTCGAAGACCCGGTCGAAGCTCTCGCGCGACACCGCGTTGAACGTCGCGGCCTTCGAGGCGACGCCGGCGTTCGCCATCACGATGTCGAGCCCGCCGAACCGATCCACGGCGGTCGCGACCACGCGCTGCATGGCGCCGAGGTCCGTCACATCGGCCGCGATGCCGATCGACTCCCCGCCGAGCTGTGCCGCCGCCTCATCACACGCGGCCTGGTCGAGATCGACGATCACGAGGGTCGCGCCCCGCCGCGCGAGGGCCCGCGCGGTGCCGAACCCGATCCCGCGTGCGCCGCCGGTGATGAGCGCGATGTTCCCGCGCACGTCGAGCTGCTCTTTCGCCATCGATGCTCTCCTGTTCTGCGTGACCCTGGTGTCCCGCCGCTCCAGCTTCTCAGGCGAGGGCCGATCGATGAGGCAAACCCACCGGGCATCACCACTTGCCCCTCGACCATGCACCCGCCGACGCCCCGGCATCGGCCATCGCCGAAGTCGATACGAGCTGGGCGGGTTCCAGGTCTGCTCGATGTGCGGCCACGAGTGGCTGCTCTCCGCAGCCGATGAGCCCGCCGCGGGAGAGGCCGTCATCCGTGACGCCGTCGGCAACGCGCTCGCCGACGGCGACACCGGCACCGTGATCAAGCACCTGAGGGTCAAGGGCGCGTCCGGGCCGATCAGCGCGCGTTCCTGCGCGCCCGGCTCGACACGTTGCCCCGATCAGTGCGCCAGCACCGGCTCGGCCGCCGGATCGACCTCCTGCACCCCGGACCGCAGCAGCAGCCCGCACGCCACGGCGCCGACCAGGAAGATCCCCGCCGACCACCAGAACGCAGTCACGTAGCCCTCGACCGCGGCGGCCGCGGCGACGTCCGCGCTCGGCGGGCGGGTCGTGAGGTAGTCGCTCGCTGCCGTGGCGGCGAACGTGCTGAGCAGCGCGGTGCCGAGTGAGCCGCCGACCTGCTGGGTCGTGTTCACCATCGCCGAGGCGATGCCCGCGTCGTGGGCATCGACGCCGAATGTCGCGCTCGCCATCGCCGGGGCGATGATGAGCCCGAACCCGACGCCCGCGATCAGCAGCGCGGGCAGCACCGCGCTCGCGTAGCTCGAGTCGACCCCGACACCCGTCAGCAGCACCATCGCGAGTGCCGCCAGCAGCATCCCGCCGGGCACGAGCGGACGCGGACCCGTGCGGGCCAGCAGCTTCGTCGTGGCAAGGGTCGACGACACCATCACCGCGCCGATCATCGGCAGGAACGCCAGGCCGCTCTCGATCGGTGAGAAGCCGAGGGTCTGCTGGAGGTAGTACGTCAGGAAGAGGAAGACGCCGAACATGCCCGCGCCGGAGATGCCGACGGCGAGGTAGGACCCGCCACGGTCGCGATCGAGCACGACGCGCAGCGGCAGTAGCGGATGGGCGACCCGCGTCTGCAGCCAGACGAACAGCGCGAGCAGCCCAAGGCCGCCGAAGATCATGACGAGCGTGACGGTGTCGCCCCACCCGTCACTCTCGGCGTGCGCAAAGCCGTAGACGAGCGCGACGAGGCCGGCGGTCGCGGTGATCGTGCCGGCGAAGTCGAGCTTCGGCTTGTCCGCCGGGATCTGCTGGTGCAGCAGCCACACCGCAGCGACTGCGGCGGGGATGGCGACGACCAGGTTGACGTACAGGCACCAGCGCCACGACAGGTACTCCGTGAGCACGCCGCCGAGCAGCAGGCCGACGCCCCCGCCGGCACCCGCGATCGCGCCGTAGACGCCGAACGCGGTGCGACGCTCGCCGGGATCGGTGAAGGTCGTGGTCAACAGCGACAGCGCCGCCGGCGCGAGCAGCGCGCCGAAGGCTCCCTGGCCGGCCCGAGCGGCGACGAGGACGCCGAAGCTCTCGGCCAGCCCACCGACGGCGGACGCCCCCGCGAAGCCGAGCAGGCCGGTGATGAACATGCGCTTGCGTCCGAAGAGATCCGAGAGCCGGCCGCCGAGCAGGAGCAGGCCACCGAACGCCAGCGCGTACGACGTGATGATCCACTGCCGGTTCTCGTCGGAGAACCCGAGATCCGCCTGGGCGGACGGCAGGGCGATGTTGACGATCGTCGCGTCGAGGACGACCATGAGCTGGGCGAGCCCGAGGACGGCGAGGATCGCCCATCGTCGGCGGTGGTGCGGGTCTGCATGGGTGTCGGTCATGCGCGGGCTCCGGGGAGGTGACGGCGGCAACGTGGACGAGCTATCTCCGCTTTGATCGGCAGCGTAGCAGATAACTGGAGATTACACCTCCGCTTCCCTGCTACCGTGAACCCATGGCCTCCCCGGATACCCTCAAGCCACTGCGCCGCGACGCTGAGCGCAACCGGCTGCGGATCCTCGATGCGGCCCGCGAGGTGTTCTCCGAACGAGGCCTCTGCGCCACGCTCGACGACGTCGCCGCCCACGCCGGCGTCGGCGTGGGCACCGTCTACCGCCGCTTCCCCGACAAGGACGCGCTGCTCGACGAGCTCTTCAACCAGCGCGTGGACGAGCTCGCCACCGTCGCCGAGCGTCACCTCACCGCAGTCGACGCGTGGGACGGCCTGCGCGGGTTCCTCGAGGAATCCGTGACCCTGCAGGCAAGCGACCGCGGACTCCGTGAGCTGCTGCACCACCCCGAGCGCGGCCGCGAGCGCGTGCAGGCGGCGCGCGAGCGGTTGGTGCCGTGCATCGCCGACCTGCTCGACCGCGCGCAGCGCGCCGGTGACGTCCGCGCGGACCTCGAGGTCACCGACATCGGCATGGTCACGCTGATGCTCGTCACGGCGATCCAGAGCACCCACGACATCCGCTCCGATGCGTGGCGACGCTGGTTCGCACTGACCATCGACGCCCTGAGACCCCCCGCCGCAACCGGCGAGCTCCCCGGCCCGGCGCTCACGGTCCTCGAGTTCGACCAGGCGCTGCGCACGCCGCGCACCTGAAGACCACTCCGCGGTTCAGCCTTGCCCAGATCGGGTAGCCGAAGGGACAGCGGCTCGCCGAACGTGATGCCGCGCCCGACGCACACGATCCCGATCCGGGAGGCCGCATGTCCCAGGCACGACGCATGACCCTGCGCTACCTCGAAGAGGCGCACGCCACCGAGCTGACGCTCCAGCGTGACCTCGAGGCACAGATCGCCATGACGCCCGCAGGTCGCTACCGCAGCGACCTCGAGCGGCACCTGCGCGAGACGAAGGACCACGCCGAACGCGTCCAGCAGCGCGCCCGCGAACTCGGCCTGCGCCGCGACCCGCTCCGCATGGGCCTCGGCGCCGCCGAGGCCGTCATCGGTCAGGCGGTGAGCCTCAGCCGGGCACCGCTCGTGCTCCTGCGCGGGCGAAGCGGCGAGGAGAAGCTCCTGAAGAACGCCAAGGACGCAGCGGCAAGCGAGGCCATGGAGATCACGACGTATGCCGCCATCGAGCGGCTCGCCCAGCAGGTCGGCGACACGACCACCGAACGCCTCGCCGCTTCGATCCGCGCCGACGAGGAGCGGATGCTCGAACGCCTGCGCGAGCACATCCCCCAGCTCACCGACGACATGGTCGCCGCGCAGCTGCACGACGATCCGTCCTACGAGGCCGCACGCACCGGCGCCGCAGATGCCGCCCGCAGCGCGGCGCGCACCGCGCGGTCGACGGCCGGGCGTGCCGGCGGCACGGCCAAGCGCCAGGCGCGCCGCGCCCCGGGCGCGGCGGCCGTGGAAGGTGAGGCCCGCGGGCTCGTCGCGTCCGCCGACGACCTGCCCATCAACGGATACGACGACCTCACCGCCGACGAGATCACGACCCGGCTGACCGGTCTGACCCAGATCGAGCTCGGCGTCATCGACGGCTACGAACGCCGCCACGACAGCCGCAGCACGGTGCTGAACCGCATCTCCGAGCTGCGCGGCTCCCAGCCGTGGGCGGGATACGACGAGCAGACCGCGACGGAGATCCGTTCCGCGCTCGCCGACGCCGACGAGGACACCCGCAGCACGGTCCGCGGCTACGAGCGCCGGCACAAGGCGCGCCAGAGCGTCCTCGCCGCCGCGGAGCGCACGCCGTCGGGCTCGTCGTCCTGACGAGCCCCGCGACGACGGGCGGTTGGGGCGCGGGCTACTTCCGCGCGTCGACCGCCCGCCGCAGCTCGTCCTTGTTCATCGAGGACCGGCCGGGCACGCCGAGCTTCCTGGCCTCGGCGTAGAGCTGGTCGCGGGTCCGGCCCTTCGGCCGGTTCGTGCCTGAACGCCGCCCGCCGCGCCGGCTCGACGACATATCCCGCGTTGACGTCTTCGAGCGGGCGCGCGATTCCCCGGATCGCGCACGTTCCTTGTTCACCGTCCGCGCCGCGATCTCCTCGGCGCGAGACTCGGAGGCGCCGCGGTCCTCCGCGGACTCCTTGATGTGCTCGTACTGGCGGGCACGCTTCGTGCCCTTCTGGATACCGCGCGGGGGCATGGCGCTCACCTCATCGATCGCTTGTCGAACGGTCCCATACCCGGTCCAGAGGCATCCCTCACCAGGCCCAGATCCGCCCAGTGAAAACGCCGCGATCACTGGGGACTACCGAGCGGAGCACCTCCAACATCCGTTGAGTGCCGGGTCCCCACTACAGGGTCATCCGCGTCGTCCGACAAGGGGGCCATGACCATCCCGCCGCCGAACCCCCGCGCCAGCGCCGGCGCGCGTCGTGGCTCCCGCGCCTCCATGCCGACGTGCGGCGTGTGTGGCAAGAGCTTCCCGCAACCGCCCCGCGGGGCGTCCGTGAAGACCGCGTCGTGCAGCCTCGGCTGCACCGTGACCATCCACCGCACCGGCGTCGGAAGCTGGACGACGAAGACCCTGCTCGCCGACGGCACCACCGGCGCCGGCGCGTAACCCCACCTGTCCGAACCCGGGAAACAAGGAGCCCGCCCACCATGCCCCAGCGCGTCGTCCACCTCGCCAACGAGGTCAGTGAACTGGCGACGGAAAAGCTGCGCGCGATCGAGCGCGTGGCCAATCAGACCCAGATGCTGGCCCTCAACGCCCGCATCCAGGCCGCCCACGCGGGCGAGCGGGGCGCGGCGTTCTCGGTGGTCTCCGAAGAGGTCGGGCAGGTCGCCGGCCACGTCAAGGCACTGTCGGAGGGCCTCTCCGACGAGCTTGCCCCGCGCGTGGGCGAGATCGACCGTCTCGGCCGCGACCTCGTCGAATCCGTCCCGGGCCAGCGCGCGACCGACCTCGCGCTGTACGCCGTCGAGCTCATCGACCGCAACCTCTTCGAACGCAGCTGCGACGTCCGCTGGTGGGCCACCGATGCGGCCGTCGTCGACGTCTGCGCCGACCCTCGGGCCGACGGCGCCGTGCAGTACGCCTGCCACCGCCTCGGGGTCATCCTCAGCAGCTACACGGTCTACCTCGACCTGTGGGTCGCCGACCGCAACGGCCGCGTCATCGCCCACGGCCGCCCGGAGCGCTACCGCGACGTCATCGGGACAAGCGTGAGCGGCGAGGCCTGGTTCCAGCAGTCGATGGCCACGCGCAGCGGCGAGGACTTTGCCGTCGACGACATCACCCGCAACCAGCGCCTGGACAACGAGCCGGTCGCGACGTACGCCACCGCGATCCGCGCGGGCGGCGAGACGAACGGCGAGGCGATCGGCGCGCTCGGCATCTTCTTCGAGTGGGGGCCCCAGGCCCAGGGCATCGTCGACGGCCTGCGCATGAGCGACGAGGAGCGCCCGCGCACCCGGGCGATGCTGCTCGACGCCAACCACCGCGTCATCGCCTCGACCGGCGGCGAGGGGCTGCTCACCGAGCGCTTCCCGCTGCGGACCGACAACCGCGAGGGCGGCTACTACACCGAGGGCAACCGGATCATCGGCTTCCACCGGACCCCCGGCTACGAGACGTACGAAGGTCTCGGCTGGCTCGGCTGCATCGTCCAGGAGCGCCGCGACACCCAGCTGTGACGGCAGGCCGCGCATCTCGCCGAGATGCGCGGTTCGTTACCCTGCCCGCCGTGTCCCGACCGCTTGCCCTGCTCCTCGCCCTCACGGCGCTGACCTTCGGCCTCGCCGCCTGCGGCGACGACGACGAGTCCAGCTCCGGCGACAGTGGCGCCACCGCCACGGAGACCACGCCGGCGGAGAGCCCCACCACCGCCGAGACGACGGAGACCACCACCACCCCGCAGGGCGGGGACGACGGCACGGGTGTCGTGGTCAACGGCGCGGAGAACCTCGACGAGAAGCCGCAGATCGAGATCACCGCCGAGACGCAGGCGGACAAGCTCATCAAGAAGGACCTGGTCGTGGGCGACGGCACGACCGCGAAGGAGGGCGACACCGTCAGCGTGCAGTACGTCGGCGTCGGTTTCAACAGCGAGGAGGAGTTCGACGCGAGCTGGAACCGGGGCGAGCCCTTCGAGTTCACCCTCGGCGCCGGCGATGTCATCCCCGGCTGGGACGAGGGCGTCGCCGGGATGAAGGAGGGCGGGCGCCGCCTCCTGGTCATCCCCGGCGACAAGGCGTATGGCGAGCAGGGCTCCCCGCCCGCCATCGGCCCCAATGAGACGCTGGCGTTCGTCGTCGACCTCGAGAAGGTCTCGTAGCTACTTCTTGCGCACGGTGATGGTCATCTTCATCTCCTGCTCGTGCAGCGTGCACATGATCTTGTAGACACCGGGCGTCGTGAGCTTGCGCTTGTAGCTGTAGAACGAGCCGGCCGTCTCGGACTGGAACGTCTTCACGCCCTTCGGGCCCTTGTCGAGCAACACGTCGTGCGTGTCGCCCGTGGTGTCCGGCCACTTCCACGTGACCGTGGAGCCCTTGTTCACCGTGAGCTTCGTCGGGCTGTAGTAGTTGTCGGCGATCTTCACCGTCTTCTTCTGCGGCTTGCCCCCACCCGCTGCCGCCGGAACGGCGGCAGCGGTGGCGAGGGTCAGACCTGCGACGAGGACGATCGTCATGCGGGTCCGGCTCATGGCGTCTTCGGCCCGTACTTCCCGGACTTCGAGAACGTCTCGAGCGGGGTGATGCCGGCGATCGCGCTGTGCGGGTGGCGCACCCACTGCGACGTCGGGTCGGTGGACGTCGCCCAGGCGATCGCCTCGTTCTGCGCGGTCGAGCTGAACGCGTTGGCGCCCGTGAACGGGCAGGGCGCGAACGTCGACTGGTCGGCCGGAGAGGTGACCGCAACCCCGGTGTTGGCCGAGATGCAGTTGTCCTTGCCGTTGCCGTCGTAGAACAGGTCACGCCCATTGAGGTCCGCGCCGCTCAGGCCGAACGCGTTGTCCTTGATCTGGTTGCCCTCGAGGTTCTGCGCGTTGGTCTGCTTGAGCAGCAGTTGCTGGAGCATGCCCGCGCCCACGAGCCAGTTCCCGTAGAACCGGTTCTTCTCGAGGATGTGGTCGCGCCCGCCGAAGAGCAGCACGCCCACGCCGGTCGGGTACGGACTCTCACCCACAGCCGCCTTGCGCAGCGGGAAGGGGGGCGGGTGGGAAGGGTTTCGATAGTTGAAGTTGTTCCAGAACACGTCATTGTCGGCGATGACATTGTCCTCCGGCGGCGCGAACTTCTCGGAGTCCAGCGCGTTCGGGACGATGCCCGTGCCGTTGTTGAACCACTTCGACTTCGTGATGGTCACGTAGCGCATGTTCGTGCCGGAGAAACCGAGGACGTTGCCCCAGCTCTGCACGTTCGTGACGATCGAGCGGACGGGCTTGGTCTGCGGCGGAGTCTGGCCGATGTAGAAGCCCGCGTCGTTGTGGTGGTAGGCGACGGAGTTCTTCATCGTGCCGCCCTTCGAGTTGAAGGCGTAGATGCCGTACACGCCGTTCTTCTCGGCGATGAGCCGGTCCATCGTGTATCCGACGACGTTCACGGCGAAGAAGCCGTTGGCCCTGAAGTTCTTGGCCTTCAGCCCCTGGAGGCCGACCTCGTTGGCGCCGTTGATCTGGATCGCCTGCTGCGCGGACGCGCCCTTCAGGCCCGCGCCGTCGATGACGACCTTCTCGGGCTTCGCGGCGTTGCCGATGATCTTCAGGTAGCGCTTGCCGCTGCCCTGGACCTTGACGCCCTCCTTGTAGGTGCCGTCGGCGATCCGGATCGTGTCGCCGGGGCCTGCGGCGTTGACCGCGGCCTGAATCGTCTTGTACGGGCCGTTCTTCTTGCTGACCTTCAGCGTCTTGAACGGGCCCTTCGGCTTGTTCGCCGTCGCCTTCGGGTTCGTCGGCGGCGGGTACGTGACCGCCTGCGCGGCGGCCGGGGCCAGCAGCGCCAGACCGGTGACGGCCGCGGCGATCGGGGTGAGCTTGGTACGCAGCACGGAACTCCTTCTCCTCAGGGGTGGTGGGGCTACCGGTCGACCACGTACCACCCCGCCATCCCGCCGTCCTGGTGGGAGAAGACGTGGCAGTGGTAGAGCCAGCGGCCCGGGTTGTCCTCGGTGAAACGTGCGGTGATGGTCTCGTTGGGCCCCACGGTCGGCGTGTCGACGTAGGTCCCGGCGGCGTCCAGCCAGCGGTGACCGTGGAGGTGGAAGTCATGGAAGGCGTCGTCCATGCCGATGACGTGCAGCGCGACGTCCTGACCGACCTTCGCCTGGATCGTCGGCGTGTTCCCGGCGAACGCTCGGCCGTTGATGCACTGGCGCGCGGTCTTCAATCCCGTGACGGGCGGAGTGAGCGCGTGCAGGAACAGGACGCGCTCGAGGTCGGGGATCTTGCCGCCCTTCGGGTACACGATGATCGCGCCGAACAGGCCGCGCATGGTGTTCAGCGTGTGGTTCGGTCCGTGGTCGTGGTACGGCCAGACGCCGACGCTGTCAGGACGCGCCTCCCAGCGGTACGTGAACTCCTCGCCCGGCTGCACGAACCCGCCGGTGCGGGTGTACGCGCCCATGTAGGCGCCGTCGTACTCGGGGTTGTAGTGCACGCCGTGCGGGTGCATGGTGACCGCCTGCTCGAGCTCGCGGTCGGCGTTGCGGAAGTGCACGACGAGCAGGTCGCCGACCTCGCACTTCAGCGTCGGGCCGGGGATCACCGGCGGGCCCTTCGGAGCTGCGAAGCCTGCCGTCATCTCCTGGTAGACGAAGGCGCGGTACGTCGACGTGCCGCGGATCGGGACGTCGTGCCAGTCGTCGCGCTTGTGGGGAAGGATGTCCCACCAGCGCGTGCGGGCCTGGATCCAGTACTCGCGGACCTGACCGCCGGGCGCGGGCTCGGGCTGCGGGAACCCGGTGAGTTCCTGGCTGGCCCGGCGCGGCCTGCTCAGGCCGGCGGCCTTCGCGTCGGCCTTCTTGAGGTCGTCGGCGTTGCTGACGCGGAAGGTCTCGCCGCCGATCGTGCACAGCAGCGCAGTGCCGGCAGAGGCACCGAGGAATGAGCGTCGGTCGAGTCGGTTGGCCATGGGTGCAGTTCCCCCGGCCTGCATGAACACGGCCGTCACGACAAAGTAGCGACAAAGTAGGTCAGATGTCCAAGTTTGATCGGCAGCCGCGTCAGGTTCTTGGACAAGTGTCCCGGTTTGCCTGCATACTGGCCGTGTGTGGGAGAACTGGTCCGCGGAGCAGCACTGCGTTCCGGCGCGCGTCGCGGAGCCTGACGGCATCGAGGCCGTGGTCGCGGAGATCGCAGCCGCGCGCGCCGCCGGACAGACGCTGCGGCCCGTGGGTTCCGGGCACTCATTCACCGGACTGGTCCCCACCGACGGCGTCCTGCTCTCGCTGCGCCGGATGGACCGCCTGCTGCACGTCGACCGCGAGCGGCGCCGCGTGCGCGTCCAGGCCGGCATGCTGCTGCACCGGCTCAACGACGAACTCGCCCGGCACGGACTCGCCCTCGAGAACCTCGGCGACATCGACCGCCAGACGGTCGCGGGCGCGATCTCCACCGGTACCCACGGCACGGGCGCGGGCTACGGCAACCTCGCGTCGCTCGTCGACGGCCTGACGCTCGTGACCGGCACCGGTGACGTCCTGCCATGCTCCCGCGACGAGGACCCCGAACTCTGGCGCGCCGCGCGCGTGTCGCTCGGCGCGCTGGGCGTGGTGTGCGAGGTCGAGCTGCGCTGCGTCGACGCGTTCACCCTGCACGGCATCGACGCTCCCGCCCCGCTGGAGGCGACGGTCGCCGCCCTCGACGACCTCACCGGCGGCGCCGAGCACTTCGAGTTCTTCTGCTTCCCGCACACCGACACCGCGCTGACGCGCACGAACCGGAAGGTCGACGCGGCGCCCGCGCCCCCGGGCGCGCTGAGGGCCTGGGTGTCGGACGTGCTGCTCACGAACCACGTCTTTCGCGCCGCGTGCGAGGTGGGTCGCATGCGCCCCACACTGATCCCGCGGGTCAACCGCGCGCTGACCCGCGCCGTCAGCCACGAACGGACCGACCGCAGCGACCGGATCTTCGCCAGCCCGCGGCTCGTGCGCTTCATCGAGATGGAGTACGCGCTGCCCCGGACGGCGCTGCCCGACGTGCTGCGCCGGGCCCGCGCATGGATCGAGGACACCGGGTTCGCGGTGAACTTCCCGATGGAGGTGCGGTTCGGGGCCGGCGACGACGCCCTGCTCTCCCCCGCCTTCGAGCGCGCCAGCGCGTACCTCGCGATCCACGTGTTCCGCGGGATGGCGTGGGAGCCGTACTTCCGGGCGGTCGAGGCGATCTGTGACGAGGTCGAAGGGCGGCCGCACTGGGGCAAGCGCCACTTCCAGACCGCCGAGACGCTGCGCACGCGCTACCCGGCGTGGGACCGGTTCGCGGCGATCCGCGCGCGCTGCGATCCCGAGCGGGTCTTCGCGAACGCCCACCTCGACCGGATCCTCGGGGCGTAGGGTACCGCGCAATGAGTCCTGATCGTCCGCGCCAGGCCCGCGGCGAGGCACGCCACCGCGACATCCTCGTCGCGACGCTCGCGCTCGTGCGGACCGGCGGGATCGCGGCCGTGACGAGCCGCGCCGTCGCCCGCGAGGCCGGCGTCCCGCTCGGGTCGCTGAGCTACTACTTCGGCGGCAAGGACGACCTGCTCGAGCAGGCGCTGCTGCTGCACGTCGACGAGGAGGTCTCGCGCATGCGCGAGATCAGCGACGCGCTCGCGGCCGAGGAGGATCCCGACCCGCAACAGGCCGCCGAGGCCTTCCGCTCGGCGCTGCGCGAGGGCGACCCATCCACCATCGCCCAGTTCGAGCTGTACCTCGAGGCCGGGCGCAACCCCGCGCTGCAGCAGGCCGCCGCGCGGTGCTTCGCCGCCTACGAAGAGGTCGTGGCGGCCGCACTGGCCGCCGCAGGCATGGAGGACCCGGAGACCGCGGCGCCGCTCTTCGTCGCCTTCGCCGACGGGCTGGGCCTGCGCCAGCTCGCGGCGCCCGAGACGGCGCTCGCGCTCGACGACGGGCTGCTGCGCCTCTTCGGCGCGCTGACCGCCGGGACGCCTACGCCTCCACGGTGATCCAGGCGTCCCCGTCGCGGCCGAGCACGAGCTCATGCTCGGCGCCGCCGGCGACGACCTTGAAGACCGCGCGGTCGTGCTCGATGCCGGGACGGTCGTCGACGTGCACGAGCTGGAGAGCATCAGGCTCGACCCCAGGGTGACGGTCGGCGAACGCCGCCTTCGCGGCGTCCTGCAGGCGGGCCGGCTCCCAGCCCTTGTCCGCGGCGTGCGCAGCTGCGAGCGCGTCGTTGACGGAGGCGACGGCGGCCAGCAGCGTCGCCTCGCCCGCCCGGGTGCGCCGTGACGTGGCGACATACCCGCCGATCGCGAGGAGGAGCAGGACGAGCACCGCTGCGATCACGATGATGAGCCAGGTATCCATGGCGGGGAGGATACGGACCACGTCGTATGGGACAGCGTGACGTTGTTCGCGCGAACTGCCAGAATGTGGACCATGTCTCGCTGCTCCGGGATCGCGCTCACTGCCGCAGCGCTCCTCGCCTCGCTCGTGCCCGGCACCGCCGAGGCGACGTTCTCCGGCACGAACGGGCGCATCATCTACCAGACGAGCGCGCTGACGTCCTCGTCGTTCCCGACGACGATCCTGTCGGCCTGCCCGAACGGCACCCGTGTGAAGACCCTCGCGACCGGGCTCATGGGCGCGCCCTCGCCCGACGGCCAGTCGTTCGCCTACATCAAGCACAACGGGACGAGCAGCTCCGGCATCTGGATCAAGCGCATGGACGGCTCCAGCGAGGAGCAGATCGTCCCCGGCCTGCCGCCGTCCGGCGTGTCCCCGCCGCCGCCGAATCAGCCGGGGTGGCCGAGCTGGTCGCCGGACGGGAAGAAGCTCGTCTTCAGCGCCTACGTCTACTACCCCGACATCCGCACGTCGGTGCGCCAGCCGGTCGTCGTCGACATCGCCACGAAGGCCATGACCCCACTGCTCAGCACCCGCACCGTCTACCAGACAGACCCGGTCTCCAACCTCGGATGGTCGCCGGGCGGGACGGACATCTTCTTCTTCGGCCGCACGAGTGCCGGACCGGCCGGGCAGGCCGATCTCTACCGGGTGTCCGCCGGCGGCGGCACGGCCACGCGCGTGCTCGGCACCGACGACCAACTGCCGGCCTTCGCCAACATCGACTTCCACCCCGACGGCGGGTCGTTCGTCGTCGCCGAGCAGCTCAACCTCCCGCCGGACGCGATCTTCGAGACCCGGCGCCGCGGCACGGACGGCGGCCCGCTCCCGGGCCCGTACCTCGGGCAGCGCAACGCCTCGACCGGCGTCGGCGACGACGGGTTCAGCTTCTCCCCGGACGGCCAGCGGGTCCTCTTCCTGCGGAACGCCGGGTTCGCCCTCATGACGGCGGAGGTCAACGGCTCGAGCCCGGTGCCGGTCGGCAACCTCGTCGGCTTCTACCCGCGCTGGTCATCAAACACCGACGACTGTGCCGGCATCGGCGTCGCGAACGCGAAGATCAACGAAGTCGGGCTCGGAGCCGCGCAGTTCGTCGAGATCCTCGGGCCGATCGGGGACCCGGCCCAGGCCCCGTTCAAGCTCGTCGTCTTCGACGGGTTCGGAAATCGCCGGCTCATCTACCTGCTCGACGCGGCGCAGCTGCAGAGCCACAACAGCAGCCTTCCGTACCTCATCTCGTCGCCCGCGGCGAACGCCGCCTACGGGGTGACCGGGCACGAGACCGAGCCGCTCAGCATGCCGGCGGTGGGCCAGGCATGCCTGACGCAGGGCGCCGCCGAGGACAAGGTCAACTGCGTGTCCTGGGGCTGCGTCGCCGCGCCGGTGTCGCCCTCGTCGGCGCGGATCCCCGTGCCGGGCGCCGGCCAGACCGCGCAGCGCCAGGGACTGGCGTCGACGACGTTCCACCTCGCCAACCCGACGCCGAAGACCGCGAACGTTGCGGGCGCCGCCGTGGATCCGTGTCCCGCGGCCGACGTGCCGCCAGGAGACGGCCCGACGGGCGGCGATCCGCTGGGCGGCGGGTCGAACCCACCGCCTGCGGCGCCGTTCGCGCCGTCGGGAAGCCCTCCCGCGGGCGCGACGCTGGCGATCCGCTCCGGCTCGCGCATCACGCTGCGCGGTCACACCGCCAGCTTCTCGTTCGCCTGCCTCGCCGGCGGCCCCGCCTGCACGGGGACCGCGACGCTCGCGACCAGCGGCGCCGGGGCGCGCGCCGCCAAGACGACGACGCTCGGCACGGCCCGCGTCAGCATCGCCGCGGGCAGGACCGGCACGGTGAAGATCACGCTGAAGAAGGCCGTCCGCAAGCGCGTCAAGCGCGGCAAGCGGCTGAAGGCCAAGCTCACGGTGAAGGTGACCGGCGCGCCACCGGTCACGAAGTCCGTGTCGCTGACGCGGCGCTGACCCTCAGTTCAGCACCGCCCGCGAGCCCAGATGTGCGCCGACCTTGCGCTTGACGCGCTGCAGCGCGTTGTCGACGGTCTTGGCGTCGCAGCCGATCATGCCGCCGATCTCCTCATACGAGCGCCCGTCGAGGTAGAGCGACAGGACGCGGGACTCGAGGTCCGAGAGCGCGGTCGACAGGCAGCCGACCAGGGCGCGCAGCTCCTCGCTGGAGACCGCCTGGATGGCGGGATCGTTGACGCGCGGGCCGGGGATCACCTCGTCGAGCGTCGGTTCGCCCTCCGGGGCGCTGGCCGGCGTCTGCGAGAACGACACGTACTGGTTCAGCGGACTGTGCTTGTTGCGCGTGGCGGTCTTCACGGCCGTGATGATCTGACGCGTGATGCAGAGTTCGGCGAAGTTGCGGAAGGAGGATTCGCGGTCGGTGCGGAAGTCCCGCACCGCCTTGTAGAGACCGACGAGGCCCTCCTGGATGAGGTCGTCGCTGTCGCCGCCGGCGAGAAAGTACGACGACGCCTTCAGGCGGACGAAGCCGTAGTAGCGGCGGACGATGCGGTCGTATGCCGTCGCGTCGCCCTGCTTGGCGAGTGCGATGAGGTACAGGTCGTCGACCTGCGGTTGGTTCTGCGCCGTGCGTGAGGAAAGTCGTGCCACGAGCAATCAGCCCTTTCTCCGTCCGTGATGGACTGGGGTGTGTGCTCCGAGGCGGTCCCCTCCCAGGGCGCCAACGGGGATATTCCGTTGTGTCGATCTCAGGTTGAGGGTTCTACCTCAACCTGTACTTCAGCCTAAGTATCGGCAACCTAGCCGCAATTATGAATCCCTGTCAAGGACGCAACCGTGCTTGCAGGGCCGTGTAGAGGAGAATCGCCCCGGTGGCGCTGACGTTCAGGGACTCGATCCGGCCCTGCATCGGGAGCGACACGAGGTCGTCGCAGGTCTCTGCCACACGGCGGCGAAGGCCCTTGCCCTCGGCGCCGAGGACGATGCACACGCCCCCGCGCCAGTCGACGTCGGTGTAGCTCGTGCGAGCCTCCCCGGCCGCGCCGTAGCACCACACGTTGCGTTCCTTCGCCCGGATGAGGAAGTCGGCGAGGTTGCCCACGCGGGCCACGGCGAGGTGCTCGACCGCGCCCGCTGACGCCTTGCAGACCGCGGGCGTGACCTCGGCCGCCCGGCGCTCGCAGATGACGACGCCGTCGGCGCCCGCCGTCTCGGCGGTGCGGATGACGGCGCCGAGGTTCTGCACGTCCTGGAGCTCGTCGAGCGCCACGAGGAACGGCGCGTCGCCGCGCAGCAGGGCGTTCGGGTCCGCGTACGGGTAGGCGCCGACCCGCGCCGCGATGCCCTGATGGTCGGGCGCCTCGGCACGCTGCTCGATCTGCCCGCCGTCGGCGAGATGCACCCGCACGCCCTTCAGCCAGTCCTCGCTGGCGACGCGCTTGGTCGCCCACACCTCCTGGACCGGCCGGCGCCCGGCGCGCAGCGCTTCGCGCACCGCGTTGCGCCCGTAGATGATCACGACGCGACCTTGACGAGCTCGGCGCCACCGGCGCCGTCGCGGACCTCCCAGCCCCGCGCGCGCAGCTCGTCACGCAGCCGGTCGGCCTCGGCCCAGTCCTTCTCCGCCCGGGCGGCCTGGCGGGCCTCGAGCAGGGCCAGGTCCTCCGCCGCGGGCCCGTCGCCCGCGGGGGCGTCGAGGAGGTTGGCGAGGTGCAGGACGTCGAGCATCGCGCGCAGGTCCGCGTTGCCGACCTCCTCGCCCGCGTCGAGCCGCCGGTTGGCCTCGCTGAGCCAGGCGCCCAGCTCGGCGAGCGCCTGCGGGGTGTTGAAGTCGTCGGCCAGCTCGTCGAAGAACCGCTCGCGGTAGGCGCCCATCTCAGCCGGCGACGGGCCGTCGGTCAGGCGCCGGGCCTGGTCGCGGATGCGCGTCACCCGCGAGCGCGCGGCCTCCAGCGTGTCGTCGTCGAAGGACAGCGGCCGCCGGTAGTGCCCGGTGCAGAAGAACCAGATGAGCGTGTCGCGGCCCCAGCGCTCGGCGACCTCGTGCAGCAGCGCCACGTTGCCCACGGACTTCGCCATCTTCTCGGCGCCCATGAGCAGCAGGCCGCTGTGCATCCACACCTGGGCGAGCTCGGCGCCCCGGCCGCAGCGCGTCTGCGCGGCTTCGTTCTCGTGGTGAGGGAAGACGAGGTCCGTGCCGCCGCCGTGGATCTCGAAGCCGACACCGAGGTGCTCCTCGGCCATCGCCGAGCACTCGATGTGCCAGCCCGGGCGCCCCTCGCCCCACGGCGACGGCCACGAGGTGTCCTCGCCGCGCTTCGTGGCCTTCCAGAGCGCGAAGTCGAGCGGGTCCTCCTTGCGATCGGCGCCCTCGACACCCTCGCCCTGGTCCATGGCGTCGACGTCGCGATGCGAGAGCCGGCCATACGCGGTGTCACTGCGCACCCGGAAATACACATCGCCGCCGGCCGCGTAGGCGTGGCCACGGTCGATGAGCGCGGCGATGAGGTCGATCATGCCATCGATCGTCTCGCCGGCCAGCGGTTCGTGGTCGGGGCGGCCGAGACCGAGGAGGTTCGTGTCGGCGACGTAGTGCGCCGTCATCTCCCGCGCGAGGTCCGCGGACGCCACCCCGGCGGCCGTCGCAGCGTCGTAGATCTTGTCGTTGACGTCCGTGACGTTGATGACGAGTGTCGCCTCGTAGCCCTCCGCGCGCAGGAAGCGGCGCAGGAGGCCGAAGACGACGAACGGCCGCGCGTTGCCGATGTGAATGCGCGCGTAGACCGTCGGCCCGCAGACGTAGATGCCGATCTTGCCGGGCTCTCGGGGCCGGACCTCCGTGAGGCGGCCGGTACTCGTGTCATGCAGGGAGATCGTGCGCATCGGGCCCCGAAACCTACGCCCTGGGCAGGCTGCCCGGCATCCCGCACCTTGCGGGAAATCGGCGCACCGGGCCTCTCGTTCGTCTTGGCGGCGGCCTATGGCGCACATCGCACATGTCCGTGCAACGAGTCCGTTCCAAGCGGAGGGGGCGCTGGAACAGGAGCTCCGGTCACTGCCGGATCGCATCACCGGGGGCGCCAGGTCGCGCCCGCCAGGCGGATCTCGAACCGCGCGCCGCCGCCCGGCACCGCGCCGTCGACGACCACCTCGCCCCCCTGTGCCTCGATGGCCTGCCGGACGATGGCGAGCCCGAGGCCGGAGCCGGGGACGTCGCGGCGTTGTCGAGCAGGTTGCGCACGTCCCGGGCGAGCCGCTCGGGATCGGCGTCGGCGACGGTCGGCTCGGCCTGCAGCTCGAAGCGCGCACGTCCTGGGCGTGCCGCCGGGCCCACGCGACAACGTCGGCGACGAGCAGATCGAGTCGCACGTCCTGCAGGTGACTCCTCAACGGGGAACACGAACGCCCACATGGGACCAGTGGCGCGTAAGCACTCCCACAGCCCCGCTGAAGAGGTTCCGAAGAAGTGTCGGGAAGGCGACGGTGCGAGCGCCGCGAGGTGAGCGGACCAGCGCTCGTGCGAAGCGCAACATGGATGGCGCAAGGTCATTGGT
>JBPPNC010000011.1:0-40549 GCA_051306365.1 Solirubrobacteraceae bacterium
GGCCGCTCTCCGAGCATCGCCGCCCCGACGCCGGCGCCGACGAAGCCCTCTTCGCTGATCGGCGTGTCGCGGACGCGCTCCTCGCCGAACTGGTCCAGGAGGCCGGCGGAGACCTTGTACGCGCCCTCGAATACGCCGACCTCCTCGCCCATGAGGAAGACGCGCTCGTCGCGCTCCATCTCCTCGCGCAGCGCGAGGCGCAGCGCCTCGCGGTAGTTCATGACCTTCGTGCCGGTCCGGGCTTCCACCGTGCTCATGCGCCGAGTCCGGCGTCGAACGTCAGCGCTTCCTCGCCGAACGGGCTGCCTGGGCGCATCCGGGAGAACTGCTCGGCGCTTCCCAGGGCGTGCATGCCGTACGCGAGACGGTCCACGCTCGGCTCGGGGCTGTCGAGCGCGGCCTGCACCGCGGCGGCTACTCGCTCATCGGCGCGTGCGTCGACGGCGTCGAGATCCTCGTCGCTCACGCCGGCGTCCCGCAGCTTCGCGCGCTCAAGCGTGATCGGATCGCGCTGTTGGTGCTCGGCGATCTCATCCTTCGTCCGGTACGCCAGACCGGCGTCCGCGACGGAGTGCCCGCGGTAGCGGTAGGTGATCGCCTCGAGCACGGCGGGCCGGTGCTCGGCGCGCGCGATGCTCAGCAGCCGGTCGGCCGCCTCGAACATCGTGTCGAGATCGTCGCCGTCCACGCGCTCACCGTGGACGCGGTAGGCGGCGGCGCGCTTGTAGAGATCGGGCTCGGCGGAGGCGCGCTCGACCGCGGTCCCCATGCCGTAGCGGTTGTTCACGACGAGGAAGACGACAGGCAGATCCCAGAGGGCCGCGAGGTTCAGCGACTCGTGCCACGCACCCATGTTCACGGCACCGTCGCCGAGCTCGCAGAGCACCGCCTGATCCCTGCCCTGCCGGCGCAGCGCGAGCGCGAGGCCCGTGGCGATCGGAAGCTGCCCGGCCACGATGCCCCAGCCGCCGTAGTAGCCGCGGGTCGGGTCCAGGACGTGCATGGAGCCGCCGCGTCCGTGGGCGCAGCCGTCGACTCGGCCGAAGAGCTCGGCCATCACGGCCTCGGGCGGAACGCCCCGCGCGAGCGCGAAGCCGTGCGAGCGGTACCCCGTGATGAGCAGGTCGTCCTCGGCGAGCGCGTGCATGGCGCCCACGGTCATGGCCTCCTGGCCCGACGAGAGGTGGCAGTAGCCGCCGATGCGGGCGGCCTTGTACTGGCGCTCGGCCTCGGTCTCAAAGACGCGGTTGAGCACCATGGTCTCGTAGAGGTCCCGCCGCACGGCGGGCGTCAGGGTGGACGACGTCGGTGCGGCGCTGGCGGCCATGCCTCAGCTCTCCTCGAAGTAGTCGGGATGCGCGTCACGGATGGTTGAGACCTGGCTCAGAACCATCCGCAGGTGGTGGCGCAGCTCCTGCTCGGCGCGATCCGGATCGCCGTCGGCGACGGCGGCGACGACCGCGCGATGCTCGGCGATCATCTCCCCGAGATACCCGGGTTCGGGCAGGCTCAGCCGCCGAACCCGGTCCAGGTGGCCGTTTGCGCGGCGGGCGAGCGCCCAGGCGATCTCGTGTCCGGACAGCTCGCAGAGTTTGCGGTGCAACGTGTCGTCGAGGACGTCGAACGCGTCGTGGTCACCCTCGGCGTCGGCCCGCTCCTGCGCGACGAGGTTGGCCTGGATCTCCTCCAGCGCGGCCGGCTCGGCGCGCTCGGCGGCGAGGCGGATGGCGCTGCACTCCAGCGCCTCGCGGACGAACGCCGCGTCGGCGATCGCCTCGTCGCTGATGAGGGTGACGAACGTGCCGAGCTGCGGCACGATTGCGACGAGTCGCTCGTCGCGCAGCCGCACGAGCGCCTCTCGGACGGGCGTGCGCGAGACGCCGAGGCGGTCGGCCAGCTCGTTCTCCGACAGACGACGGCCGGGCTCGAGCTCGGCGCTGACGATCGCTTCGCGCACGGCGAGATAGACCTGATCGCGTGCGGCCCCTCCACCGACGCGATCACTGAGCGGGATCCGCATGCGCACTAGTATACAAGTGGACAACGGCCTGTCCAGCGTGGGGATATGCTCGGGCTCCCCCGACCCAGGAGCACCGCGATGACCGAGGCCCAGGCGCACGTCGTCCGACCGCAGGACGGCGAGGCGATCCAAGGCCCGGCCGGCGGCCCGCTCATCTTCAAGATCCGCGGTGAGCAGACCGGCGGCCGCCTCACCGCGCTGGAGAACACGATCGCGCCGGGCGACGGGCCACCAGTGCATGTCCACGACGCGCAGGATGAGATCTGGCTGGTCCTCGAGGGAGAGCTGCAGTTCCGCATCGGCGACCAGGAGGCCGACGCGCCCACGGGGACGTTCGTCTACGTGCCGCGCGGTGTGCCCCACGCATTCCGCAACTCCGGGGACACGCCCGCGCGCCTCCTCGTCCTCTTCACCCCCGCAGGGATGGAACGATTCTTCGACGCGTTCGCCGCGCTCGATGCGGGCGCCGACATCCCGGCGGCGTTCCGCGCATTGGGCGCCGCCGCCGGCATGACCGTCGTCGGGCCGCCGTTGGGTGGGCCCTGAACTACCGGAAGGGGTAGGCCTCCCGAGACACCCGGCGCCACCTTCGTGGGCACCGCCGCCGGCGGCCACGGCGACGCAGTCACGAGCACAAAGATCGCCTCGAGGCCCGGCGCTCAGCGCGCCACGCGCGCCGGCTCGACCTGGAAGCCGATGTCCGAGCCGGCACCCCGGGTCAACGTCGCGCTCTGCGCGTTCAGGCGCCACGGGGACGGCAGCCTGCCGTTCGGGTGGCGCAGGAACGCGGCGAACAGGTCTGAGGCGATCGGGCAGCTCAGCCCGCCCCCGGGGAGCAGCGTGATGAGGTAGCTGCCCTTCGGCAGTGACAGCGAGCCGATCCGGTCGTTGTTCAGCACCCGGAAGGTCGCCGGGCACCGCGTGCCGGTCGAGCGGCCGATCCCCGACGGGGCGTTGCCCTGGTTCGTCGCGACGAAACTCCGCCCGCCGCGGCGGAAGGTGTTCGTCGCCGGGTCGACGGTCCACCCGGGCGGCACGAGGTTCGCGTCGGCCGTCTGCGCGAACACCTGAAACGCCGTGGTACACGACAACCCGCCCGCGACGCTGAGCGCCCAGTGGCCGAGCCCGACGCGCAGGCCCGCAGCGTTCACCGGCTCGAAGATCGCGAACGTGCCCGAGCACGCACCGGGCGTGGCCGGCGTCGTGACGCGCGTGACCGTGAAGTTCGTGCCGCTCCTCCCGCGCACGAACTGCGCGCGCGACGTGCCCACGCGCCAGGGGCTCGGCAGGCTGCCGTCCCAGTCGTTGAGGAACTGGGTGAAGAGCTTCGACGCCTGCGAGCACGACAGCCCGGTGGCCGTGATCTGGTATGCGCCGGCAGGGAGCTTCAGCGCCCCGATGCGATCGTCGTGCAGGACCTGGAAGGTCGCCGGGCACGTGGTGGCGGACTGGGCGCTCGCAGTGACCGGCGCGAAGGCGGCCGCGGCAACGGCGAGCGAGAGCAGGCAGAGGGCTCGGCGCATGCGCGGGACGGTACTTCAGGGTCCGGCCACACCGCGCAGGTGGTGGACAAGCGGACGACGGGCCTCGAACCCGCGACCTCAAGCTTGGGAAGCTTGCGCTCTACCAACTGAGCTACGTCCGCGTGGCGACCATGCTACCGGCCGTCAGTGCGACGGCGGACGCTGGCCGCGCGCGCCCGGCTCCTTCAGCGCGTCGGCGGCCTTCTTGGCCTTGTCCGACACGCTGCCCTTGCTCTTCGCGATGGTCTGCAGCTCCCGGGCGTCCTGCTTGAGCGACTCGGTGCCGCCGCGCTGATCGACGATCTTCTTCGCCTGCTGAGTGAGCTTCTTGAAGTTCATACCCGGACGGTAGACCACCGCGGGCCCCGGCCCGCGCAGGGCGGTCCCGTACCCTGGAGGTGATGTCCCGGGCAGGACCGATCGTCGTCGCCGTTGCGGCCGCAGCGCTCATCGCGCTGCTCGTCTACGGCCTGACCGCCAACGGCAACGACACGTCGCTGGACTCCGCCGTGCAAGCCGGCGAGACGCCGACGGCGCCCGACCGCGAGCTGCCCGTGCTCGATGGCGACGGCCCGACGTCGCTCGCCGACCTGAAGGGCAAGCCGGTGGTCGTGAACTTCTGGGCGTCGTGGTGCGGGCCGTGCAAGGACGAGGCGCCGGTGCTCGAGAAGGCGCACAAACGCCTGCAGGCCGTCGGCGGCACCGTGCTGGGCGTGACCTACCGCGACGCGAGCCCGGCCTCGAAGCGGTTCGTGCAGGAGCAGGGCATCACGTTCCCCAGCGTGCGCGACGTCGACGGCAAGCTCGCCGAGGACTACCGGACCGACGCGCTGCCGGAGACGTTCGTCATCAACAGCGACGGGAAGATCGTCGCGATCTCCCGCGGACAGGTCGACGACGAGTTCATGGACCAGGCGCTGCAGCGGGTCGGCGCATGATCCGCCGCACCCTCACCCTCGCCCTCACCCTCGCCCTCGCCCTCGCCCTCGCGCTGCCCGGCGCCGGGCTCGCCGCCGAGGCGACGCTGCCCGACGTCGAGGACGAGGTCATGTGCCCGACCTGCAGCATGCCGCTGAACACGGCGCAGAGCCCGCAGGCCGACGAGCAGCGCGCGTTCATCCGCGAACTCATCGCCGACGGGCAGGACAAGGAGCAGATCAAGGCCGCGCTCGTCGCCGAGTACGGCGAGGACGTCCTCGCCGACCCGCAGGACGACGGCTTCGGTATCGCGGCGTACGTCGTGCCGGTCCTGCTCATCGGGCTGCTCGCCGTCGGGCTGTTCGCGCTGCTGCCGCGGCGGCGCCGGCGAGGCAAGGCCCCCGCGACGGGGCTCGCCGCCGGCGGCCCCGAGCTCAGCGCCGAGGACGCCGCACGCCTCGACGAAGACCTCGCCCGCTACGACCCATGATCCTCGCCGCCGCCGATACGACGATCGTCGCGGCGTTCGCGGTCGGCTTCGCCAGCTTCATCTCGCCCTGCGTGCTCCCGCTCGTCCCCGGCTACCTCGCGGCGGTGAGCGGCGTGACCGTCGCCGAACTGCAGGAGGGCGACCACCGCGCGCGGGACGTCCTCTGGCCCAGCGCGATCTTCTGCGTCTCCTTCACGATCATCTTCGTCGCCCTCGGCATGACCGCGACCGGCCTCGGATCGGTGCTCTCCGACAACCGCCGCGCCCTCGAGCAGGCGGCCGGCATCGTGATCATCCTGCTCGGCGTCTACTTCCTGCTCACGCCGTTCATCGACCGGCTGAACAGGGAATGGCGACCCGAGGCGCTCATGGTGCGTGCCACGGGCGGTCCGGTCATCGCCGGCGCCGCGTTCGCGATCGCGTGGACCCCGTGTGTCGGGCCCACGCTCGGCTCGATCCTCACCGCCGCGTCCGCGTCGGACACGGTCGGGGAGGGTGGCGTGCTGCTGGCGTTCTACTCGCTGGGCCTGGCGATCCCGTTCCTGCTGTTCGCCATGGCGTTCGACCGGGCGACCACGACGTTTCGCTGGCTGCGCAACCACTACCTCGTCATCACCGCGATCTCCGGGGCGGTCCTGATCGTCATGGGCGTCCTCCTGCTCACGGGCGAGATGACGACGCTCAACGACGAGGCCCAGCAGCTCATGGAGAAGGTCGGGCTGGACTTCGTCTACTCGTTGTAGTGGGCTCGGCTACATCGTCTCCGGAGCGGAGACCCCGAGCAGCCGCAGCGCCGTGGCGATCGTCGTCTGCGACGCGACGCTCAGGGCGATCCGCAGGTCCTCGACCCCGTCGCCCTCGGCCCCCACGACCTGGCAGTCGCGGTAGAAGGCCGTGAACGTCTTGGCGAGCTCCAGCGCGTAGGACGAGATCCGGTGCGGGGCACGGCGCTCCGCAGCCTCGGCGATTTCGGCCGGGAACATCAGGAGCTTCTTGACGAGCGCCTTCTCGGCGGGGTGCATCGCGACGGCGACGTGCTCGGCGGAGAGCGCCGCGGTCACCCGATCGGCCCCGGCCTTGTCGAGCACCGACGCGATCCGCGCGTGCGCGTACTGCACGTAGTACACGGGGTTCTCGCTGGACTCCTCGCGCGCGAGATCGAGGTCGAGGTCGATCGTGGTGTCGTGGCTGCGCTGCAGCAGAAACCACCGCGCCGCGTCCACGCCGATCTCCGCGACGAGATCGTCGAGCGTGACGAACTCCCCGCTGCGCTTGCTCATCGACGACCGCTCGCCGCGCTCGACGAGGTGGACGAACTGCATGATGAGCAGGTCGAGCGACGCGACGTCGCCGCCGAGCGACTCGTACGCCGCCGCCATCCGGGCCTTGTAGCCGTGATGGTCGGCGCCCAGGACGTACATCAGCCGGTCGAAGCCGCGCTCGCGCTTGTCGAGCATGTACGCGATGTCGCTGGCGAAGTACGTGTGATCGCCGGTGGAGCGCACCAGCACCCGGTCCTTGTCGTCCCCGTGCGCGGTGGAGCGCAGCCACAGCGCGTCCTCGTGCGCGTAGGTCTGGTCCAGCTCGGCGAGCCGTTCGAACGCGTGCGTGACGGGGTCCTGCCCGGCCAGCGCCGGCTTGGGCTCGTGCAGCGAGCGCTCGCTGAACCACACGTCGAAGTTTGCGCCGAAGAAATGCAGCGAATCGCGGATCCGCTCGGTCATGAGCGCGACCGAGCGCTGTCCGAGGGTGTCGAGGTCCATCGTCGCGGCGTCCGGGATCGCGTCGGCGATGGCCTGCACGTAGTCGCCCTGGTAGCCGTCCTCGGCGACGTCCTCGCCCTTGGCGCGCGCCTGCACGGATTCGGCAAGTCGCGCGATCTGCGACCCGAAGTCGTTGACGTAGTACTCACGGGTGACCTCGTGGCCGTGGAAGGAGAAGATCCGCGACAGCGCGTCGCCGTACGCGGCGTTGCGCGCGTGGCCGACGTGCAGCGGCCCGGTGGGGTTCGCGCTGACGAACTCGACGTTGATCTTCTCGGCGACCGGCGCCTCGCCGCCACCGAACGCGTCCCCGGCGGTGAGCACGTGCGCGAGCGCCGTCGCGTGCCATCCGTCGGACAGGAACAGGTTCAGGAACCCCGGCCCGGCGACCTCCACGCGCTCGAGCAGCGGGCCGAGGCGGGTCTGAAGCTCCTCCCCCACCTTCCCGGCGATGTCGCGCGGCGGACCTCCGACGACGGGCGCGAGCAGCATCGCGACGTTCGTGGCGTAATCGCCGAAGTCGTCGCGCTTGGGCCGCTCGAGCGTGGCCCGCTCGCCGGCCTGGCTGTCACCCCCGATGGCCTGCGCCGACTCCCGCAGCGCGCCGCGCAGCACGTCCAGGGGTGCGGTGGCGGCGGGCGACGGGGACATGCCGCCAGCGTATTCGAGTCAGTAGTGGTAGGGCTCGTTGGCAAGGATCTTGTGCCCGCGGAAGAGCTGCTCGAGCAGCACGACCCGCGCGAGCTGGTGCGGCAGCGTCATCGGCCCCAGCGACAGCCGGTGGTCGATCTGGTGCTCGAGCTGCAGCCCCTTCGGGCCGCCGATGACGAAACACACGTCCCGCCCCGCCTGCCGGCGGTCTTCGAGGAAGCAAGAGAACGCGACGGAGTCCATCTCCTCCCCGCCGACATCCAGGACCGACACGAACGCCTGCTCCGGGATGCGCTTGCCGACCCTCTCCTCCTCGCGGAGCTCGACGACCTCGACCCGCGCCTGGCGGGCGATGAGCTTCTGGTAGTGCTGCACGTCGTCGACGTACGGCGGGCGCAGACGACCGACGGCGAGGACGATGAAGCGCATCGCGGTGCGATAGTACGCCCATGGTCGACAACGACGCGGGGCCCGAGCGCTCCATCAACCTGCACTTCAGCCCGGAGATCATGGCCGGCACGTACGCGAACTTCGCGAACGTCTCCTTCTCCGACTACGAGTTCACCATCACGTTCGCGCGGGTGGACCACGAGGTCGATGAGCAGGAGATTCCCGGCGTGGTCGTCTCGCGGATGAACCTCTCGCCGCAGTTCGCAGCCGAGCTCAGCGTCGCGCTGCAGGACGCTGTGGGGCGCTACAGCACCCAGCAGGGCATCCGGAATCTGCCGGAGTCCGACGCCTAGAATCGAGCCGGCGCTCACCCGCTTCGGTCACCCGCCGCCGTGGCGCGACCCCGCGGCGCGGCGGGCGTTCGCCGACCCGCTGTAGGCGACGCCCGCCCCGATCCGCTCGATGATCGGCGGGTGTGTGCCGAGCAGGAACGTCACGACGTCCGGCGGGTCCGGGTCGCTGACATTCTGGCGGGCGATGCGCTGCTCGAACGCGATGAACGGCGCGGCCTCGCCGGTGAGCTCCAGCGCGTAGCTGTCGGCCCGCGCCTCGACCGACCGCGAGAGCTGGTTGGAGATCACGCCGATCACCGCCGCGACGGCCACCACGGAGAGCGCGAGCGCCGGGAGCGTCTCGGGCCCGGCGCGGCCGTCCTCGCGCGGCTCGGGCGCCAGGCGCCGCGTGAGCTGCGCGGCCGCGAGCATCCCGAACGGCGCGACGATCGCGAGGTACAGGAGCCCTCGCGGCAGGTCGTGGTGGTGCTGGTGCGCGAGCTCGTGGGCGATGACCAGCCGGATCTCCTCGGGCTCGAACTCCTCGAGCAGCGTGTCGTAGAGCACCACGCGCTTGGTCGATCCCAGGCCGGCGACATACGCGTTGGCCGCCGTGGTGCGGCGGCTGGCGTCGATGACCTGGACCTCCCCCACGTCCACGCCCGCCCGCTCGGCCAGCGCGATGACGTCGTCGCGCACCGGGCCCTGCAGGTCCGTGAACCGGTTGAACAGCGGGTCGAGGACCACCGGGGCGAGGTAGATGCTCACCACGCCATAGGCCACGACGACGCCCGACGCCGGCAGCCACCAGCGCCGTGGGAAGCGCCGCATGAGCGCGATCGCCCCCGCCGCGCCCACGCCGGCGATCGCCGCCCCGATCGCAGCGGACAGCGCGACGTCCTGGGCCCACCCCGTCCACGCCTGCGTGACGAGGCCGACATCGATCGCCCGCTCACGCATGACCGCGCGCACCGGGAGCGTCGCGACGTCGAGCGTCACGGCGATCCCCGCGCCCGCCGCCGCCGCGGCCAGGACCGGCCGCCGCGCGTTGCGCAGACGCCGCGGCGGGCGGGCCACGAGCGCGATGAGCACGCCCGCCTCGATGAGGAACGTGACCCCCAGGAGCGCGAGCTGGGGCCGGCGAAAGTCCCGTGCGCGCTGAAGCTCGCCGGCACTGAAGTACGATTGCGCCCGCACAGGCGCCGGCTCCACCACGCCGTCCCGCGGCTGCATCACCAGCACGGCCACCTCGGCGACGAGCACGGCCGCGACGACCGCGGCGGGCAGGCGCAGACGTTCCCGAAGCACCCCACGCACTGTCGCACATGCGCATCGCGGTCCTGTCCGACATCCACGGCAATCGACACGCCTTCGAGGCGGTGCTCGCCGACGCCCGCACCGAGGACGTCGACGAGGCCTGGTGCCTCGGCGACCTCGTCGGCTACGGGGCCGATCCCAACGCGTGCGTGCGCCTGGCGCGCGAGCACTGCGCGATCTGCCTGGCGGGCAACCACGACCTCGTCGTGACCGGCATCATGCCGATGGACGACTTCTCCCGCAACGCCGCCGTCGCGGCCCGGTGGACCCAGGATGAGCTGGAGCTCGACAACGTCGAGTTCCTCAAGCGGCTCGCGCCCGACGGTCTGGAGGAGGACATCGGCCTCTTCCACGCCAGCCCCCGCGACCCCATCTGGGAGTACGTGCTCAGCTCGCTGCTCGCCGCGCGCTGCCTCGACGTCCAGGAGCAGCGCGTGGCCCTCATCGGCCACACCCACGTCGCGCTGTCGTTCACCCTCGAAGCGGGGTCATCGGTCGACGGGCAGACCCGCGCCGCCGGGGCCCTGGCGGGCATCGGGACCGGCAAGTGGCTGTTGAACCCCGGCTCCGTGGGCCAGCCGCGCGATGCCGATCCCCGCGCCGCTTGGCTCCTGCTCGACACCACCGCGTGGACGGCGCAGTGGCGGCGCACCGAGTACGACATCGAGGGCGCCGCCGCCGCGATCCTGGCCGCAGGACTCCCTTCATCTCTCGCCGAGCGCCTCCAGTACGGTCAGTGAGCGTGCGCCGTCCCCTGCTGCTGCTCTGCTGCGCCTTCGCGCTCGGCCTCGCCGCCTCGGCCCTCGTCGCGTGCGGCGGGACGAAGGACGGGATCCCGCAGGCCGACGCGTCGAACCTCAACGAGCAGCTCGCCGACGTGCAGGAGTTCGTCGAGCGCGGTGACTGCAGCGACCTGAACGGTCAGCTGCGCCAGGTGCAGGAGGGCATCGACAACCTGCCGTCCAGCGTGGACCCGGTGCTCGTTGACAACCTCACCCAGGGCCTGGACCGGCTGCGCGGGCAGAGCGTCGAGGACTGCAACTCGGGCACCACCGAGACGACGGACATGACCGAGACGACGACGGTCCCGGAGACGACACCCGAGACGACCCCGACGACGACGCCCGAGACCACGACGACGACCGCGCCCACGACGCCGACCACCACGACGCCGACGACCACCACGACGCCGCCCCCGACCACCGACACCGGCGGTGTGACGCCGCCCGACGCGGACCCGAACCCCGGGGGTGCGGGCGTCGGCGACGGCACGGAGGTCATCCCGTGAGCGGCGTGGTCATCGCCAACCGCTACGAACTGGGTGAGCGCGTCGGCACCGGCGGCATGTCCACGGTGCAACTCGCGTTCGACCGCCGGCTCGAGCGCGACGTCGCGGTCAAGCTGCTCGCCGAGCACCTCGCCGACGACGAGCAGTTCATCTCCCGGTTCCGCCGCGAGGCGCTCGCCGCCGCGCGGCTCGTGCACCCGAACATCGTGCAGGTCTTCGACTTCGGGTTCGACGAGGTGTCGGGCCGCCACTTCATCGTCATGGAGTTCGTGAAGGGCCACTCCTGCGCGGAGCTGCTGCGCGACCACGGGCGCCTGTCGCTCGACGAGGTCCTGCACCTCGCCGACGGCGCGTGCCGGGCGCTGCACTACGCGCACCGCAACGGCGTGGTCCACCGCGACGTCAAGCCCGGGAACATCCTGCGCGCCGACGAGGGCACCGTGAAGCTCGCGGACTTCGGCATCGCCAAGGCGATGGGCAGCTCGTCGATCACACAGGTCGGCTCGGTGCTCGGCACCGCCGCGTACCTCGCGCCCGAGCAGGCGCACGGCGAGCCCGCCACGCCGCGCTCGGACATCTACGGGCTGGGCGTCGTCGTCTACCAGCTGCTCGCCGGCCGCCTGCCGTACCAGGCGACGTCGCTGACCGAACTCGTCCTGCTGCAGCAGAGCCAGCCGCCCGCGCGGCTCGACGCGATGGACCGCAGCATCCCCGCGGGCCTTGCCACGGCGATCGAGCGGGCACTGGCCCTGAAGGCCGACGACCGGTTCGCCTCCGCCGAGGAGATGCGCCTGGCCCTGCACGCCGGAGCCTCTGGCGCGCCGGTGCAGGGCGTCACCGACCAGACGCGCGTGCTCGGGGCAACCGAGGCCACGCGCGCGGCGCCCGTGCGACGGCTCGAGCCGCGCGCTGCCGAGCAGCAGGCACTGGCACGTGAAGCGCGAGACGAGACCCAGCGCGACGCGGGCAACCGGCACCTCGGCCGCTGGCTGGCGCTGGCGACGATCATCGCGATCCTCGCGGTGGCGGGCTGGCTGGCGTTCAGCGCGAGCGAACAGGCCGTGCAAACGCGCGAGATCACCGGGAACACCACCCAGGAGATCGTCTCGCAGATGCAGCAGCTCGTCGACGACAACACGCGCTGACGCCGCAGCGACCTGCAGGTAGGGTGAGGGCCATGGCACGCGAGTACTACGACCCCCGGGGCAAGGTCATCCTCATCACCGGCGCCGCCCGCGGCATCGGGCTCGCCGCGGCGAAGCGCCTCTCGGCGCGCGGCGCGAAGCTCGCCCTCGTCGGCCTCGAGCCGGAGCTGCTGCAGGCCGAGGCCGCCGCGCTGGGCGGAGACGCCGCGTGGTTCCACGCCGACGTGACCGACCGTGACGCGCTGCGCGACGCCGTCGACAGCGTCGTGACGCGCTTCGGCGGGATCGACGTCGCCATCGCCAACGCGGGCATCTCCCCCGTCGGCACGGTCCGCACGTTGCCCGACGACGCGTTCGAGCGCACCGTCGCGGTGAACCTCACCGGCGTGTGGAACACGCTGCGCGCGACGATGAACCCCGTCATCGAGCGCCAGGGCTATCTGCTGACCATCGCCTCGCTGTCGGCGCCCGGACCGGCGCCGCTCATGGGCCCGTACACCGCGACGAAGGCCGCTGCGGAGAACCTCACGCGCGCCATGCAGCAGGAGATCGCGCACACCGGGACCAGGGCGGGTGTCGCGTACTTCGGCTTCATCGACACGGACCTCGTTCGCACCGGCTTCTCGCACGAGGCGACGCAGAAGATGCAGGCCAACCAGCCCGGCAAGCTCTTCAAGCCGGTGCCGGTCAGCCAGGCCGCGAAGGCGATCGAGCAGGGCATCGAGCGGCGGGCGCAGACCGTGGTCGCGCCGTGGTGGGTGCGTCCCGCGCTGCTGGGCCGCGGCCTGTTCGAGTTCACGTTCCCGCGCAGCGGCGCCGACCCGGCGATCGCGGAGGCCGTGCGGATCGCCGATGCCACGCCGTGGGCACCGAGCGAGCCCGAGGACGCGAGCTCGAAGACCGCCGCCTGATCCCGGTGTTGTCGTCGGGTTCTCGCTTGGGCTGTTCGCTCGCGTGGCGAGCGCCTCGTCCAGCGCCCGCTCCGTCCCTGCTCTCGACCCGGTCGCGGCGCGCGTCAGAGCAGGCCGGTGCGCGGCGCGCCGCCGGCGCGCAGGGCGGCGGCGCGCTCGGCGAGCGTGTCCGTGAGCACGGCGTCACGCAGGTCGGCCATGAGCCGCGCGATGTACGCGAGGTTGTGCAACGTCACCATGCGCAGGCCCGACAGCTCCTTGTGCCGCACGAGATACCGCAGGTAGCCGCGGGTCATGCCGGCTTCGCAGACCGGGCACGGGCAATCCTCCATGAGCGGCTCCTCCGACTTCTCATGGCGCTTGCCCGTGATGTCCATCCGCCAGCGCTTCTCAGGGTCGGGCACGACGGCCACGCCGTGACGCCCCAGGCGCGTGGGCATCGCACAGTCGAATGTGTCGATGCCGAGCTCGACGCCTCGGATGAGGTCATCGACGTCGCCGATGCCGAGCAGGTGGCGCGGACGCGGGTCGTCCCCGAGCGTCGCGGTGTTCCACCCCACGACCTCGTACATCTGCTCCTTGTGCTCGCCGAGCGAGCCGCCGATCGCGATGCCGTCCACCGCGCGGGCCGCGACCGCCTCGCCGGACTCGGTGCGCAGGTCCTCGTAGACCCCGCCCTGGATGATCCCGTACACGAGCTGATCCCGATCCCGCCCGCCCACGTGCCCGCCGTGCCAGGCCAGGCAGCGGTCGAGCCAGCGGTGCGTGCGCTCGGTCGACCGCGCGGTGTAGTCCCTGGTGGCATGAAACGGCGTGCACTCGTCGAAGACGAGCGCCAGGTCGCTGCCGAGCGCGGCTTGGATCTCCATGGACGTCTCCGGGCCCATGAACTTCTCGGCGCCGTCGATGTAGGAGCGAAAGCGCACGCCCTCCTCGGCGATCTCGAGGATGCGCCCGGCGCGCTCGGTGCCGCTGGGCGCGCGGCCCTTGATCTCGTCGGCCACCGTGCCGTGGCCCATCGAGAAGACCTGGAAGCCGCCGGAGTCGGTGACGATGGCACCGTCCCACCGCATGAACTCGTGCAGGCCGCCGAAATGCTTGATGAGCTCGTGGCCCGGCGCGAGGAAGAGGTGGAACGTGTTGCCCAGGACGATGTCGTAGCCCAGGGCCTTCACGTCGCGGGGCTCAAGTCCCTTCACCGTCGCCTTCGTGGCGAGGGGGACGAAGCCCGGCGTGCGCACGTCGCCGTGCGCGGTGTGGAGGACCCCCGCGCGGGCGCGGGAGTTCGGGTCGCGGTGCAGGATCTCGAGGGCGCTCACAGGGCGCGCCACGCTACCAGCGCACCACCCCCGCCGAACGGCAGATACCTGTCGCCCTCCAGGACGTGGATCTGCCCTTCGGCGGGCTGCGGGAGCGTCAGCCCTCGATGTCGGCCGGGCGGTCGCCGACCGAGATCGCGACCTTGCGCGGCTGTGCCTGCTCGGGCTTGGGGACACGGACCTCGAGCACGCCGCGGTCGTACGACGCCTCGATCTTCTCGGCGTCGACCCCCTCGGGGAGCGTGAGCGCCCGCGTGAACTCGCCGGTCACACGCTCGACGCGGGAGAAGCCCTCGCGCTGCTCGTCATGCTCGGCCTCACGGCGGCCGGAGACGGTGAGCACGTCGCCGTCGAGCTCGACGGAGATGTCCTCCTCGCGCACACCGGGCAGATCGGCGCGCAGGACGTACTGATCGCCGCGCTCGATGACGTCCATCGCCGGGTACCAGCCACGGCTGGCGGCGGGGGCGCTCGCGGAGCGGGCGGCACTGGGCTCGAAGAACGAGCTGAAGAGGCGGTTGACCTCGGACTGGAGCGAGGTGAGCTCGCGGGCGGGACGGGGCTCAAGACCCCACTGCACGATTGCCATGTCGATGACCTCCTGGGACGCTGGGAAAGGCTTCCGTGTCAGGAGAGTAGCAAATCTCAGTCAGTTCGCAACAGATTTGCTGCGCGCGACTTCGCGCCGCACGACCGGCGCCACCTCCGTGCCGAACAGTTCGATCGACCGCATGGCCTGCGCATGCGGCAGCGCCCCCACGGTCATCTGCATCAGGAAGCGATCGTGCCCGAAGATCTCGTGCTGGAAGAGGATCTTCTCGACGACCTCCTGGGGGCTGCCGACGAAGTCCGCGCCGCGGAGCTCGCGGGCGGCGTCGAAGTCGGCACGCGTCATCGGCGGCCAGCCCCGCTCGGCGCCGATCTTGTTCATCGCGGCGGCGAACGACGGGAACGACTCGTCGGCCGCGCGCTGGGACGTGTCCGCGATGTAGCCATGCGAGTTGATGCCGAACGCCGGCGTGGGCTGCCCCGCCTGCGCGGCGGCTCGACGATGCAGGTCGGCGAACGGCGCGAACCGCTCGGGCGCCCCGCCGATGATCGCGAGCGCCAGCGGCAGACCGAGCATCCCCGCGCGGGCTGCCGAGGCCGGCGTGCCCCCCACGGCGATCCACACGGGCAGCAGGTCCTGCACCGGGCGCGGATAGACGCCGCGGCCCTCGATCGAGGCGCGATGCCGACCGGCCCAGACCACGTGCTCCTGCTCACGCAACGCCAGCAGCAGTTCGAGCTTCTCGGCGAACAGCGCGTCGTAGTCGTCGAGGTCGTAGCCGAACAGGGGGTAGGACTCGATGAACGACCCCCGCCCCGCCATGATCTCCGCGCGTCCGCCGGACAGCAGGTCGACCGTGGCGAAGTCCTGGAAGACGCGGACGGGGTCGTCCGAACTGAGGACCGTGACCGCGCTACTGAGGCGGATGCGCTGCGTGCGCGCCGCGGCGGCGCCAAGGACGACGGCCGGCGCGGACACGGCGAAGTCCGGCCGGTGGTGCTCACCGACGCCGAACACGTCGAGGCCGACCTGGTCGGCCAGCTCGATCTCCTCGAGGAGGTCCTTCAGGCGCTGCTGGGCCCCGAGCGGGCGGCCCGTCCGCGGGTCGACATTCAGCTCGGCGAACGTGTAAAGGCCGAGTTCCATCGGCTCAGCCGTCGCAGCAGGACGCGTCCGGCGCCTCCGCGGCGGGTAGCACGCGCTGCCAGAGACCCGCGAGCTGCGCGAGCTCGTCGTCGGTGAACGTCTGCAGGAACAGCTCGCGGACGGCGGTGAGGTGCGTGTGGCGCGCCTCGTCGAGCCGCGCCTGCCCCGCGGGCGTGAGACACGCGAACGAACCGCGCGCATCGTCCTCGCAGGCGCAGCGCTCGAGCAGGCCGTCCTTCGCCATGCGGTCCACGAGCCGGGTCAGGCCGCTGCGACTCAGCAGCACGCCGTCTGCGAGCTCGCACATGCGCATCCGCTGTCCGGGTGCGTGCGACACCTGGACGAGGACGTCATAGTGCGAGAGCGGGAGGCCGTGGACAGCCTCCAGGTTCGCATCGAGGGCCTTCACGAGCTGGGCGTGCACGCGGAGCATTCCCCGCCATGCGCCAAGCTCGAGATCGGAAAGCGCCTCATCCTGGGCAGGTCGTGCAGCGGTTGCCATGCTGCATCGGAGTGTAGTCGGTCGTGGTTGCACAGACAACCACCTGATATAGCTGCATATACAACTATCGGCCGAGAGGACGCGACAATGGCTCTTGAGGGCCTGCATCACATCACCGCGATCACCGCCGACGCACCGCGCAACGTCGACTTCTACGCGCGCGTGCTGGGTCTTCGCCTGGTGAAGAAGACGGTCAACTTCGACGCGCCCGACGTGTACCACCTGTACTTCGGCGACGAGCGCGGCGCGCCCGGCAGCATCCTCACGTTCTTTGAGTTCCCCAACGCGGCACGGGGCCGTCACGGCGACGGCATGCCGTACCGGATCGAGTGGCGCGTGGACAGCGAGGACTCCCTCGCATTCTGGGCGGAGCGCCTGAAGGCCGAGGGTGTCGACGCGCACTACGAGGGCGACCAGCTGCGCTTCGAGGATTTCGAGGGCCTCCAGCACGTCCTGCTCCCGAACCGCACCCCCGACCTCCCGCTGCGCGCAACCGCCGACGACATCCCCGCCGAGCACACGATCCAGGGCTTCAACGGTGCGCGCGCGTACGGCGACCCCGAGCCGAGCCGCCCGCTCATGAGGACGCTCGGGATGCGCGAGATCTCGCCGGGGACATTCGAAGCCGCCGGCGTCGACCGCCGGGGCGCGCTGTCCTTCGATCCCGCACCGGATGCCCGCGGCATCCCGGGCGCCGGCACGATCCACCACATCGCGTGGTTCGCGGCCGACGACGCCGAGCTGGACACGTTCCGCGGCACGATCGCCGACGCGGGCGCCCACCCGACGCCCATCATCGACCGCCAGTACTTCCACTCGGTCTACTTCAGGATCCCGAGCGGGGTGCTGTTCGAGCTGGCGACCGGCGATGTCGGCTTCGACGTCGACGAGCCGCTGGCGAGCCTCGGCGAGGCCCTCAAGCTTCCGCCCCAGCACGAGCGGCTGCGCCCGCAGCTCGAGCAGACCCTCGTGCCCCTGCCCAACCCGCGCGCGACCAGTGAGGTGTCGTCGTGACGAGCGACGCCCTCCCTACGTCGAGCGGCCCGCGGCGGGCACGCCCGAGGGCGGGCTCATCTTGCTGCACGGCCGTGGCGCCGACGAGTACGACCTCGACTGGTCGCGCACGGTCATCGGCGGGTTCTCCCAGGGCACCGTCATGTCGTACGCCGTGGGTCTCGGGCCGAACCGTCCCTCCCGCTGGGATCCTCGCGATGCAGCGATGGGGCGCCGAGCGGGTTCCCTCCCGGGAGCCGTCAGGCTCCGAGCGCGGACTCCGCGGCCGCGACGAACCGAGCGGCGAGCGGCGGGGCGCCCCAACGCCGCCAGCTCGCGGTGACGGGCAGCTCGACACGGTCGCGCAACGGCACGAGGACGACGCCCGTGGGCGCCGGCGTCGTGCCGGCCACCAGCGCGACGCCGACGCCCGCGGCCACGTCGGGTTGGTCCTCGCTGCCCACGACCGACGACTCCACGGGCTCGACCGCCACGCCCGCGTCGGCGAAGACGCCGACAAGCATCTCGGTGTACGTCGAGGTGCGGTTCCACACGACGAGCCGCTCGCCGGCGAGGTCGTCGAGCGCGAGCGCCTCGCGACCGGCGAGCGGATGGCCTGCGGCGAGCGCGACGGCGGCCGGCGTGCCGCCGACGCGCCGCACCTCGATGCCGTCCGAGGCCGACGCCGTCCGTCCGAGAACCACGTCGATCTCCCCGGCCGCGAGCGCCGCGGCGACGCGGCGCGGCCGGATACGATCGATCAGGACCGCCACGCCCTGGACGTCGGCGCGCAGCGCGCGGACGGCGGCTTGCAGCTCATGCCCGCTGATCGCCGGCGTGGCCGCGAGCCGGATCGTGCCACCCGCTCCACCCCGCCCGATGTCACGCGCCCGCTCCAGCGCGACGTCAACGTCGGTGAGGATCCGCTCGGCATCGCCGGCGAGCGCCGCACCCGCGGGCGTCACGACGACCGCGCGCGTGGTCCGGTCGAGGAGCCGGATCCGCAGCTCGTCCTCCAGCCGGGCGACGGTGCGTGACACCGCCTGCTGCGACACGTGGAGCTCATCTGCCGCACGGCTGAACGACTGGTTCCGGGCGACGGCGGCGAAGACGCGCAGGGCACGCAGGTCAGTCATGGCCCGATTCACACCTCACGGTTGTGAGTGTACGCCGGATCGGCGTTGGTCCGGACCGCCGCCGAGCATACGGTCACCCCATGACCACGACCTCCCCTCACCTCGGCGACTTCCCGCTCGGCCTCGGCTGCATGGGCATGTCGGACTTCTACGGCCGGGCCGACGACGCCGAGAGCGTCGCGACCATCCACAGCGCCCTCGACGCCGGCGTCGTCCTCCTGGACACCGGCGACTTCTACGGCATGGGCGACAACGAGATGCTCATCCGGCGAGCACTCGAGGGCCGCGACCGAGACGACGTGCGCATCAGCGTGAAGTTCGGCGCGCAGCGCGACCCCGCCGGGCAGTGGCTCGGCCACGACGCACGGCCGAGGACCGTCAAGACGGCGCTCGCCTACACGCTGCGCCGCCTGGGGACCGACCACGTCGACGTCTACCGGCCGGCGAGGCTCGACCCGGACGTCCCCATCGAGGAGACGATGGGCGCGATCGCCGAGCTCGTGGATGCCGGCTACGTCCGTGCAGCCGGCCTCTCGGAGGTCGGCGCCGAGACGATCCGCCGTGCTGCGGCCGTGACGCCGATCACCGACCTGCAGATCGAGTACTCGCTCGTCGCGCGCGGGATCGAGCGAGAGATCCTCCCCACCTGCCGGGAGCTCGGCATCGCGGTGACCGCCTACGGCGTCCTGTCGCGCGGCCTCATCAGCGGCCACTGGTCGGCCGGGCGCTCGCTCGCCCCGCAGGACTTCCGCGCGTGGATCCCCCGCTTCGCAGCGGGGAACGTCGAGCGCAACCTCGGGCTCGTCGAGGAGCTGCGACGCATCGCCGACGACCTCGACGCGTCGGTCGCCCAGGTCGCGATCGCGTGGGTGCTGTCGCGGGGCGAGGACATCGTGCCGCTCGTCGGGGCCCGAACTCGCGAGCGTCTCCACGAGGCGCTCGCCGCCCTCGACGTCCACCTCGACGCCGACGCGCTCGCCGCGATCGAGCGGGCGGTCCCGGCAGATGCGGCCGCCGGGTCGCGCTACCCCGAGGAGCAGATGGCGACCCTCGACAGCGAGCGCTGACCGTCAGACCAGCAGCGAGCGGCCGGTCATCTCGGCCGGCTGCTCGATGCCCAGCAGCGCGAGCGCCGTCGGCGCGACGTCCGCGAGGACACCACCCTCGTGGTCGAGCGTCGCGCCCTCATCGGTGACGACGAACGGCACCGGATTCAGGGAGTGCGCGGTGTCGGGCGACCCGTCGTCCTCGAGCATCTCGTCGGCGTTGCCGTGATCGGCCGTGACGATGAGCGCGCCGCCGGTGCCCTGCACCGCGGCGACGATCCGCCCGAGGCAGGCGTCGACCGTCTCGACAGCCTTGATGGCGGCCGGGATGTCGCCGGTGTGGCCGACCATGTCGGCGTTTGCGAAGTTGATGACGGCGAACGTGAACCCGCCCGCCTCCTCCCACGCGCCGGCGAACGCGTCCGCGGCCTCGTTCGCGCTCATCTGCGGCTTGAAGTCGTAGGTCGGCACGTCGCGCGGGCTGGCGACGAGCTCGCGGCGCTCGCCCGGCTCGGGTTCTTCCTCGCCGCCGGCGAAGAAGTACGTCACGTGCGGGTACTTCTCGGTCTCTGCGACGTGGAGCTGTGTACCGCCGACCGACGCGATGACGCTCGGCAGCGTGACCGACGGCCGGGCCGGCGGGAACGCGATCGGGAAGTCCCAGCTCTCGTCGTACTGGGTGAGCGTGACGTAGCGATCGACGACCGGAGTGCCCGCGCGGTCGACGTCGGTGAAGGCCGGGTCGGCCAGCGCCCGGGTGATCTCGCGCATCCGGTCGGGCCGGAAGTTGAACGCGATGACGCTGTCGCCCGGGCGGATGGTGCCCTCGGCGCCGACCGTGGTGGCGGTGATGAACTCGTCGGTCTCCTCGCGCGCGTATGCGGCCCTTGCCGCCTCGCGCGCAGACACCGCGTGATGCGCGGCCGTGCCGTGAACGAGCAGATCGTATGCCTGTTGGATGCGCTCCCACCGCGCATCGCGGTCCATCGCGTAGTACCGGCCGATGACGCTCGCGACCCGGGCGTTGCCGGACTTCTCGCACCAGAACTCGAGGTCGGTGAGATACCGCTCGCCGCCGGTCGGAGAGGTGTCGCGCCCATCGGTGAACGCGTGGATGACGAGGTCCGGGACGCCGAGCTCGGCGCCCAGGTTCACCAGCGCCTCGAGGTGCTCGAGGCTCGCATGCACACCGCCGTCGGAGACCAGCCCGATGAGGTGCACGCGCGGTGCACCGTTCATCGCGTCGCGCAGGACGTCGTTGGCCGCCAGCGCGCCGGTGGCCGACGCCTCGTCGATCCGCGTGAGGTCCTGCTTGACGACCGCGCCCGCGCCGAGGTTGAGGTGGCCGACCTCGCTGTTGCCCATCTGCCCGTCGGGCAGGCCGACCGCCGGACCGCACGCCGTCAGCGTGGTGTGCGGGTACCGGGCCCACAGCTCGTCGAACACCGGCGTCTGCGCCAGGTCGACGGCGTTGCCCGGGCCGGGGGGGGCAAGGCCCCACCCGTCGAGCACCACGAGACACACCTGCGGGAAGCGATCAGCCATCGGGATCTACGTCACCGCATCAATGATCTCGCTGAACCCGGCCGGGTCCAGCGACGCACCGCCCACGAGGGCGCCGTCGATGTCCTCCTGGCCGAGCAGCTCCTTGGCGTTGGAGCCCTTCACGGACCCGCCGTAGAGCACGCGGACGACCTCGGCCGCCTCCGGCGCCTTGTCGCTCACGAGCGCACGAACGAACGAGCACGCGTCCTGCGCGATCTCCGGCGTGGCGGTCTTGCCCGTGCCGATCGCCCAGATCGGCTCGTACGCGATGGTCACCTCGGCGACCTGTGCCGGCGTCAGGTCGTGCAGTCCCTCCTGGACCTGGTGGCGGAGCTTGCGCTGCGTGTCGCCCGCGTCGCGCTCCTCCTCGGTCTCGCCCACGCACAGGATCGGCTTGAGCCCGGCCGCCAGCGCGGCGGGCAGCTTCTTCGCCAGCGCCTTGTCGGTCTCGCCGAAGAACTGCCGGCGCTCGGAGTGGCCGAGCACCACGCCGTGGACGTCGAGCTCCGTGAGCATCGGGGCGGACACCTCCCCGGTGAACGCGCCCGAGTCGGCCTCGTGCATGTTCTGGGCGAACACCTCGACGCGCGAGCCGCGCGTGGAGTCCACGCACGCCTGCAATGCCGTGAACGGCACGCAGATCGCCACGTCGACACCGTCGGCCGCGTAGACCTTCGGCAGCAGGCCGGAGATGAACTCCTCCGCCTCCTGGACGGTCTTGTGCATCTTCCAGTTGCCCGCGATGAACGGAGTCCGGCTCATGTCAGTGCCTCCACGCCGGGAAGCTTCCGGCCTTCGATCAGCTCGAGCGAGGCGCCCCCGCCCGTCGAGACATGGGTCACACGATCTTCCAGCCCGAACTGCACGACCGCCGCGACGGAGTCGCCGCCGCCCACGACCGTCGTGCCCGGGCAGTCCGCCACGGCCACCGCGACCTCGCGCGTGCCGGCGCTGAACGGCTCCAGTTCGAACGCGCCCATCGGGCCGTTCCAGAACACGGTGCCCGCGCTCTTGATGATGTCGCCGTACGCCGCAGCGGTCTTCGGGCCGACGTCCAGGCCCATCCAGCCGTCCGGGACGTCCAGGCCATCGAGCTCCTGCGTCTCGGTGTCGGCGGAGAACGCGCGGCCGAGCTTGAGGTCGAGCGGCAGCTTGAGCCTGCCGCCCCCGGTGTCCAGCGCGCGCCTGGCCGGCTCGATGCCCTCCTCCTCGCACAGCGATCCGCCGACGGCGTGACCCTGGGCCTTGAAGAACGGGAAGCACATCGCGCCGCCGATGAGCACGGCGTCGGCGACCTCCAGGAAGCGGTCGATGACACCGATCTTGTCGGTCACCTTCGCGCCGCCGACGATCGCCACGAGCGGGCGCGCCGGGTCGGCGAGGATGCCGTTGAGCGTCTCGACCTCGCGCTGCAGCAGCAGGCCTGCGGCCTTCTCAGGCACGAGGTGCGCGACGCCCTCCGTCGACGCATGCGCACGGTGCGCGGCGCCGAACGCGTCGTTGACGTAGACATCGGCGAGCGCCGCGAGGGCCTTCGCCAGCTCGGGATCGTTCTTGGTCTCCCCCGGCTCGAAGCGCACGTTCTCGAGCAGCAGCACCTCGGCGTCGGCGAGCTTGTGCGCCACGGCCTCGACCTCGCGCCCGACGACCGCGTCGGCCAGCTCGACCGGCGCGTCCAGCAGGTACGCGAGGCGCAGCGCCGCGGGTCGCAGCGAGAACTCCGGGTTGACCTCACCCTTCGGCCGACCGAGATGGCTGACGAGGATGACCCGCGCCCCGCGCTCGCGCAGCCACGTGATCGTGGGCAGCGCGGCGCGGATGCGGGTGTCGTCGGCGACGTGCCCGTCCCCGTCGAGCGGGACGTTGAAGTCCACGCGGACGAGGACGCGCTTGCCCGCGACGTCGCTCAGGTCGGAAAGGGTCCGCACGGCGCCGGCTACGGCAGCACGCGCTGGACGAGGTCCACGACGCGGTTGGAGTAGCCCCACTCGTTGTCGTACCAGGAGACGACCTTCACGAGCGTGCCGTCGATGACGACGGTCAGCAGGGAGTCGAAGATCGAGCTGTGCGGGTCGGTGACGATGTCCGTCGACACGATCGGGTCCTCGGTGTAGGCGAGGATGCCCTTCATCGGGCCGTCGGCGGCGGCCTTCACCGCGGCGTTGATCTCCTCGACCGTGGTCTCGCGCTTGGGCACGAGGGTGAGGTCGACGACCGAGCCGGTCGGGACGGGAGCGCGCACCGCGAACCCGCTGAGCTTGCCGTTGAGCTCGGGCAGCACGAGGCCGACGGCCTTCGCGGCGCCGGTCGACGCCGGGACGAGGTTCGTCGCGGCGCTGCGCGCACGACGCAGATCGCTGTGCGGCGCGTCGAGCAGGCGCTGGTCGCCGGTGTACGCGTGGATCGTCGTCATGAGACCGTGCTCGATGCCGACCGCGTCGTTGATCGCCTTGGCGAACGGCGCGAGGCAGTTCGTCGTGCACGACGCGTTGGAGATGATGTGGTGCTGCTCGGCGTCGTACTGGTCGTCGTTGACGCCGAGGACGAGCGTGATGTCCTCGTTCTTGGCGGGCGCCGAGATGATGACCTTCTGCACCGAGCCGCCGAGGTGCGCCTTCGCCTGGTTGGCGTCGGTGAAGAAGCCGGTCGACTCGATGACCACCTCGACGCCGAGCGACGCCCAGTCGATGTTCGCCGGATCGCGCTCCTCGAAGACCTTGATCGCATCGCCGTCGACGACGAGACCCTCGTCGGTGACCTCGACGGTACCCGGGTACGGGCCGAGGATCGAGTCGTACTTCACGAGATGGCCGAGCGTCGTGTTGTCGGTCAGATCGTTGACCGCGACGAAGTCGATGTCAGCGTTCGCGGCCTTGGCGGCGCGGAACACGTTGCGGCCGATCCGGCCGAAGCCGTTGATGCCTACCTTGACGGGCATAGGGCGGGAGTTCCTCCTGGGCGTGATGCTCGCGAGCTCGGGCGCGGGCGAAGGGGTACTGCCCGCGCGAGTGCCGGAATCTACCGCGTGCGTGCCGGATCGGCGGTGCGGGTGAGGTCAGCGCAGTCCGGAGAATGCGAACGCCACCGCCGCGACGAAGCCCAGGGGGACCCGGAACGCCGTCTTCTTCTGCGCGAGGTGACCGCCGCCACGCGGCGGTCCCCGGTCTTCGATCCGTCGGCGTGCGGCGCCTCGAGCGGAGGCGGCGGGGGCCGCCGCTATCGCGGCGGCGTCCCCTTCTCGACGTCGCGGTGGGTCACCTCGACGCGCAGGTCCTCACGCTCGCCGTAGCGCCGGCCGAGATGCTCGGCGATCGCGACGCTGCGGTGCCGACCCCCGGTGCAGCCGATCGCCACGGACAGGTGCGCCTTGCCCTCCGCCTCGTACTGCGGGATGAGGAAGTCGAGCAGCGGGACGAGCAGCGCGTAGAACTCCTCGAGCTTGCCCTCGCGGGCGACATACTCGACCACGCGGGAATCGAATCCGGTGAGCGGCTTGAGATCCGGTTCCCAGTGCGGATTCGGGAGGAACCGCACGTCGAAGGTCAGGTCGGCGTCGCGCGGCGGGCCGTGCTTGAAGCCGAAGCTCGAGAACGTCAGCGCGAGCGGCACGCTGGTCTGGCGCGGCAGGAACTCGGACGCGATCCTGCGCCGCAGCGTCGCCGCCGCGAGGCCCGTGGTGTCGATCACCGCGTCCGCGTACGGGCGCACCGGGTCGAGCAGCTCGCGCTCGCGGGCGATGCCCTGCACCACGCTCCCGGTCGGCGCGAGGGGATGGCGGCGGCGCGTCTCCTTGTAGCGGTTGACGAGCGTCTGCTCCTCGGCGTCGAGGAACAGCACCCGATGCTTGATGCCCTGGCGGCCGAGCATGCCGAGCACGCGGCGCAGCGCCTCGAAGTACTCCCCGCCGCGCACGTCGGACACGACCGCGGCGCGTTCGACCTTCGCCCCCTCGTGGACGAAGAGTTCGATGAGGCCGCGGATCATCTCCGGCGGGAGGTTGTCGACGCAGAAGTAGCCGGCGTCCTCGAAGACGTTCATGGCCGTGGACTTCCCGGCGCCGGAGAAGCCGGTGATGATCACCAACTCGTCGAACGCACTCGGCGCCGGCTCGGCAGTGGATGCTTCGGTGGGGGGCGTGTCGGTCTCGGCCACGGTCGCGGCGGACGTTACCGGCCGGGGCGGGCGCCGCGGGAGATCAGTCCCCGATGTGCAGGCCGTCCGCGCCGACGACCCGGTTGCGGCCGGTCCGCTTGGCGACGTAGAGCGCGCGATCGGCTGCAGCGGCGAGCAGGTCGGCCGCCCCGTGCGGCGCCGGTGCGGACTCCACCGCGACACCCGCGGATACCGTGACCCGGCCGACGTCCGCGAACGGCTGGTCGGCGATGGCCCGTCGCGCCCGCTCGGCCACCGTCCGCGCCCCGGACTCGTCGACGCCGCGTACGATGAGGGCGAACTCCTCGCCGCCGACGCGGGCCGCAAGCTCGTGCCCGCGCGCGACTGCGGCCAGGCGCCGTCCGACCTCCTGCAGGACGGTGTCGCCCGCGGGATGGCCGTGCGTGTCGTTGACCGCCTTGAAGTGATCGAGGTCGAGCAGGATCAAACCGCAGCCGCGCCCGTCGCGCCGGGCCTCCGCCAGCCCCAGGTTCAGGCGCTCATGAAACGTGCGGTGATTCGGCAGGCCCGTGACCGGGTCGGTCGTCGCCTCGCGCCGGAGCGCCTCCCACGCGTCGGCGTTCCCGATCGCCAGGCCGACCAGCTCACTGACGCGTTCCAGCCGCTCGGGCAGCGCCTCGTCCATCGCCGCCGGGGCCTGCGACGCGAGCACCAGCGCGCCCCAGAGCTCTCCGCGGACGCGGATCGGCGCGGCGCCGCCGACACGCAGACCGTGGCCGTGCAGCCGCCGAGCGACCTCGTCGTACTCGGGGTCGTAGTGCTGCAGCGATGGCTGGCCGGTCGTGACGGCGTGGCTGATCGCGATGCCGCCACGATCGAGCGGGAAGGCCATGCCGAGGCCGTCGCTCGGCGGGCTCAGCGCGACGATCCGGCCGTGACGGCCGTCGCCCTCGACCTGCACGAGCGCCACGTGGTCGAGCCCGAAGATGTCGTGGATGATCGAGGTGACCCGGTCGGTGACCTGCGCGAGTGTGCTCCCCTCCGCGGTCGCCTTCGCGATCTCCTCGATCGCCCGGCCGATCGCCGCGCCCCGCCGCTCCTCCGTCACATCCGTGGCGACGACCAAGCCGCCGATGACCGCGCCGGCCTCATCGTGGACCGGCCCCACGGTCATGCTCAGCACGCGGCGGCCCACCGCGCCGTCCCACGCCGAGCGCTCACCCGCGAGCGCGCGCCGGTAGTGCGGTTCGACCGTCGCCACGGTGTCGGCGGGCAGCGCCTCATGCAGCGTTCGGCCCTCCAGCGTCTCGCGGTCGTGACCGAACAGCCGCAGCGCCTCGCCGTCGGCGACGACGCAGCGCAGCTCGCGGTCGAACAGGACGATGAAGCCGTTCGGCACGCTGCGAACGATGGAGCGGTACCGCTCCAGCTGCCCGGTCGCCGCGCGCTCGGCCTCAACCCGCGCCGTGACCTCGGTCACCAGCACGTAGAAGCCCTGGACGTCGCCGTCGCTGACGTCGGGGAGGTAGGAGATCTGGACGTGCCGCGGCCGGTCGGCGGCATCGGACAGCGTGCGGTCGAAGGTGCTGCGCTCACCGGCCAGCGCCCGGGTCGAAGGCTCGATGTTCTGCGCGTACAGGCGCTCGCCGAGCAGCTCACGCAGGTGCATGCCGTACATCTCGTCCGGTCCAACGCCGAACCAGTCGCGATACGCCTCGTTGGCCAGCCGGTTGCGCAGCTCGCGGTCCCAGTAGCCGACCATCGCCGGGAGTACATCCAGGAGCGGCCGGAGGGCATCGTCGACGGGCATCCAGGGAGGCATCGGCCCGTGTCTCGCCTTTCTTGAGGTCGGCGCGCTCAGTCGCCGGTGCGATGCAGGAGCGCGTAGAGCTCCCGCGCGGTCTTCGCCGGAATGCCGCGCACGCCCTCGAGCTCCTCGCGCGATGCGGCCATGACCGCCTCCGGCGAGCCGAAGTGATTGAGCAGCGTGCGCTTGCGCACCGGGCCGATGCCCGGCAGATCGTCGAGGACGGAGACGCTCATGCCCTTGTCGCGCCGCTGGCGGTGATGGGTGATGGCGAAGCGGTGGGCCTCGTCGCGGACACGCTGGAGCAACTGCAGGCCGTGCGTGTCATGGGGCAGGACGAGCGGCGTGCGCTGACCGGGAACCCATACCTCCTCCAGCTTCTTCGCCAGGCCGACGATCGTCACGCCGCGCTCGCGGAAGCCTTGGACCGCGCGCATGCCCGCCGACAGCTGGCCGGGACCGCCGTCGATGACGATGAGGCTCGGCAACGACGCGAAGGACTCGTTGCGCTTGGGGTCGTGCGGCGAGAGGTCCTGCTGCGTCTCGTACTGCGCCATCCGCCGGCCGAGGACCTCCTCCATCGCGGCGAAGTCGTCGGGCACGCCCTCGGTGGTCCCGCGGACCTTGAAGCGGCGGTAGTCGCTCTTCTTCGGCGCGCCGCCCTCGAAGACCACCATCGACGCGACGGTGTTCGTCCCCATGAGGTTCGAGATGTCAAAGCATTCGATGCGGATCGGCAGCGTGTCCATGCCCAGCTCGCGCTGGATTTCGTCGAGCGCCTCGACACGCTGTTGGCGCTGGCGCTCGGACTTCAGCTTCTCCTGGTCGAGCGCGAGCTTCGCGTTGCGCTCGGCCAGCTCGAGGATCCGGCGCTTGTCGCCGCGCTCGGCGCGCCGCAGCTCGACCCGACCCCCGCGCCGCTCGGCGAGCAGTTCCTCGATCGCATCGACCTCGTCGTCCTCCAGTTCGCCCTGGATGACGATCTGCGCGGGGATCGACAGCGCGCCGCCGTAGTACTGCAGGAGGAACTCCTCGATGACCTCGGCGACCTCGCCCTCGGTCTCGTTCGTGAGGTAGAAGGACTGGCGGTCGGAGAGCACGCCGTCGCGGACCTGGAAGACCTGGGCGTTCGCGTCGGTGCCATGCACCGCGACCGCGACGGCGTCGAGTGTGCCGACCGCTTCGTTGGCGACGCGCTGGCGCTGGAGCAGATCCCTGACGGCCCGCAGCCGGTTGCGCTCGAGCGCCGCCTGCTCGAACTCCTGCGCGGCGGCGGCCTCCTGCATCTTCTGTTCGAGGTCGCGCTCGATCTCGCGGTAGCGTCCCTGCAGGAAGTCGACGACGCCGTCGATCGCCTCGCGGTACTCGGCCTGGTCGACGTACCCCACGCAGGGCGCTCCGCATCGCTTGATGTAGTAATCGAGGCAGGGCGAGCCGCTGCGCCGCCCCGGCTCCGGTCCGTTGCACGAGCGGTAGAGGAAGATCTTGCCGAGCAGGTCCAGCGTGCTGCGCACGCGCTTGGCGTTCGAGTACGGGCCGAAGTACAGGCGGCCCTTGCGATGGCGCTCGCGGGTGAAGTACACGCGGGGGTACGCCTCGTCCATCGAGATCGCGATGAACGGGTAGCTCTTGTCGTCGCGCAGGCGGATGTTGAACCGCGGCCGGTACTGCTTGATGAAGTTCTGCTCGGTCAGCAGCGCCTCGGACTCGCTGGAGACGAGGAGGAACTCGATGTGGTCGATCTCGCTGACCATGTCCTTCGCGCCCCTCGTCACGGGCTTCGAAAAGTGGCTGTTGACCCGCTTGCGGATCGACTTGGCCTTCCCGACGTAGATCACCCGGCCGCGCGCGTCGCGCATGAGGTAGACGCCGGGGCCGTCCGGGAGGTTGCGCCGCTGCTGTCTCAGGCGCTCGGTGCGACTGAGCTGCTCTTCCGTGGCCACCGTTCGAGGATAGGTCGATACCGTGCCCACCCCGTGACCGCGACCGACGAAATCGCCGAGCTGGCGCGCGAGCGCCTGGGCTTCGACCGGCTGCGGCCCGGGCAGGCGGAGGGCGTGGCGTCGGTGCTCGCCGGCCGCGACACGCTTGCAGTGATGTCGACCGGCTCGGGGAAGTCCGCGATCTACCAGCTCGCCGGCCTGCGATTGCCAGGGCCGACGATCGTCGTCTCTCCGCTCATCTCGCTGCAGGCCGACCAGGCCGACGCCGTCGCCGACGTCCGGTACGGCCGCGCGGCGACACTGAACTCCACGATGTCAGCGCGAACGCGGGAGGCGGTCTTCGCCGGCCTGCAGGACCGTGAGCTCGAGTTCGTCCTGCTCGCCCCGGAGCAGCTCGCGCGCGAGGACGTCGTGGCGCGGCTGCGCGAGACCGGACCCTCCCTCTTCGTGGTCGACGAGGCGCACTGCGTCTCACAGTGGGGGCATGACTTCCGGCCCGAGTACCTGCGGCTCGCCGAGGCGGCGAAGGCCCTCGGTCGTCCGCCGGTCCTCGCCCTGACCGCCACTGCGGCGCCGCCGGTCCGCGAGGAGATCGTGCGCGCGCTGGAGCTGCGCGACCCCGAGATCATCGTGCGGGGGTTCGACCGGCCCAACATCCACCTCGCCGTGGACCGGCACGAAGACGGACAGCGCAAGACCCGCGCGCTGCTGGACTGGGTGACTGCCGCCGCGCCCGGCCCGGGGATCGTCTACTGCGCGACGCAGCGGGAGACCGACGACGTGGCGGAGGCGCTGCGCGCGCGTGGTGTGCGCGCCGGGGCCTACCACGCCGGGATGACCGCCCGCGAGCGCGATGCGGCCCAGGACGCCTTCATGGACGCCGGCACCGTCGACGTCATGGTCGCGACCATCGCGTTCGGCATGGGTGTCGACAAGGACGACGTGCGGTTCGTCGTCCACCACGACGTCAGCGAGTCCGTCGACGCCTACTACCAGGAGATCGGCCGGGGCGGGCGCGACGGCGAGCCGGCGAAGGCCGTGCTCTTCTACCGGCCTCAGGACCTCGGGCTGCGTCGCTTCCACGCCGCCGGCAAGGTCGAGCGTGAGCAGCTCGACGTGCTCGCGCGAGGCCTGCGCGCGCGGGAGGATGCGGTCGCGCATGCCGTCCTCGCCGCCGAGCTCGATCTGTCCGAGGCGCGGCTGGGCACCGCGCTGCACCGGCTCGAGCGAGCGGGGGTGGTGACGGTGTCGGCCGACGGCGCGGTCGCGGCGACCGGGGCAGCACGAGCGATGGACGACGACGCGCTCGCCGCGGCGGTCGACGACGCCGCGCGTCTCGAGGTCGAGCGCGAGTCCTTCGACCGGTCTCGCGTCGACATGATCCGCGGCTACGCGGAAGCCGACGGCTGCCGTCGCGCATTCCTGCTCGGGTACTTCGGCGAGGCGTACGCGCCGCCGTGCGGCAACTGCGACCGCTGCGACGAGGGGGCGGGCGCCCCGCGCACCGACGGGCTGCCCGCGGTCGGCACGCGCATGGAACACGCGTCATGGGGGCCCGGCACCGTGACCGGCGGCGGCGACGGGCAGGTCACCGTCGTCTTCGACCGTGTCGGCTACAAGATGCTCGACTGGGCGATCGTCCGGGAGAAGGGGCTTGTGCGCTGACGCGCCTGGGCCGGCGGGGCGCGCTCAGGCCGCGCGGCGGTGATCCATCGCGACGTCGTCGCGGTGGGGCGTTCGGTCGCGAGCCGCGTCGCGCTGGCGCGCGGACGCCTCGTCGGCGGCCTCGAGCAGCAGCGCGAGGTCGGTGCCGTCCGCGGGTGCGCTCGCCACGCCGAGGTGCAGCTCGACGGGCGGTGTGCCGTCACGCTCGGCGGCGGCCACCTCCGCCTCGATGAGCGCGCCGGCCGCCATGGCCTCATCGGCCGTGCCATCGATCCAGACGCCGAGGACCACGCCGCCGATGCGGCCCGCGAGTCCGTGCCGGGACACGACCCGGGCCACCTCGGTCAGGACGAGATTGGCCGCGCCGTAGCCGTGGGTGCGGGTGACGTCGGCGAGCCCGCCGACGGAGACGACGAGGGCGGCGCCCGTGCCGCGCTCGGAGAGGTCGCCGCGGACGGTCTGCAGCCAGTGCCTGCGATTCGCAAGGCCGGTGAGGTCGTCGAGCTGCGCAAGCTGGGAGGTGTCGGAGATCTGCTCGCCGAGCCGGCCGTTCGCGACGGCCCCGAGCGGGGTGCTGGCGGTCTCGGCGAGGCGGTCGAGCGCGTCGTTGTCGAGGTCGAGGCACTGCATCGCGGCTTCGAGCAGCGGGTGGTCGGCCTCGCCGCCGCTGAGCATGTCGGCGACGCCGTTGGCCAGCTGGACGCACGCCGTCTCGGGCGTGGGAACCGCGATGCCCGTCGGCCCGCCGTGGTGGAAGGCGATGGCCTGGATGACCTCGGGGGCGCAGCCCCACCGCTCGGCGAGCAGCGCGCCGGCGAGCGCGTGGTCGATGCCCAGGATCTCGCGCTCGAGCGCGACGCGACCCTGGCCGCTCGGGTGCTGGCTCGTGATCTGCTCGATGGTGTCCTCGCCGAACGCGATCGGCAGGACGAGCTTGCCGATGTCGTGCAGCAGGCCCGCAAGGTGCGGCGCCTCGCCGCGGACACGTGCCATGTCGGCCGCGAGGGCCGACGTGACGGCGACGGAGACCGCGTGCAGGTGCAGCTGCCCGCGGACCGTCCCGCCGTTGCCCGGCGCACGTTCGAGGAAGCGGAAGGTGGCGGCCTCAAGGGAGAGGCGGCGCAGCGCGCGGCGGCCGACGAGCATGACGGCCTGGCGGACCGTCTTGGCGCGGATCGGCCGGGCGAGTGCTGCCGAGTTGGCGTAGCGCAGCAGGTTCGCGGCGAAGGCCTGGTCGCGCTCGAGGGCGCCGACGAGATCGGCCGTGGTGGCGTCAGGTTCGTCGCACAGCTGGAGAATCCGCTGGACGGTGGCATCCAGCACGGGGAACTCCGCGAGTTGATCGATGGCGCGTGTGACGTCGGCCGCGACCCCAGCATCGATCGCGTCCCGCCAAGCGCCGCAGTCCGTTGCGACGAAAGAAGCCTCCATGGCCCTCACTACTTCGGGTGAGGCGGGTCCGGGCTTGAGGGTCACCCATACGAAGCTCATACGGATGTCCGTACGGACGTCCGCGTTCAACTGACGGAGACGATCTCCAAGCGGCGCTCGCCGCGGGGTGTGGCGAAGACCGCGACGTCCCCGGGGCGCTTGTCCTGCAGCGCCGCGGCAACGGGGGATTCGAACGAGATCAGGCCCTTGCCGGGGTCCGCCTCGCGCGAGGAGACCAGGCGGTACGTCGTCTCCTTACCGCTCGTCTCGTCCTTGACCGTGACGGTGGAACCGAACCCGACGGTCTCACCCTTCGTGACCTCGACGACCTCGGCGGTGTCCAGGCGCTGGCGCAGTTGGAGGATCTTCGTCTCGAGGTGCGCCTGTGTGTTCTTCGCGTCGTGGTACTCGGCGTTCTCCTTGAGATCACCCCATTCGCGGGCGATCTTGATGCGTTCGGCGATGGCCCGGCGCTCGACGGTCTCGAGGTGCTCGAGCTCGGCGCGCAGGGCCTCCAGGCCCTCGGCAGTCATGAGGTTGCGCTCCATCGCAGGGACGGTACTGGTCAGATGCCCGCGAGCAGCTTGCGGACGTCGAGCGCGTCGATTGCCACGGCGCGCGGTGCCAGATGGTCGCCGGCCCGTGCTTCGCCCGTGACGGCGTACACGTCACCGTCCGGCTCGGCGAACGTGCGCACGCAACGCCCCGGGACATCGACGACCCAGTAGTCCCGAACCCCGGCGGCGGCGAACAGCGCGGGCTTGACCTGCGTGTCGACGCGTACCGAGCTGACGGCCACCTCGATCACGAGGAGCGCCGTGGCGGGATGGCTCGCGAGGTAGTCCCCGCGGATCACGACCGCCAGGTCGGGCTCCGGAAGGCTCGTGCGATCGGGCACGCTGATCGGGGCTTCCGTGCGCACCATGTACCGCGGGTCGGTGGGCGACGGGAGCCACTCCGTCAGGCGCATCTTGACGACCTCGTGCGCCGGCGTCTTGGCGCTCATCGTCGTGAGGGCCCCGTGCAACAGCTCGACGGGTTCGTCCTCGGAGAGGATGCCCAGCTCGACCATCTGCAGAACCTCATCTGCGGTGAGCGGCCGGACGTCGCGGTCCTCGAGGGTGAACGCCATGGCCGCTGATGGTAGACGCGGCCATCTCACGCGACCAGCCGCACCTCGAGGCCGCCGCCGGCAGGCAGCTCCCCCGCTCCGCCCAGCAGCCCGAGGATCTTGGCGACGTACCCGCGTGTCTCCGGATACGGCGGGACGCAGCCGCAGCGCTGCACCGGTGCCGGCCCGGCGTTGTACGCCGCCAGCGCCAGCGGCACCGCCCCGAACTGGCGCAGCAGGTCGCGCATGAGGTGCGCCTGCGCGTTGATCGCCGCCTCGGCGTCGAACGGGTTCTTCAGCCCGTACGCCGCGGCCGTGCCCGGCATGAACTGCGCGATGCCCTGCGCCCCGGCCGAGCTGCGCGCGTACGGGTTGAAGTTGGACTCCGCGTAGATCTGGGCGGCCAGCAGCGCCGCGCCGACGTTCCAGCGCTGGGCGGCGTTCGAGATCATCGGGGCGAACCGCGCGGGCACGAAGGACGGCAGGCTGCGCGACCGTTCGCCGTCGCTCGCGCCGCCCCCCTGGTCGTCACGCAGCAGCGAGCCCTTGCCCGTGGCCCGGCCGCCCTTGCCGTACCCGACCGAGCTGGATCCGGCGTTCCTCGTGTAGCCGAAATGCCAGGGTTCCCAGCTGTACCGCTTGACGAACCCGAAGCGCGTGGCGTTGGCCGCCAGCCAGCCGTAGGCGGCCGGCGGGCCGAGGTCCAGCTCGGTGCCGAGCCGGTGCAGCGACTTCCCCGGCGGCGCGACCCAGCGCGGGTCGGGGTTGCGCGCGAAGAGGACGGCCTGCTCGGCGTTGCTGCGGTAGCCGCTCGTGATCGTGAGCGGGACGCCCGCCTTCGTAGCCGCCGCGTGCATGCGGTCGAACGCCACGGCCACGTCGGGACGCATCCGCTTGCCCTGCCGCGTGGCGAGGGGTCCCCGGTACTCCCCCGCTCCAGCCCCGTCGGCAAACGCGATATCCGAAGGCGGCGCGAGTTCGGCGTCGGCCATGGCACGGTGTGGAACCTCCTCGTCGCCGACCTCGATCGCGTCGGCGACGACGACCCGGACCCTGACCGGCGCGAAGCTGCCGTCGTCGGGGAACGTCACGCGGACGTGCGCCATCCCGTTGCGGCGCGCCGTCTCCCTCGCGGCGCGCGTTGCGGCCGCGCGATACCCGGGCAGGTCCACATGCCCGTCGCCTGTTGAGAACAGCCCACCGAACCGTGCGTGCATGGCGCGTGCCGCCGCGAGCGCGGCGAGGTCCGCCGCACGCTGCCGGTCGTTGCCGGCTCCGATTCCCCGTGCGACACCGCCCAGCAGCAGGGCTCCGGCGGCGACCGCAACCAGCAGCCACACGACCATCAGCGTGGCCTGTCCTGACGCGTCTCGCAGATTCACGCCAGCCCCTCGAGCGCCGCGTCCAGGCCGCGCCGTGCGGCAGGCAGGAGCCCGGCACCACGCGCGGCCATGGCCGTCGCCTGCGGCGCTGGCAGCGCACACCGCCGGGCCGCGACGCCGCGGCGTTGCAGCGCCTCGACGGCGACATCTGCGAGGAGCCCGTCACCGGTGCCCGCGACCAGGACGAGATCGCGGGACTCCAGGAGCGCGTCCAGCGGGTCCTCCCGCGGGCCCGCGAGCACGAGGACCGTGGGCACCGCCGCGCCGACGCCGAGCACCTGCGCTGCCACCTGCGCGGCCTCATCGGGAGCGGCGGGCAGCTCGGCGACGGCCAGGCGGCCGGCGGCCCGAGCCGCGATCTCCCGCACCGCCAGCGCGCGGGACAACCGCCGCGCCTCGCGCCCCGCGGGCGCCCCCGCGCTCGCCGTCGCCCGCGGGTCCTCGCCCGTCCACACCACGACGACCGCTGCCCCCGCGCGGTGCCTGCGGACGAGGTGCAGCCCGAGCGCGCACCCCGCCGACCGGGCGCGTCGAGCTCCGCACAGCAGCCCGACCGCCGGCGGCACGGCGGTGACCCCATGCGCGGGCTCGGCCCGACGCGACGGGCGCGGTCCCTCGTCCCCCACCGGCACGACGAAGTGGTCCACGAGCGCCCGCATCACGCTCACGGCGCCGTCTCCGGCCCAGCGTCGGCAACCACGCGGGCCGTGAGCGCGTCGGCGAGCCGCGGAACGAGCGACGGCGGCCGCAGGCGCACCTCGACGCGCCGCCCGCGCACACGGGTCGCCACGCGCTTGCGCGACCAGCCTGGGACCGCCTCGCGGACCGCGTCCTTCGGATCCCCGTCCTGCAACAGCGCCATCGCCCCCGCCTGCGCCGCAGTCCCCGCCTGCTCGCGGGCCAGGCCCGCGACGAGGAGCTGCGCTGCCGCGAGCACGACCGCGAGGAGCACCGGCAGCAGCGCGATCACCTCCACCGTCGACTGCCCGCGTTCGCCGGCGAGCCTCATGACTGCTGATCGCGCAGGTGGGCGCGGGCCGAGAGCACGCCGAGCCGCCGCTCGCCCACCACCACCGGGACCGCGATGCGGACAACGACTTCGTCGTCACCCACGCGGACCCGCAGGCCCCGGTGCAGCGACGACGGCAGCGCCGACTTCGCCGCCGCGCGCGGGTCGCCGCCGACCGCGTGCGCGCGAGCAGCAGCTGCCGCCGCTCCCCCGCTCAGCCAGGCGGCCTGTCCTGCGACCAGCGTCTGCCAGGCGCCGAGGGCCAGCGCGATGACGACGGGCAGCACGGCCACGAACTCGACGGTCGTGGCGCCCCGTTCCGCACGGAGCCTGGTGGTGGGTGAAAGCACGCCCCGGAGCCTTCCGGGGCGAGCGTCACGGAGCTAGACGCGTCTGTGCCGACTTCGCGCAGAGACTGCGTCAGATGCTGTATTCGCGGTACTGCCGCCACGTGGCGTACAGCCCGTACGCGGCGCCGCCCATCAGGGCGAACCACACGACCAGCCCGATGGGTCCGCTGTCGCTCAGCATCCGCGACGCCGCGGCCAACGCGAACACGATGGCACCCGCGCACGCGTAGAGCACGAGCCGCCACCGGTCCCCGAGCCCGAAGACGTCGCTCTGGAAGCGGCGGTACAGCTGCCCCAGGATCAGCGCGATGAGGACGACGAAGATCGCGGAGAGCAGCTGCTCGACGAACGCTGCGCCGTCGTCGCCTCCGGGCAGGAACGCGACGACGGCCGCAAGGCCGAGGATGATCGCGATGTTGCGAACGGTCGCGCCGGACATCGCCATCCAGCCTACCGGCCGCGGAGCGTCAGCTCTGCTTGAGCGGGACCGTGGCCGGCACGTCGTCCCGCGCAGCCTGCGCGGCGACCTCCGCCAGCTCGGCCTCGAGCGCGCCCGCGGGCTCCACGTCCACGCGCTCGGGGGCGAAGCGGTACCCCACCCCGAAATGCGTGTGGATGTAGCGCCAGCTCGGCGACGCCTTCTCGAGCTTCTGCCGCAGCTTGCGTACGAACACGTCCACCGAGCGGTCGCCGCGCGCCATGGGCCCCAGACGCGCTGGTAGATCTCCTCGCGCTCGAGCACGCGGCCCTCGGCCTCGGCGAGCAGATGGATGAGTTCGAACTCGCGGCGGGTCAGGTCGATGGACGTCCCCTCCACGAAGGCCTGGAACTGGTCGGCCCGCACCTCGACCTCGCCGGCCCGCACCGGGAGCACCGCGGCGGGCGCCTCGGTCCGGCGGCGGCGCCGCACGACGGCCTCGACGCGAGCGATGAGCTCCTCGGGGTGGCACGGCTTCGTGACCCAGTCGTCGGCACCCATCCGCAGCCCGCGCACGCGCTGGGCGACGGTGGACTGGCCGGTGCACACGACGACGCCAAGCCCCGGGACCGCGGCGCAGAGCCGCTCGAGGTAGTCCCACGCCTGCGTGCCGAGGGTGGTGAGATCGATGACGATCGCGCCGAGGCGCATCGCGACGACGGTCTCCACGGGAACCGGACCGGGCACCACGCGGTGCTCCCAGCCGAGCCGGTCGAGGCGCTTCGTGAGCACCTGGAGGAACCCAGAGTCCGCATCGATGACCGCGATACGGAGGGGCGCGCCGTGGGCAGCCGGCGCAGTGGTGAGGTCGGCGGGGGAGCCGACCGATGTGCGGTCCGTCATGACGATCATGAGTCTAGACCGACCTACCGTCGGAGTGCATGCCCGGTGACACCCCGGTCACCGGATGTTCACAGGTGGTCCCGCAAACACGGCGAAACCCGCACGCACTGTGACGCGGATCACGCTGACGGTGTGTCAGCACGCGCGGCATCGCCGAACTCCCGGAACAGCCCGCTGACGATGAACGCGACCTGCTCGCCGACGTCCACGGCGTTGTCACCGATCCGCTCGAACGCCCGCGCGACCATCGTCATCGACATCGCCCACTCGCGTGTGTCGACGTCGTCGCCGATCTCCACCGCCATGCGGAAGATCTCCTTGTTCAGGACGTTGATCGTGCGGTCCTGGCGGACGAGATCCTCCGCCAGCGCGACGTCACGCACCGCGAACGCCTGGCGGCACTGCGTCACCTCACTGCGCGCGGAACGCCCCATCTTCAGCACCTTCGTGAGCATCTCCTCGTCGCGCGGCGGCTCATGGCCGACGAGCGGGATCATCTTCGCGATGTTCACGCACTGATCGGCCATGCGCTCCATGTGCTTGACGGAGTGAAGGATCGCCGCGACCAGCCGCAGGTCGCCGGCGACAGGCGCCTGGAGCGCCAGCAGCGTGAGCACGCTCTGGTGGATCTCGAGGTAGCGGCCGTCGATCCGGTCGTCGTCGGCGATGACGATCTGCGCCAGTTCGACGTCCTGATGCTCGAGCGCCTCGATGACCCGGTCGATCTGGGCGACGACCATGTCGAGGCCCTCCAGCGTGGCGATCTCGAGCTTGGCGAGTTCGGCGGTGAACTCCTGCCGGGTGGGGACGGTCACGAGGGAACGCCTACCCGAACTTGCCCGTGACGTACTCCTCCGTGCGCTTGTCCTCGGGCTGGGTGAAGATCTTCTCCGTGACGTCGTGCTCGACGAGGCGGCCCACGCGGTTGGACTCTCCGGCGGCCATGTCGACGGTGAAGAACGCCGTCTTGTCCGACACACGGGCGGCCTGCTGCATGTTGTGGGTGACGATCACGATCGAGTACTCCTCCTTGATCTCGAGCATGAGATCCTCGATCCGGTTCGTCGAGATCGGGTCAAGCGCCGAGCACGGCTCGTCCATGAGTAGGACGTCCGGCTCGATCGCGAGCGCGCGGGCGATGCACAGGCGCTGCTGCTGACCGCCGGACATGCCGAACGCGTTGTCCTTCAGGCGGTCCTTGACGTCGTCCCACAGGGACGCACGCTTCAGGGCGTTCTCGACGATCTCGTCCATGTCGCCCTTCATCCCGACGATCTTCGGGCCGAACGCGATGTTCTCGTAGACCGACTTCGGAAACGGGTTGGGCTTCTGGAAGACCATGCCGATGTGCTTGCGCACCTGCACCGGGTCGACGTTCTTCGCGTAGAGGTCCTGTCCGTGGTAGATGATCTCGCCCCGAACCTCGGCGCCCGGGATGAGGTCGTTCATCCGGTTCAGGCACCGCAGGAACGTGGACTTGCCACAGCCCGACGGACCGATGAGGGCGGTGATCTCGCGCTTCATCAGGGGCGCCGTCACGCCCTCGACCGCGATCTTTCCGCCGTACAGCACGTCGACGTTGCGGCAGTCGAAGATCGCCTCGGTCGACGGAGTCGCCGACGGGGCCTTCGGCTCGAGGTGGGGGCTGACCTCGTGGGCCGGGGAGCTGGAGGTGCTTCCGGTCGGCTCATCCATGGTCTTGGTCGATTCGCTCTCTGCGGTTCGGGTGGTGTCGGGCACGCTGGATCTCCTTACCACTTCTGCTCGAAGCGGTTGCGCAGGTAGATGGCAATGGAGTTCATCAGGAGCAGGAGCCCCATCAGCACCAGGATGGTTGCAGATGCCAGCTCCAGGAACTGGGGATCGGCGTCTTTGGAGTAGGCGAAGATCTGGACGGGCATGGCGGTGAAGGCGCTGCCGAGCCCGTCGGGGTTGAACCGCGGTGACACCGCCGCGCCGATGACGATCAGTGGAGCGGTCTCACCGATGGCCCGGCTGAGGGCGAGGATGACGCCCGTCGCGATGCCCGCGATCGACCCCGGGAGGACCTGACGCCAGATGGTCTGCCACTTCGTCGCGCCCAGGGCCAGCGCGCCCTCGCTGATCGACGGCGGGACGGCCCGGATCGCCTCACGACCGACGATGATCACGACCGGCAGCACGAGCAGCGTCAGGGTGATCCCTCCGGCCAGCAGGGTCGGGCCGAGGCTCAGCGGGCCGCGCACGATGAACGCGAGGCCGAGCAGGCCGTAGACGACCGAGGGCACCGACGCGAGGTTCTGGATGTTCAGCTCGATGAACCGGTTGAACCACTTCGTGCTGTCCGCGTACTCCTCGAGGTAGATCGCGGTCGCGATGCCGATCGGGATCACGAACGCTGCGGTCAGGATCATCAGGTACAGCGTGCCCAGGATCGCGGACTGGACGCCCGACGTCTCCGGGTTCACCTTTGACGGCTGGTTCGTGAAGAGGTCCGTCGAGAACCTCGGGATGCCGTCGACCACGATCGTGACCATCAGCACCGCGATGGCGAGGCAGATGAAGGCCAGCGCGCCCCACATGATGAGCGCGAACCCGGTCTCCCGTCGTGTGTCCTTCTTGCTGCGACGGGAGATGACGGTGGTCTGGGTCGCCGCCTTGGCGGCGATCTGGGCGCCGGTCATCGTGCGCTCCTCGACGCAGGGGACGGGGGGATCACTCGTACACCTGGCGGTACCTGCCGACGAGGCGGATGGACAGGAGGTTCAGCACGAGGCAGATCACGAAGAGCGTGAAGCCGACGGCGAAGATGGTCTCGAACTCGATGGAGCCGGTCGGCGCGTCACCCGTCGCCGTGGAGGCGATGAACGCGGCCATGGACCCGGACGCCTGCGTGGGATCGGTGACGATCTGCGGGAGCAGCTGTCCCGACCCACCCGCGAGCAGGATCACCAGCGTCTCGCCGATGGCGCGTGAAGCGCCGAGCACGAGCGCCGCGATGATGCCGGAGAGCGCCGCAGGGAACACGACGCGCAGCGACACGATCAGGCGGCTTGCTCCCATCCCGAACGCGCCCTCGCGCAGGGAGTACGGCACTGCGGTCATGGCGTCCTCGGCGACCGACGCGATGGTCGGCAGGACGAGGAGGCCGACGAGCAGGCCCGCCGCGAGCTGGTTGCTCTGCTGCACCTCGGGGCCGAGGAGCGGCCGCAGCAGCTCGGGGGTGATGAAGGTCAGGGCGAAGAAGCCGAAGACGATGGTCGGGACGCCCGCGAGGACCTCCAGGATCGGCTTGATGATCTTTCGGACGCGCTGCGGCGCGTACTCGGAGAGGTAGATCGCCGCCAAGAGGCCGAGCGGAACCGCCACGAGCATCGCGATGCCCGTGATGTACAGCGTGCCGAGCAGCACCGGCACCATGCCGAAGGACTGCTGCTCGCCGGCGAGCTGCGG
>JBPPNC010000014.1:0-18665 GCA_051306365.1 Solirubrobacteraceae bacterium
GGGATCCGCCCCGAGCGGACCCTCGCGAACACCCTGGGCCTGGCCACCAACCGCGGCATCGTCGTCGCGGACTCGATGCGCACGAGCCACGAGCGCGTCTGGTCCGTCGGCGAGTGCGCCGAGCACAGCGGCATGGTCTACGGCCTCGTCGCGCCCATCCTCGACCAGGCGCGCGTCGCAGCCGACACCCTCCTCGGTCGCCCTGCCGAATATCAAGGCTCCGTTCTCAGCGCGAAGCTGAAGGTCGCCGGCATCGATCTCGTCTCGGCCGGTGACGCCGACGGCGACACCGCCGCGGTCGTCAGCGACGTGGCGAGCGGGACGTACCGCAAGCTCACCGTCCGGGCAGGGCGAGCCGTCGGCGCCATCCTCCTCGGGGACGTGCGCGGCGCCGAAGCGCTGCTGGCGGCGGTGCGCGCGGGCGAGGAGGTCACCGACCCCCTCGACGCGCTCGCCGCCGCCTCAGCCGCCGGCCCCGCCGACCTGCCGGACGAGGCACAGATCTGCAACTGCAACGGCGTCTGCAAGGGCGACCTCGTCGCCGCCGTCGAGGTCGACGGCTGCACCACCCCGCGCGAGGTCATGTCCCGCACGCGCGCGGGCACCGGCTGCGGCTCGTGCAAGCCCGCGGTGATCGACATCGTCGCGATGGCGGCCGGCGGCCTGAACGAGGAGCCCGCCTACCTCTGCGCCTGCCGCAAGCAGACGCGCGAGGAGCTGGCCGACCAGATCCGCTCGCGGGGCCTGCAGTCCGTCAGCGAGGTCTCGCAGTGCTGCGGCACCGGCCGCGACTGCGGCGCCTGCAAGCCGGCGCTCGCCTACCTCGTCTCTGAGGTCAACGACAACCGCCACCGCGAGGAGCGCCACGCGCGGTACATCAACGACCGCGTGCACGCGAACATCCAGAAGGACGGCACCTTCAGCGTCGTCCCGAAGATGCGCGGAGGGGTCACGACGCCGAGCGAGCTGCGCCGGATCGCCGATGTCGCCGAGAAGTACGAGATACCGCTGGTGAAGGTCACGGGCGGCCAGCGGATCGACCTGCTGGGCGTCACCAAGGAGGACCTGCCGAAGGTCTGGCGCGACCTCGACATGCCGTCGGGCTTCGCGTACGCCAAGGCCGTCCGCACCGTGAAGACCTGCGTCGGCGAACAGCACTGCCGCTTCGGCCTGGGCGACTCCATGGGCTTCGGGGTCGAGATCGAGAAGGCGTGGGAGGGCCTGCACACGCCCGCGAAGGTCAAGGCCGGCGTGTCGGGCTGCCCGCGCAACTGCGCCGAGGCGACGATCAAGGACATCGGCATCGTCGCCGTCGAGGGCGGCTGGCAGGTGCGGATCGGCGGCGCCGCGGGCGCGAGCGTGCGCGAGGCGGACATCCTCGACACCGTCGAGACGAAGGCCGAGGCGATGCGCCTCTCCACCACCTTCCTGCAGTACTACCGCGAGAACGCGGACTACAAGGAACGCACGTACGACTTCGTGCCGCGTATCGGGCTGGACGAGATCAAGCGGATCGTGACCGACGAGACGATCGGCGCCGCGCTGCGCGAGCGCTTCCGTCTCGCGAAGGCCGCGACCACCGACCCGTGGCTCGAGCGCGACGACCCGTACCACCCGCGCCAGTTCACCGACCTGGACCAGCACCCCGACGAGGCCGCCCAGCCGGTCGTCGTCGGACCGCCCGAGGAGGCCCGCCGATGACCTTCGCCTGCCGCGAAGACGACGTCCCGCCCGGCGAGGGCCGGAACATCACCCTCGACGGAAAGCGCGTCGCGCTCTTCCGGACGGACACGGGCTGGTACGCCGTCGACGCCGTGTGCCCCCACAAGGGCGGCCCGCTCGCCGACGGCATCGTCTGCGACCACGCGGTCACGTGCCCGCTGCACGACCGCAGTTTTGACCTTCGTACCGGGCAGGGGCCTGGGGAGGATCACGTCTCGGCGTACCCCGTCGAGGTGCGCGATGGCGCGGTGTACGTGGCGGTCGGCGCCCCCGCCGCGGCACCCATCGCCGCGTAGGACGTCTTGGCGCCATCCACAATGAACGCCCGACCTCGGCCAGTACAGGCTGACCGAAACCCCTGGGCAGAGACGGGCGGGGCGCTGGCCAGGCGGACAGCCGGCCGCCGCCCGTCCTCGGCTAGGAGACCTCGGCCTCGAGCTCGAGGTGATCGACGTCGACCTCGGGGACGAGCCGCTCGACCTTGTGCGGGTCGATGAGACCCGCGCCGAGGCGCTGCGTGGACTCCGCGCCGCACGCGACCCCGAACGCGAGGCACTCGGCGGCCGGCTTGCCCCCGTACCGCGCGGCGACGTAGCCGGCGAGGAACGCGTCGCCGGCACCGACCGCGGCGACCGGCTCGCGCGGCTCGATCCGCACGCGTACGAGCGCAGGCTCCCCCGCCTCCTCGATGAACGCAAAGCAGCCGTCGGGGACCGTCATGATCGCCTCGCGGGCGCCGAGCTGGCGCATCTCCCGCACCGCGATCGTGCGGTCCTCATCGTCGTTGAACTCGTGGCCCACGAGCTCCTCGGCCTCGAGCACGTTGGGCGAGACGACCGTGGGTTCGGCGCGGACGGCGTGGCGCAGCGGCTCGCCGTCGGTGTCAACGATCGTGACGACGTCGAGGCGCCGCAGCTCGCGGATGAGCTCGGCGTAGAGGTCCGGATCGACCCCGGGCGGCAGCGAGCCCGCGAACACCACGATGGCGGCACCGCGCGCGAGGTACAGGAGCTTGTCGCGAAACAGCTCCACCTCAGTTGCGGTCACACGGGGCCCGCGCTCGTTGATCTCGGTCTGCTGCCCGTTCGTCGGATCGTGCACGGCGGTGTTCGTGCGCGACTCCTCGCGGATGCGGACGAAGTCGTTGAGGATCGATTCGCTCGTGAGCTGCTCGACGATGCGCGTGCCGGTGGCGCCGCCCGCGAAGCCCGTGGCGATGACGGGCTGTCCCAGGGTCTTCAGCGTTCGAGCGACGTTGACGCCCTTCCCTCCGGCGAGCGTGGTCTGCTCGACGGTGCGATGGCGCCGCCCGAGCCGGAAGTTCGGCACGGAGAGCGACTTGTCGATGGCGGCGTTGAGCGTGACGGTGATGATCATGCGACCGGGCTCTGCTCCTCGAGCGCCGCTCGCGCCTGCTCGCGTGACACGCGCCGGCGCTCGGCCTCCAGACGACGTCGCTGCGCCGCACGTCGGCGCAGCGCCAGCACGACAAGCGTACCGACCGCCAGCAGCGCGAGAACCCCGACGATCCACCAGCGGCCGTCCATCCAGTCCCTGACCTTCAGCCAGAGCCCCGCCTCGGGCACCGCCTCGGCGGTCACGAGCTGCACGCGAGCGATCTCGCGGTCGCCCTGGGTGACGATCGCCAGGCCCGCGGGTGCCCCGGCGGGCAGCGGCCCGTCGACCTCGCTCGGCACGCCGGTGACGCGGACGTCGAGCTGCTCGCCTTCGGGCATGACGCGACTCACGGGACGGGTCGGGAGGACCTCGACCTCGGTGTCGCGGTAGCGGATCGGAATCGTGGCGACGACCTCGCCCCGGTCCAGGACGCGCTCGCGGCGGTACCGGTCCAGCGCCCAGTTCAGCAGCGCACGGGAATCCGCGTCGCGCGCGGCCTCCGTCGGCTCTCCGAGCACCGCGCTGACGACGGTGATCCCGTCGCGCGTCTTCGAGCCGACGAGGACGTAGCCCGCCCGCTGCGTGCGGCCGGTCTTCACGCCGTTCGCGACACCTTCGCGAACGAGCGTGTTGCGATTGATGATCGTGCGCGGCCGGTCGCCCGTCTGCAGCCGGGTCCGCGGGAGCGCGATGACCTGCCGCAGGAAGGTGTCGCGCCGGACGGCGAGCGCGAGCGTGGCGAGGTCCGCTGCCGTGGAGTAGTTGTTCTCGTCGTCGAGCCCGACGGGATTGGCGAAGCGCGTGTTCGCGAGGCCGAGCTTGCGCGCTCGCACGTTCATCTGCCGGACGAACGCGGGGCGGGATCCGGCCGAGCCGACGGCGAGGGTCACCGCAGCGTCGTTCGCGCTCGCCAACATCAGGGCGCGCAGCAGATCCGAGACGCGCATCGGCTCCCCCGTGCGGAGATCGATCTTCGACTCCACGGGGAGCGCGGCGTACGGCGCGGCGCGCAGCGTCTGCCCGAGCGACAGGTCGGACCGCGAGACGAGCGCGGTCATCATCTTCGTCGTGGACGCGATCTGCCGCCGCTCGTCGGCGCGGCGCGCGTACGCGACGTCACCGGTCGACGCCTCGATCACGATCGCCGACCGCGCCGTGAGCGCCGGCGGGTCGCCCTGCGCAGACGCGGTACCCGGCCACGCGACGACGGCGAGCAGCGACGCCGCCAGAGCCACCGGCATCCGCCCGCGGCGGGACGGCGTCATGACTCGGCGAGCTTGAGCTTCTGCCCGGTGCGAAGGCTCTGCGGATCGACGCCCGGGTTCAGGCGAACGATCACCTCCACGTCGACGCCCGTCTTCTCCGCGATCAGCGACAGGCTGTCCCCCGACTTCACGGTGTAGGAGCTGCGCCGCTTCGCCGTCGACGTGCGCTTGGCCGTCGAGGTGCCCGCGCCCTCCGACCGCGTCGAGGACGCCGTCTGGCGGGCGGAGTCGTCTCCACCGAGGGTCGTCATCGCGACCGCGCCCACGGCGAGCACGCACGCCAGCAGGGCGAGCGGCGCGAGCAGGTGGCTGAGGCGTGTGGTGCGCATCGCCGCGGGAGGATACGGGGCACCGGTCCCGGGCTGCGTGAAGGTTCGGCTGGGGCCGAGTGCTCACACGAGCGCCCATGTCGCGGCACGCAGCGTTTCTGCCGCGGTACGCGCGGCATCGGCCGGATCTCCTCCCGCCTGCTCGTGCGCGGCGGCGATGGATCGTGAGGCGGCGATGAGCCCGCCCGCCGGCCCCGGGGCGAAGGCGGGCAGCAGGTCCTCGACCCGGCCGCCCTGCGCCCCGACGCCGGGCAGGAGGAACGGCGCGCGCGGCATGAGGTCGCGCAGCCGCTCGAGGTGCTCCGGGTGCGTGGCGCCGCAGACCGCGCCGACATCGGCCAGGCCGTGCTCGCCGATGAGGCCCTCGTCGGCGACCATCGCCGCGAGCCGCTCCCAGAGCGGCGCGCCGTCACTCGTGCGCACGTCCTCGATGTCCGCCGCCCCCGGATTCGACGTGCGGACGAGCACGAACACCCCGCCCGCCGCGGCACGAGCGGCGGCGAGCAGCGGCTCGAGCGTGTCGCGGCCCATGAGCGGGTTTGCCGTGATCGCATCGGCCTGGAGGCCGGGCAGCTCGCCGAAGGGCGTCTCGACGGGCCCGAACAGCGCCTGGCCGTAGGCGCGGGCGGTGACGTCGATGTCGCCGCGCTTGCCGTCGGCGATGACCAGCAGGCCCGCCTCGTGGGCGTGGCGGGTGACGCTCTCCAGCGCCGCCCATCCGAGCGCGCCCAGCCGTTCGAAACACGCGAGCTGCGGCTTGATGGCGACACACGCCTCACCGGCAGCGTCGATCAGCGCCGTGCAGTGCGCGGCGACGGCGGTCGCGGCTCGCTCTGCGGGATCGCCCTCCGCGGGAGCCGCCTCGAGCGCACTCGGCCACAGCTTCATCGGATCGGGGTCCAGCCCGAGCACGATCTGGCTCGATCGCGCCGCAACGCGCTCGGCCAACCGGTCGGCGAAGCTCGTCATCGGCGCCCGACGCTACCACCGCTGGCGGATGCGGCAGGATGTGCGCGTGGACCTCGGACGCCTCGCCTGGATCTCGACCGTCGGCGCCGCGCTCATCACGGCGCTGCTGCTGCTCATCTCCGCGTACTACGGGTACGCGGCGCTCGCGCTCGCCGTGGGCGCCAGCGCGGCGATCAACCTGCGGGACTGAGCCACTCGACCAGTGCGCGTGCCGCCCGCCCGCGGTGGCTGATCACGGCCTTCTCCTCGGCGGTGATCTCGGCCATCGTCCGGCCGTCGTCGCGGTCGTCGGGCAGGAACGCGGGGTCGTAGCCGAACCCGCGGTCGCCCCGCGGCTCGGCGGCCAGCGTGCCGGTGCAGCGTCCCTCGACGACGTGCTCCGTGCCATCGGCCGGATCGACGTACGCGAGCGCGCACACGTAGGCCACGGCGCTGCCCGTGGGCGCCTCGGCGAGGAGCTTGGCGAGGTTGTCCTCGTCGGTGGCGTCCTCGCCGGCGAAGCGGGCGGAACGAACGCCCGGCCGGCCGCCGAGCGCAGCGCTCTCGATCCCGCTGTCGTCGGCGATCGCCACACGGCCGGTCGCCGCCGCAGCGGCCCGGGCCTTCCCGAGGGCGTTCTCGGCGAACGTCGCGCCGTCCTCGGGCGGGAGCGTCACCTCGTCGGGTAGGGCGTCCACCCCGTGCGGGGCCAGCATGTCCGCGAACTCCTCGGCCTTGTGCGCGTTGCGCGTGGCCAGCACGAACCTCACGTGCCGGCCTCCACGGCGGCCGTCTGCGCGGCGCGCAGGTGCACGATGCCTCCGGCGGCGAGCTCGAGCAGCTCGTCGAGATGCGCCCGGGACAGCGGCGTGCGCTCGGCGGTGGCCTGCACCTCGATGAGCGCGCCGTCGCCGGTCATGACGACGTTGGCGTCAACCTCAGCGCGCGAGTCCTCGCGGTAGTCGAGGTCGCACAGCGGCGTGCCGTCGACGACGCCGCAGGAGATCGCCGCGACGCTGCCGGTCAGCGGGAGGCGCTCGAGGCGGCCGTCCGCGACGAGCGCGCGGCACGCCAGCTCCAGGGCGACGAACGCCCCGGTGATCGACGCGCAGCGTGTCCCGCCGTCTGCGGTGAGCACGTCGCAGTCCAGGTAGATCGTGCGCTCGCCGAGCGCCGCAAAGTCGATGACGCCACGCAGCGAGCGCCCGATGAGGCGCTGGATCTCGACCCCGCGGCCGTCCTGCCTGCCCTTCGTGATGTCCCGTGCCTTGCGGGAGCCGGTGGACGCGGGGAGCATCGCGTACTCGGCGGTGACCCACCCGGTGCCGCGCCCTGCCATCCACTTCGGGACGGACTCCTGCACGGACGCCGTGCAGATCACGCGCGTCTTGCCCTGCGAGATGAGGACCGACCCGGCCGCGGTGGCGACGAAGCCGGGCTCGATCGTGACCGGCCGCGGATCGGCCGGGGTGCGGCCATGGCTGCGCTCGCTCATGCCGGGACCTCCAAGGGCACGTCGATGTGCTCGACGGTGCCGATCGGCAGTTGCAGGAACCGCGCGCCCTGCACGCGGAAGGTCTCCGGGTCGCCCGTGGCGAGGAAGCGGTACGTGCCTTCCGGCCCGCCGGCCGGGCGGCCGATGCCGCGCGCTGCGAGCGCGTCGGCGACGCTGGCGGCCATGGCCTCGCCAGAACTCACCAGCCGGACGCCGGGGCCGAGGGTGCGCTGCAGCATCGGCGCGACGAGCGGGTAGTGGGTGCAGCCGAGGATCACCGTGTCGACCCCCGCTTCGCGCAGCGGCGCGCAGTACCCGCGGACGGTGGCGAGCATCTCTTCGGTGACGATCGCGTCGTCCTGGATGTGCGAGGCGAGGTCGGGACACGCGACGCTCGTCAAGTGTGCGGCCGGATCGATGTCCGCGACCGCCCGGGGGTAGGCCCCGCTCCCGACCGTGGCGACCGTGGCGAGCAGCCCGATGCGACCGGTGGCCGACGCCGCGACGGCGAGCCGCGATTCGTTGCCGACCACGCCGAGGACGTCGACGTGCGGCGCGAGCGGCGCGACATGCTCGCGCAGCGCCGGCAGCGCGGCGGCCGTGGCAGAGTTGCACGCGACGACGAGCAGCTTCGCGTCGCGTGCGAGCAGCTCGTCGGCGATCTGCAGCGCGAAGGCGCGCAGCTGCGCCGGGGTCTTGTCGCCGTACGGGAACCGCGCGGTGTCGCCGAGGTAGAGGTAGTCCTCCTGCGGCAGGCGCACGAGCAGTTCGTGCAGGACGGTGAGGCCGCCGACGCCGGAGTCGAAGACGGCGACGGGGCGGTCAGGATCGCGGGGTGACACGGGGACGCCATCGTCGCAGGACGCGCAGCGTCCCCGCGCTCCGGCGCTACTTCCCGACCTTGTCGATCTGCTGCTTGATCTCGGTCGCGATCGTCTGCGGCAGGTCGTGCCCCGCCTTGCTCGCCACCCCCACGACCCCGGTGAGGATCGTCGCCATCAGCACCATCAGCCCGACGTACTCGATCGTCCCCTGCCCGGTCTCGTCCCGCATCCGCAGTAGCGCGGCGTGTCCACGGCCCATCAGTCGGTACAGCATCGGAGAACCTCCATGTGGGTTTCAGCAACGTGGCCGAGCCTGCTGACGAAGCTGCGACGGGGAAACTGCGCGACCGTGCCGTCTTCACGCCGGAACTGCGGAGGTTCTCCGCGGCGCCTGGGAATGGCCGCCGCACTCCGGGGATATACTCGGTCGCTGTGGCGCAGGGGAGCGATCACCCGCGCCTGACGTCATGACCGGTCTCAAGCAGCGCATCCTCGGCCGGCGCAGCGCCAGCCCTCCCGCGGCGGAGGGTCCGTCTCCGGCGGACCCCCAGACTGCACCGGCTGACGCAGGCGCAGAGGCCCCGCCTCCGTCCCTGTTCGGGTCGTCAGAGGCCCCTGCCGGCGTCACCCCGGACGACGTGCCGACGATCTCCCACACGACCGCATCCGGCGCGACGACGCCGCCCGAGACGGCACAGTCCGAGGCGGACGCCGCCGCACCCGCCGGCGCCGAGCCCGAGCCCGCCGGCACGCCCGGGTTCCGCGAGCGTGGCCGCATGCGTCGCCGCCTGCGCTACCTGCGCCGCGCCCACGAACTGGGCCTGCGCGACCTCGGAGGCCTGGTCTTCGATCTGCGGCGTTTCCGCCGCCAGCGCTTCGATCTCGTCGAGGCCAAGCTGCAGACGCTCACGCTCGTCGATCGCGAGATGCGTGCCATCGAGGCAGCGCTCGACGACCGCCGCCCCGTCGTGGAGTTGCGTGAGGCCGGCATCGCCAGCTGCCCGCGCTGCGGCGGACTCACCGCCAGCGACGCCAACTTCTGCGCGAACTGCGGCCTGCAGATGGGCGACGCCCCGCCGGTTGTCACGGCGCCCACCGCGCCCACCGGTCCGGTCGTCGCCTCGGCGCCGGCCGCTCCCGCCACACCCGCACCCGCGACCCCGCAGCCGCCCGCCGCTCCGGCCGTCAGCTCGTCCGCCGTCGGGAGCACTCCGCTCAGCTCCGCCCCCCCGGCGGCCAACGGCGCGTCGGGCGGGCCCGATGCCGCGTCGTCCGTGACGTCCGGCGATCCGCTCGCACCCCCGCCGCCCGGCCGGTGAGCGCGCCTCAGGATCCGCCGCCGCCCGCCGCGGGGACGATCGCCTGCCCGCGCTGCGGCGCCGCCGTCGGCCCGGACCAGGATTGGTGCCTGGAGTGCGGCGCGCCCGCCCGCACCCGCCTGGCCCCGGCGCCGAACTGGCGCATGCCGGTCATCCTCATCGCGGTGATCGTCGCGCTGGCAGGGGCCGGGCTGGCCGCCGCGTTCGTGGCGCTCACGAACGACGAGGACCCAGCCGCGGCCACGACACCCGCCCCCGCGCCCGCGTCCACGCCGGTTCCGGCTCCGGCCGCGGCGCCCGCGACCACACCGCCGGCGACCACCGAGACCGCGCCAGCCACCGTGACCACGCCGGCGCAGACCGCGACGACGCCCACCCAGACGACCGGCTGAGCCTGGGCGCCCGGCGTCAGACGCCGTGCAGCTGCGGCCAGCTCTCAGCCACCCGCCGGAGCGCCTGCCCGGCGGCGGGGTGGCAGTCCAGCTGGGGCGCCGCGGGCGCCTCGTCGGCCCCCAGAACCGCCAGCGTGTCGCAGAACGCCCGTCCGAGCGCCGCCACGTCGTACCCGCCCTCGAGCACCACGCCGACTGGCGCCCCGACCTCCGCGCCGAGCGCGCGTGCCGAGGAGGCCATCGCGGCGTAGCCGGTGTCGCTCACCCGGCAGTCGGCGAGCGGGTCGTCGCGATGGGCGTCGTAGCCCGCGCTGATGAGGATGAGCTGCGGCGCGTACGCACGGCCGAGTGGTCGGACGACGTGCTCGACCATCGACACCCACGCGTCGTCGCCCGACCCGGGCATCATGGGCAGGTTCACGGTGTGGCCGAGCCCACGGCCCGAGCCGATGTCCTCCGCGGCGCCGGTGCCCGGATACAGCGGCCACTGATGCATCGAGACGAAGAGGACCTCGGACGTGGCGTGGAAGATGTCGTTCGTGCCGTTGCCGTGATGGACGTCCCAGTCCAGGATCATCACGCGCTGCAGCCCATGGGCATCCAGCGCGTGCTGCGCCCCGATCGCGACGTTGTTGAACAGGCAGAAGCCCATCGGCCGGGACGCCTCGCAGTGATGGCCCGGCGGGCGCTGAGCGGTCGCCGCGGCAGGGGCCGAACCCCCGAGCAGCAGATCGACGACGCCCGTCGCGCCTCCGGCCGCCCGGACGGCGGCGTCCCACGACCCGGCGCTCACGACGGTGTCCATGTCGAGCTGTCCGCCGCCTGCCGCCGCGAGCTCCTCGATCGCGAGGACGTGGCGCTCGGGATGCACGGCCAGCAGCACGGCCCGCTCGACGGGATCGGCCTGGCGGCGTTCCCAGCCGAGACCGCCGCGCAGGTCGAGCTCGCGGTGGATCGCCGTGATACGCGCGGCGGACTCGGGGTGCATGCCGGTGTCGTGTTCGAGCGACGCCGGATGGTGGAGCAGGACCGGGGCGGCCATGAGCCGACTACCGTACCCGTCCATGCCGGACGGCTCCGATCTCCGACACTGCGACGTCGCGGTCATCGGCGCAGGCGGTGCCGGGCTCTTCACGGCGCTGACCGCGGCCGAGGCGGGTGCGCGCGTCACGCTCGTCTCCGCGACCCCGCTCGCCGAGACGGCGAGCTACTGGGCGCAGGGCGGGATCGCCGCGGCCATCGCCGAGGACGACTCACCCGAGCTGCACCTGACCGACACGGAGACCGCAGGCCGGGGTGCGGTCCGCCGTTCGGCGGCGCAGGTTCTCGTCGCCGAAGCCCCTGACCGGGTACGCGACCTCGAGCGCCTCGGCGTGGTCTTCGACGCCGACCAGGACGGTCGGCTCTCCCTCGGCCTCGAAGGCGGCCACACCCGCCGGCGCGTGGCGCACTGCGGCGGCAGCGCGACGGGGCGGCGCATCGTGCGCCAGCTGTCGGCCCGCGTCGTCGCGGAGCCGCGCATCACGGTCTTCGAGGGCGCACGGGCCACGAACCTGTGGGTGCAGGACGGCCGGTGTGTCGGCGTCGTCCTCGAGGACGGCCGCGCGATTCGCGCACGGGGCACGATCCTGTCCACCGGCGGGGCCGCCGCGCTCTGGGCACGGACCACGAACCCGCCCGGGTCGCTCGGCATCGGCCTCTCGCTCGCGCACGAAGCCGGGGCCGACCTCGCGGACCTGGAGTTCCTGCAGTTCCACCCGACCGCCGTCGCGGGCATCAAGGGCCGTGAGGGATTCCTCATCACCGAGGCGATCCGCGGGGAGGGCGCCACGCTGCACGGCACCGACGGTCAGCGTTTCGTCGACGAACTCGCGCCGCGCGACGAGGTCGCCCGCGCCATCTTCACCGAGCTCGAGCGCACGCGCCGGCCCTCGGTCGGCCTCGACATGCGACACGTCGACCCGCTGCTGTTCCCCAACGTCGTCGGCGCGCTGCGCGAGGCCGGCCTCGATCCGGCCCGCGAGCTCGTCCCCGTCGCCCCGGCCTCGCACTACATGATGGGCGGCGTCGTCACCGACCTCAACGGCCGTGCCAGCGTGGACGGACTGCTCGCCGTCGGCGAGGCTGCATGCACCGGGCTGCACGGCGCCAACCGTCTCGCGTCGAACAGCCTCAGCGAGTGTTTCGTCTTCGGCGCCCGCGCCGCGCAAGCCGCCCTCGCCCAGCAGGAGCAGGCGAATGGCGCGGTCCCCCCGCCGTCCCGGCCCCTGTCGCGGCCGACGCGCGCCACCCAGGAGGCGCTCTGGCGCGACGCCGGGCTCGTCCGCACCCGCGAGGGTCTCGAGCGCCTGCTCGACGATCCGCACCCCCTCGCACGGCTCATCGCCGCATGTGCGCTCGGCCGCGAGGAGAGCCGCGGCGCGCACACCCGGGCAGACCATCCGGGGACCGTCACCGAGCTCGACGGGGTCCACGCCGTGGTCGGGCCGGACGGGGCCTCACGGCTGGAAACGTGGAACTGAACCACAGAACCTGACCGAACAGTCAGCTTCAGCTTAACACGATCTCAACATCGAGATCGTTTCAAATTCCACATAGTCACCCCATTATGTGTGACGAGTCCCCCACATCCCCCTTGGGGACCTGACCGGAGGAGGCCAGGGTCGTCGTGTATCAGTTCAGCCGCGCGATCTACCGCGAGCTCAGCCGCGACATCCGTCCCGTAGCGGGCGAAGATGTCGGGCACGCCCACGCCGAAGTCCTGCACGCCTGCGAACAGACCATCGAGCGTCTGGCCACGGATCGGCACTATTTCCGTCGCCCCGCCCGCACGCTCTTCGCGGACGTCCGCCCCTACTTCCCGATGGGATGTCAGGAGCGGGTGTGGCACATCATCGAGTCGTACGTCACCCTTGCGTCGGAATGGCTTGCACGCCAGCCGGCCCAGGGCTACGACGTGAACGGCAACCCACTGCAGTGTCGTGCGACCACACGTCGCGGGACCGCCTGCCGCAGGCTGCCGCTCGCGTCCAACGGGTACTGCCCGTCGCATCAGCATCTCGCTGACACCGAGGACCTCGAACGGCTCGCCGCCGTCGCGTAGGTCCGGCCTAGGCTTCGGGGCGTGACCTCGCGCACGCCCCGGATCGCCTCCTGATGCTGCTCGGCGTCGACGTCGGCGGCACCTTCACCGACGCGGTCCTCGCCGACGCGGGCCGCATCGTCACCGCCAAAGCGTCGAGCACCCCCGACGACCAGTCCCGCGGGGTGATCGACGCAGTCCGGGCGGTCCTCGCTCGTGCCGGCGTCGACGCTCGTGATGTCGGGCGCTTCGCCCACGGGATGACGGTTTCGACGAACGCGCTGCTCGAAGGGCATGCGGCGCGCACGGTCCTCGTCGCGACCGAGGGCTTCACCGACGTCGTCGAACTCGGTCGCCAGGCCCGGCCCGACCTCTACCGCCTGTGCGTGGCGCGCCCGGCGCCGATCGTCCCAGCCGAGCGGCGCGTCGCCGCGCCGGAGCGGATGGGCCCGGACGGCGTGCTGCGCGCACTGGAGGACCCCGTCGCCGTGGCGGGCGAGGTCGCGGAGCACGCGCCGGAATCGGTGGCTGTCGTGCTGCTGCACGCCGACCGCCATCCCGCCCACGAACGCGCGATCGGCGCGGCAGTACGCGCACGACTTCCCGGGGTCCACGTCTCGCTGTCCCACGAGGTGGTCGGGACGTTCCGCGAGTACGAGCGCGCGGCGACCACCGAGATCGACGCCGGGCTCTCCCCTCTGCTCGCCGCCTACCTCACGCGCCTGGCTCGGCGGACCGAGGACGCCGGTCTGCCGCCCGTGCGGATCATGCAGTCCAGCGGCGGTCTGACCGACGCGGGGCACGCCGCCGAGCATGCCGCGCTCACGGTCCTCAGCGGCCCGGCCGGGGGCGCGGCGGCCGCAGCGCTCCTCGCCGAGCGCGGCGACCACCCCGACCTCCTGTGCTTCGACATGGGCGGGACGTCGTGCGACGTCTGCGTGGTCGAGGGCGGCGAGGCCCGGCAGACGGCCGGACGTGAGATCGCCGGTCGCACGATCGCCTTGCCGATGATCGACATCCACACCGTCGGGGCGGGCGGCGGCTCCGTCGGCTGGCGCGATCCCGGCGGGGCGCTGCGCGTGGGGCCACGGTCCGCGGGTGCGGTCCCTGGGCCCGCCTGTTACGGCCGCGGCGGGACCGAGCCGACGGTCACCGATGCCAACGTCGTCCTCGGCCGGATCGGCGGCACCGAGCTCGCGGGCGGGCTGACCCTCGATCGCAGCGCAGCCGAAGCGACGGTCGATGCGCTGGCCGCACAGGTCGGCCTCGACCGCCTCACGTGCGCCGAGGGCATCGTGCGCGTGGCGAACGCCGAGATGGTGCGCGCTCTGCGGGTCATGACCGTGGAGCGCGGCGTGGACCCGCGCCGGTTCGCGCTGCTCGCCTTCGGCGGGGCAGGCCCGCTGCACGCCTGCGCGCTGGGCGAGGAGCTCGACATGACGACGGTCCTGGTGCCACGGGCGGGCGGCGTGCTCAGCGCCCTCGGCCTCGCCGCCGCCGACCGGCGCGCGACCGAGCAGCGCACCGTGATGCTGCGGGGCGCGGCCCTGACGGACGCCGCGCTGCGCGAGGCCGCCGAGGACCTCGCCGCGCGGGCCCGCACCGCGCTCGGCGAGGACGCCGCAGAAGTTCGCGCGGTCTTCGCCGCCCGCTACTCCGGGCAGGCACACGAACTCACGGTCGGCCCGCTCGACGCGCCCGGCGCCGCCGCGTTGCGCGCCGCGTTCGACGCCGCGCACGAGGAGCGCTATGGCTTCGCCGACCCGGACACGGTGCTGGAGCTCGTCACGGTCCGCGCAACCGCGGTGGTGCCCGGCCCGCACGTCGACCTCGCGGCGGGCGCACACGCGGAGCCGCCGCAGCGGACGTCGCGAGCCGTCGTCTTCGCCGGCGCTGCCCACGACGCGGAGATCCTCGCGGGCAACCTGCCGCGGGGCCTGCAGCTCACCGGCCCGGCGGTGTGCGAGCTACGCGAAGCGACCGTCCTGGTGCCGCCCGGGTGGCACGGCGAAGTCGACCCCGCGGGGACGCTCGTCATCCACCGGGAGGCGGGGACGCCGTGACCGGGCTCGACGCGATCGACCTGCAGGTCATCACGGGCGCCCTGCGCGCCGCGTGCGACGAGATGGGCGCGGTCCTCGTCCGCAGCGCGCACTCGGCGAACATCAAGGAGCGCCGCGATTGCTCCACCGCGCTGTTCGATGCCGACGGGCAGATGGTCATGCAGGCCGAGCACATCCCCGTGCATCTCGGCGCGATGCCGGACGCCGTCGCCGCGGTGCTCGCCGAACCCGGCGCGCAGGGCTCCGACGAGGACTGGATCCTCAATGACCCGTACCGCGGCGGCACACACCTGCCGGACATCACCGTCGTCACACCGGTGCGGGTCGGCGGGACGCTCGTGGGGTTTGCCGCGAGCCGCGCGCACCACGCCGACGTCGGCGGGCGGGCGCCGGGCTCCATGCCCGCCGACTCGACCACCCTCGCCGAGGAGGGCGTCATCATCCCGCCGCGCACGCTCGACGACGCGACGATCGCCGAGCTCGTCGCGCAGATGCGCCAGCCCGCGCAGCGCCGCGCCGACCTCCGCGCCCAGCGGGCCGCGAACCGCGCCGGCGCGCTGCGACTGCGTGAGCTCGCCGCCCGCCTGGGACCGCCCCGGCTGCGCGCCGGCACCGACGCGGTCTTGGACTACGCCGAACGGCGAACCCGTGCCTGCCTGGCGGCGCTGCCCGACGGGACGCGGTTCGCGACGGACGCCCTCGAGGCCCGCGAGGGCGACCTCGAACTGCGGCTCGCCGCGACCGTGGACGGGGACCGGCTGGTCCTGGACTTCACCGGCAGCGCCCAGCAACACGCGGGCAACCTCAACTGCCCGCCCTCGGTCACGAAGTCGGCCGTGTTCTTCGCCGTGCGCGTCCTCACGGACCCCGACGTGCCACCCAACGCGGGGGCGCACCGGCCGATCGAGGTCATCGCCCCCGAGGGGAGCCTGCTCCACGCGACGCCGCCCCACGCCGTCGTGGGCGGCAACGTCGAGACCTCGTCGCGGGTCGCCGACCTCGTGCTCGCCGCCTTCGGGCGCGCGCTCGGCCAGGGGACGATGAACAACCTCACGCTTGGCAGCGACACCTTCACGTACTACGAGACGCTCGGCGGCGGCCAGGGCGCGTGCGCGGACGCCCCCGGGCCGAGCGGCGTGCACGTCGCGATGTCGAACACGCTGAACACGCCGGTCGAGGCGCTCGAGCTCGAGTTCCCTCTGCACGTGGTGCGCTATGCGCTGCGGCGCGGCTCCGGCGGAGCCGGGACGTTCCGCGGCGGGGACGGCGTGGTCCGCGAGCTCGAGGCACTCGAGCCCATGACGTACTCGCTGCTGACCGAGCGGCGCCGGCTCGCACCGCCCGGCGCGGCGGGCGGGCAGCCGGGGCAGCGGGGTCGTAACCTCGTCGACGGAGAGGTCCTGCCGCCGAAGGCCACCGGACCGCTGCTCCCGGGACAGCGACTGCGGATCGAAACCCCGGGAGGAGGCGGACATGGCGACCCACGATGACCAGCTGCGCATCGGCTTCTACGGCCTCGGGATCATGGGATCCCGCATGGCGGCGAACCTCGCCAGCGCCGGCTTCCCGCTGACCGTCGCGACCCGTACGCCAGGCAAGGCCGCCGCGTGGGCCGCCGAGCACGACGTGCAGGCCGCCGGCACGCCCGCCGAGCTCGCAGCCGGCTGCGACGTGCTCATCACCATGGTGGTGGACGGCGCGCAGGTCCGCGATGTCCTGCTCGGCGACCAGGGCGCCATCCACGGCGCGCACGACGGGCTGCTGTGCGTGGACATGTCCACGATCGCGCCCCACGACACCACAGCGCTCGGCGCGGAGCTGGCCGGCCGCGGCATCGGGTTCGTCGACGCGCCGGTCACCGGCTCGTCCCCGAAGGCCGAGGACGGCACGCTCACGATCATGTGCGGCGGCGACGCCGCCGACGTGGCCCGCCTACGGCCCGCGTTCGACGCGATGGGCGCGCTCATCGTCCACGTCGGGCCCCTCGGCGCGGGCGAGAGGCTGAAGGTCATCAACAACGCGATGGCCGCCGCGAACGCCGCGGTGGTCGCCGAGGCGCTCGTCGTCGCGAGCGCCGCGGGACTCGACCTCGACGCGTTCGAGCAGGTCGTCGGCGCCGGCTCAGGCGGGTCGGCGATGCTCGCGCTGAAGGCCGGGCCGATGCGCGCCCACGACTACGCCACGCTCTTCAAGCTCGACCACATGCTCAAGGACGTGGGCTACTGCCTGGACGAGGCGCAGGTGGCCGGCGTGTCGTTCCCCACCGCTGAGCACGCGCGCGACCTGCTCGCCTCCGCCGCCGACGCGGGCCTGGGAGATGCCGATTTCGCGGCACTCCTGGAAGCGGTGGAATCCCGCGCCGACCGGCGCGTATAGCACGTCTCAAGCGGGTATGCTCTCGTCGTTGTGTCGGCACGGTTTGGCGTTTGTCCAGATCTGCGCTAGGTTCCGACTCCCTCCCGTCGACCGGGCCGCCGTTGCGGCCTCGTGGCGGGACTTCTTACGTCAACAAGTAGGTCTCCCTTCCCCTATGCCGATTGCCTTTAAGGAATGGGCGGTTACCGTCCGCGCGCTTGCAGAAGGTGAGCAGCTGCTCACGCTTCGCAAGGGCGGGATCCGTGAACCGGAGCGCTCGTTCGCGCTGGAGCACGACCGCTTCTTCCTCTACCCCACGTTCGATCATCAGCGCAACAACCTCGTGCGCGAGTCCCACCAGCCCGAGCTGGGCCGGGCGCTCGAGGAGGGCGTGTGGCCTGAGGGCGATCCGCCCGTCGCGGCCCTCACGCAGGACGGCGGCATTCCGCAGCCGGACCGCGTGCGCGTGCGCGCCTGGGCCGAGGTGGCCGGGCACTTCACGATCACCGATCCGCGTGCGCTGGATGGGCTGTCCCCGTTCTACGTGTGGACGCCCGATTACGCCCGTGAACGGCTGGCGTGGAAGCCGCGCCACCCGCTGCACGTGGTGCTGCTGCGCACCTACCGGATCCCGCGTCCCGTCACGGTTCGCGTGAAGGACGAGTACGGCGGCTGCCGTTCGTGGGTCCAGATCCAGCGTGATCTGCCCTTCGAGGGGACCCCCGTCCTCTGTGACGACGAGTTTGAGCGGGCCGCCGAGGAGATCGACGCGATCTGCCGCGGCGCGGTCCCCGCGTTCGCGTAGTTCTGACGCGAGCATGCTGACCGCGCTCGTCGATGCCCAGGGCGTCATGTGCCTGGGCATCGGCGGGGGCGGAGACTGCGTCGGCGCGTACGCCGTCGCCGAGATCGCACGCGCGCTCGGCACGCCGGCGCACGCCGGCGGGATCACCTGGGAGCGGCGGCCGATCGACCCGCTGCCCGGCGCCCGGCACCTGCACGAACTGCAGGACGCAGAGCCGCTGAACGACGTCGTCGCGCTCGCGCACGCCGGCACGACCGGCCCGCGGGGCGCGAGATTCTGCGAAAGCCACCTCGCCGAAGCGACGGGCGAGCGCATCGTGCTCGCCGACCCGAACCCCGGGCCCGCCGCGCTCGGCGCCGGGCTCGCCGATGCGGCGCGACAGCTCGGCTGCGATCTCGTCGTGCTGGTCGACGTCGGCGGCGATGCCCTGGCACACGGCGACGAGCGGGGACTGGCCAGCCCACTCGCGGACGCCCTGTGCCTGGCCGCGGCCGAGCACGTCGACGGCGTCGAGACGCTCGGCGTGGTCATCGGCGCCGGCTGCGACGGCGAGCTGCACCACACCGAGGTCATGGCCCGCATCGCCGAGGTCGCCGCCGCAGGCGGGGGACGCGGCGCGATCGGGCTCGAACCCGCGCAGCTCGACCGCGTCGAGCGCGCCGCCAGAG
>JBPPNC010000113.1:0-4598 GCA_051306365.1 Solirubrobacteraceae bacterium
GCTACCGGGTCGGGCCGTTCGAGGTCGAATCGGCGTGCCTCGAGCACCCCGCCGTGAGTGAGAGCGCCGCGATCGGCGTGCCCGACGAGACGAAGGGCATGATCGTGAAGGCGTTCATCGTGCTCGCCGAGGGCTATGAGCCGTCCGACGACCTGGCCGCCGAGATCCGCGCGCACGTCCGCAGCCGGCTGTCAGCCTACGCGTATCCGCGCCAGATCGCGTTCGTCGACGACCTGCCGAAGACGCTCACCGGGAAGATCCGGCGGATGGAGCTGCGCGAGGCGAGCCGGGCCTGACCGATGGGACTGTGAAGCGGACCGATCGGGTCACGGGCGCGACCGGCCACGTCGGCGGAGCCGTGCGCGCGCACCGGTCAGCGACCCCGGGCCTTCATTCGCGCCGTTCCTCGCGCACGGCGGTCGGACCGTGACGGTCATCGGCAAGGGCACCCACAGCTGGCGCCGGTGTACGTGGAGGACGCCGCAGAGGCGCTGGTCCGCGCGGCGGTCGAGCCGGAGACTCCCGCGACAGAGGGCGAGCATACCCGTCGAGAACGTCCTGTGTTGCTCTTCGCCCGTGGCCTCAGGAGCAGAACGCGATCGGCGCACCGCCCGGCAGGAACACTCCTGCGGCGTACACCGACACCGTCGTCGCGCCCCGCGCCACGCCCGGCTGCGACCCGGTCTGCGCCACGACGAGCCGGTCACCGTCGAGCGCCGCGGACGTCACGACGCCGCCGACACCGTCCCCGAAGACGGCCGGGCCGTGGGTCACGGGCGTGCGCGCCCCCTCTGGAACAGCCGCCGACCCGCGCTGGGCCTGCCAGGCCGTTCCGTCGGACCGCAGGAACGTCACCTTGTCCGCAGCGACGGTCGGTGCGAGGACCGTGTCGTAGCTGCACTCCTCACCGTTGACGCCGTAGCTGAGCTGGCGCGCGCGCCGCTTGCCGCTCACCGGCGTGACGTTGAGGACCGCGTTGAAGTCGTGGAACTCGTCTTCGAGGTACCGCCAGACGACCGCGGCGTGCACCCCGTCGGTGTCGACTGACGCCGGCCCGCCGGCGAACCCGGCCGAACCGCGCGCCCAGGTCCCGCGGTCGAGGACGACGCTGCGCGTCAATGACCGCACGCGCGCGCGCAGTTCCGCGCGCCCGGACCGCCCAACGGCCACGAAGGCGACGGTCCGGCCGCCGACCGAGGGCAGGACCTCCGACGCCGTGCCGCGGGCCTTGCCCAGGCTGCGCTCGCCGCCCGTGGCCAGATCGAGCACGCGCAGCCGGCACGTCCGGCCCGTCGCGTAGTTCGGTGCGGTGGCGTTCGTGCCCCCGGTGCGCTGCGGCTCGCGCGCGCAGCGTGAATACGCGGCGACCACCCGGCCGGCCGCGTCGGTGCCGAGGTCGAGGTCGAACGGCACGCCGCGAGGCGCGACCGCGGGGCGCGAGACGGTTCCGTCGGGTGCCCGCACGACCAGGGCGAACGTCCCGCCGGACGGTTCGCTCCACGCGGTCCAGCCACCCGCGGCCCCCACGACGGTCGCCTGCGTACCCGTCGCAACCGTCGCGGTCGGGACGGCGGTCGCCGCGGTCGCCACGCCTGCGGCCACGAGCCCGAGGCCGAGGATCACGAGCACGATGCCGACGACACCGGCGATCCGCGCGTTGCGCCGCGCGGACGCCACGACCTCCTCCTCCGAGCGCGTGGAGACGACGAACCGGCCCTTGGCACCCGGCGCTCCGAAGGCCAGCTCGCCGGAGGCGTCCTGCACCTCGCCGTGAACGTACAGCCGGGTTCCGGGCCGAATCGCCCACTCCTCGTGCTGGAAGCCGATCGTGCCGGTGTCGTCGCCGATGCGCAGCAGGGTGCTGAAGATGCCTTCTGCGACGCCCTGGCCGGCAGAGGTCCCCTCGTGTTGCTCGAAACGGTCGAGCACCTGCTCGGGGGCGTCGATGTCCGCGTCCTTGGCCGTCACCGTGACGGTGCCTGTCGCGTCCTGCACCGTGAACGGCGCATCTGACGCGTCATCGGAGACCGTCTCGCTGCGCTCGACGCGGGTCCGGCGGGTGCGGCCGTCCTGCGTCGACTCCTGCATCTCCCAGTACTTGTGCGTCACCTTCGTGCGGTACCAGACGGCGGGCACGCCGGAGGTCGGTGCCATCTCCACACCGCCCGGCCGGACCGCCGCCGCGCCGACGACCTCGCACCGCTGGCGGAAGTTCCCGGCACCCACCTCCTCGGCGACACCGCGAGCCAGCGCCGCGGCCTCCGCGCACGTGATGGTCTCCGTGGCCACCGCGGCATGTTCGTGGGCGCGTTCGGACCGGCGGAGGTACAGCGCACCGGCGGCCCCTGCGATCAGGGCGACGCCGACAAGAATCAGGATCATGGTTCCTCTGGGACGGGGCGCGACTGCGCCACCCAGGGGTAGTCGGCAGCGGCGCCTGGTTTCGGAGGCCCTAGTTCGAGCTGGGCGCGCCGACCTCGACCTCGGCCGGAGCCACGGTCTCGACCGGCTGCGTGGCGACCGCGTCGACGGGCTGCGCCTCGCGCGCCTCGCCGGCGATGCCCTCGTCGTGTTCGCCGTCGCAGAGCACGCGGAAGTTGCCGACCGTGACGTTGATCTCCTGGATCGGCACGCCCGGCAGGATCTCCTCGCCGATCTCGAGGCCGAGGCGCTCGATGTCGTACGCCGACAGGCCAAGGCCCAGCACGTTGTGATCGGGGTTCTGCTCGTTGTGCGCGTTGATCGCCATCTGGAAGGCGCGGAGGTTCTTGGCGATCTTCGACGAGTCGGTCACACGCCCATTGTACGCTGCGCCGCATGAGCGACTGAGAACCCGCTGTGCTTCTCTGCGCTCGCATTCCGCCACCCGGTCCACCCAGCGGTTCCCGGTCTTGGACCACCGGTGTGAACAAATAGGTTCACTCGGGTGGCAGGCTGCCCGCCATGACGCACTCCTGGCGGATCTCCGCCCTCGCCGACCGCCACCGCGCTCTCGGGTCCGACCTCGAGGACTGGAACGGGATGGGCACCCCGTGGGGCTACAGCACCCCCCTCGCCGACGCGCACGAGGCCATCCGGACGAAGGCCGGGATCATGGACGTGTCAGGCCTGAAGAAGGTCCACTACGTCGGCCCGCACGCCGAGGCGCTCCTCCAGGAGGCCGTCACGCGGGACGTCCGCAAGCTGTACCCGGGCAAGGCCGTCTACGCCTGCATGCTCAGCGACGCAGGCAAGTTCATCGACGACTGCATCGTCTACCGCACCGGTCCGAACGCCTGGTTGGTCGTGCACGGCTCCGGCGACGGCATGGCGCAGCTCACCCGCTCCACGCAGGGCCGCGACGTCGCCGTGCACTTCGACGACGACCTCCACGACCTCTCACTGCAGGGCCCCGCGGCCGTCGACTTCCTGGCCGAGCATGTCCCGGGCATCCGCGACCTCAACTACTTCCACTTCCTGAACACGACGCTGTTCGACTGCCCCGTGATGCTGTCGCGCACGGGCTACACCGGCGAGCGCGGGTATGAGATCTTCTGCAAGCGCGAGGACGCCCCGAAGATCTGGGACACGGTGCTGGAGCTGGGCGCGCCGTACGGGATCGTGCCGTGCGCGTTCGTCACGCTGGACTGGCTGCGGGTGGAGAGCTATCTCCTGTTCTACCCGTACGACAACTCCGAGATGTACCCGTTCGCCGACGAGGCCCCCGGGGACACGCTCTGGGAGCTGGGCCTGGACTTCACCGTCACGCCCGGGAAGACCGGATTCCGCGGCGCCGAGGAACACGCCCGGCTGGAGGGTAAGGAGCGCTTCAAGATCTTCGGTGTGCTGCTCGAGGGTGACGCCGCCGCAGCCGAGGGCGACACGCTGCACGCCGGCGGCCAGCAGGTCGGCGTGATCACGTGCGCGATGTACTCCCGGCTGACCGGGAAGTCCATGGCGATCGCCCGGATGGAGGTGCCCGTGGCCGTCCAGGACACGCCGCTGGAGGTGCGGGGCAGCATCACCGTACCGGCGATCGCGCACGAGCTGCCGTTCGACGATCCGCAGAAGCTCAAGCGGACGGTGAAGGGCTAACCGGGAAGGCCGGCCGTCGGCGTGCCGGCGAGGAACTGCGCGGTGAGCGCGTACATGAGCCCGGCCCGCTGATCGGCGCGATCGGCCGACCGCGCCTCCTGCGTGCGCTCGATGAGCGTGTCGACGAGCGCCAGCAGCGGGTCGCCTCCGTCAGCGATCGCCAGGCGGGCCAGCGCCAGGCTCTGCTCGGGATCGGCGTCGCTCCACGTGCCGGACACCGCCGCAGTCAGGTAGGCGACGACGCGCTCGTGCGCGACAGACCGCGCGCCAAGAGGCGCGGGGCCGGGCGCCGGACCGAGGTCGATCGGCTCCTCCCCCGCGACGATCCTGCCCAGCTGGCGGCCGGCGATCTCCTCGAGCACGTCGTCGCGCAGTCCCACGGCCCGCCCGGCGCGTTCCATGGCGAACCCGGCGAAGACGCCGGGCCCGTACGGCATGTCGCTGGCATAGAGCAGCTGCCCGGGCGGCACGTGCACGAAGGCGGCGAGCACGTCCGAGACCTGCCACCACGCGGTGTCGAAGTA
>JBPPNC010000059.1:0-14117 GCA_051306365.1 Solirubrobacteraceae bacterium
CAGCTCGGCGTGGGTATCGAGCGCGCTCACGCGACGTCGAACAGCGTCGGCTGCTGAGCCCGGAACCGCAGCTCTTCACGCGCCGTCCGGATCCGGTCGGTGGCGTTGATCCGCTCGCCCGGGTCGAACTCCTCGAAGACGTGCGCGTAGGTGTCCAGCGCCATGTTCGGCGAGTGCCCCGCCTGGCGCGCGACCTCGACGACGTTGTGGCCCTCGGCGATCAGCAGGGAGACGAACGAGTGGCGCAGGTCGTAGGGCCGTGGCTTCTCGATGCCCGCCGCCTTGGCCGCCGGCGTGTAGATCCGGTTGCGCCAGTTGCGCCACTCGTCCGGTGACCAGGGCGCCCCGCGGCGCGACGGGAACACGAGCCCCTCGTCCGGCCGTCCGGCGTGCAGTCGCCATTCGGCGAGGTCCTGCGCCAGCGGCCCGAGCAGCATCACGGTGCGGCGGCGACCGGTCTTCGTGGTCTCGATCCGTCCCAGCGAGACGGCACGGTCGATGAAGCATCGTGCGGCTGCGGACGTGCTCGGCAGGCCGAGCGCCTCACCCGGTCGCACGCCCCGAGAGGCGAGCACCGAGACGAGCGCGGCGTCCCGCGGCCGCCCTGCGCGCAGCAGCGCGTCACGGATCAGCTCGACGCGCTCGGGCGCGAGCACGACGATCGAGCGCGAACGAGGCGGCACCGGCTTGCGCACGACCGCAGTCGGATTGGCCGGGATGCGCCCCCACTCGCACGCGCGCTGCAGCACGCCCTGGAGCAGCACGAGCGTCTTGCGCACCGACGCCGGCCCGACCCCGGCGGCCTCGAGCTCGAGACGGAAGAGGTTGATCGCGTCCACGGTCAGCTCGCGCAGCGGGATCGAACCCAGCCGCGGGAGCACGTGCGCGTCCCAGAGCGTGGCGTAGCTGTTCAGCGTCGATCGCGCGAGGTTGGGCTCGGCGTACAGCCGCCACCACTCATCGCCGAAGTCCGACAGCAGCTCCTTGCCGGCGTCGAGCTGCGCGAGGTCCCCGGTCCGCTTGCGCCGCGTGATCTCCGCGTCGAAGGCGTCGGCGTCGCGCTTGCGGCCGAGCACCTTCGAGCGGTTGCGCCCGGCGTCGCGCCAGCGCACGCGCCAGACGACGCTGCCGTCCTTGCGCTCCACCCGCTCGACGCTCATGACGTCGCCTCGCCTTCGCCCTCGGCGAAGAGCCGGCGGAACCTGCCGCGCGTCGCCGGCAGGGGCCGCACGACCACGTCCGGACGCGGCTCGACGCGGACCGCCGACTGCGCGACCCACTCGTCGAAGTCCTCGCGGCGGATCCGCAGCCGCGAGCACACGCGCACGGCGTGCAGGTCGCCGCGCTGGATCGCACGGTAGATCGCGCGCTCTGACGGGCCGGCCAGCTCGGCGGCCTCATCAGGGCGCAGGAACATGGGACTCCTCTCAGCAGCACTCGGACCTCGTGCCCTTCAGAGGGCGCTGGGCCCGAGTGGGCCCCTGCATCTCGAGAGAACCTGCGGGAGGTACGGACCCGTCTCGTACCTCTGTGCAGGGCGCTCGCCGGTGGCGAGATATGAAAGCCCTGCAAACTCCAACAAGCCGCCGAGCGGATTCGAACCGCTGACCCCTTCATTACGAGTGAAGTGCTCTACCAGCTGAGCTACGGCGGCGAGGGGCAGCGATTCTAGCCGCCGCGCGGGTCCACCGTCCGTCCCGGTACCGCAACTCCCCGTGTGAAGGCGGTGTTACGGTCGGGTCCCTGGGTCTGTGTCAACGAAAGGCCGCCGTGTCCCGTTCCGTCTCGCTCGCCGCCGTCGCCGCACTGTCGGTGACGATGGCGCTGCCGGCGTCCTCCAGCGCCGCCTCCAACGATGTCACCGTGATGTCGCGCAACCTCTACCTGGGCGCTGACATCATTCCCCTCGCGTCGGCCGCCGACCTGCCCGCGTTCGAGCAGACCGCCGCGCAGGTCTGGCGCAACGTCCAGGCCACGGACTTCCCGAAGCGCGCGACCGCGCTCGCGAAGGAGGTCAAGACGACGAAGCCCGACCTGATCGGCCTGCAGGAGGCCGCCGTGTGGCGCAAGTCGCCCGACGGGGTCAAGGACGGCCAGGCCACCGCCGCGAACGTCGTGGTCTACGATTACATCAAGACGCTGCGCGCCGAGCTGAAGAAGGCTGGTGTCGAGTACCGCGTCGTCATCCAGCAGGACGAGTTCGACTTCGAGGCGCCCACCGTCCTCGGGTACGACATCCGCCTGACCCAGCGCGACGCCATCCTCGAACGCGTCGGCACGAAGGTCAGCACCGGCAAGACGTACAAGGGCCGGTACAGCAAGACGTTCATCGTCCCCACCCAGGCCGGCACGGCGAACTCCAAGCGCGGATGGGTCGCGGTCGACGCGAAGGTCGGCGGGAAGTCCTTCCGCTTCGTCGACACGCACCTCGAGGCCTACGGCGGCGACATCCGCGAGGCGCAGGCCAAGCAGCTGCTCGGCTCCGGCGGCCCGCTGACGTCGAAGAAGAAGAACACCATCCTCGTGGGCGACCTCAACAGCGATCCGCGTGACGCGGCCGCCGACGCCGCCGCGTACAAGGCGATCGCCGGGGCCGGGTTCGTCAACGTGTTCGGCAAGCTGCCGGCGACGTCCGGGCAGAACGAGCTGGTCAACAACCCGACGTCGACGCTGAAGAGCTCGATCGATCACATCCTCGTGCGGCCGAAGCAGACGGTCGTCAAGGCGTCGGTCGTCGGCAACAAGGCGTCCGAGCGGGTCGGCGGCCTGTGGCCGAGCGACCACGCGGGCGTTGTCGCGACCCTGCGGCTGAAGTAGCTCTCCGCGGCCGGGGGTTCGGGTCACCGGCGCACGGTCGGCGGGGAACACGCGCTGCCGTCGCGTGACAGCGACCCCGACCTGATGGACCAGCCGTGTCGTTCCCGCCATGAGGTCGCGCAGATGGTCGGACCGGCCGGAGGCGAGCACCGTCTGGCCGGCGGACGAGAACCGTGGGGAGGCGCATGCCCCGATCTCATCGAGACGGGACGCCGGGCACCGCCACCCCGGGGCTGGATCGGGCCAGCCCGCCGCAGCGGGTGCATAGAGTTCGGGGCCATGCCCGGACCCGATCTCGCGGCCGCCGTCACCGCCCTCATGCCGCAGCTGCGCCGCGAGCTCGAAGCGCTCGTGCGCATCCCGTCGATCTCCGGCGAAGGCCGCCCCGACGAGCCCCTCCAGCAGGCCCACGACGAGGTCGTCCGCCTGTTCCGCGACGCCGGGGTCGAGACCGACACGCTGCGGCTCCCGGACACCGCCCCGATCGTCGTCGGCGAGACCCCGCCGCCCCCGGGCGCACCCACCGTCCTGCTGTACAGCCACTACGACGTCGTCTCCCCCGGGGATGTGTCGCTGTGGGACTCCGACCCGTTCGTCCCGACCGAGCGCGACGGCGCGCTGTACGGCCGCGGGACGGCGGACACGAAGGCGAACATCCTCGCCCACGTCGGTGCGCTCCGCGCGTGGGACGGACGCCCGCCGGTCGGCATCAAGATCGTCATCGAGGGCAACGAGGAGGTCGGTGGCGCGGCGCTCACCGCATACCCGCGGGAGAACCCGGCGCCCTTCGCGGCGGACGCGATGATCATCGGCGACGCCGGCTCGGTCCGGCCCGGCATCCCGACGCTGACCGTGGCGCTGCGCGGCATGGCTGACGTGATCGTGGAGGTCACGACGCTCGCGTCGGCGAAGCACAGCGGCATGTTCGGCGGCGCGGCACCGGATGCGCTGCTCACCCTGCTGCACGCGCTCTCGACCCTGCACGACGAGCGCGGCGACGTCGCCGTCGACGGGCTGCGCCGCGAACCGTGGGCCGGCGAAGGGCCGGACGAGGACGAGTTCCGCGCACTGGCCGAGATCCGCGACGGGTTGGGGCTCATCGGCACGGGCGACCTGGGTTCACGCGTGTGGTCCGGCCCCGCGATCACGGTCATCGGGATCGACGCGCCGTCCGTGGCCGAGTCCGTCAACGCCGTCATCCCCCACGCGCGGGCGAAGCTCAACGTCCGCGTCCACCCGGGCCAGGACCCCGAGGAGGCGCAGGCCGCGGTCATCGCGCACCTCGAGCAGGTGACGCCGTTCGGGGTGGACCTGCAGGTCCGGGCGGCCGAGACGGGTCCCGGGTTCGCCGCGCGGACCGACAGCCCCGCGTACGACGCCGCGCGCGCCGCGTGGTCGGCCGCCTGGGGCGCCGAGACGGTGACCGTGGGCGTCGGCGGGTCCATCCCGATCGTCAGCGCGCTGCAGGCCGCTGCGCCGGACGCCGACGTGCTCCTCGTCGGCGCCGCGGACGGCTACGCGAACATCCACGGCCCGAACGAGCGGGTGCTGCTGGACGAGTTCGAGAAGGCCGTCCTCGCCGAGGCGGACTGGTTCGGCCGCTTCGCGGCGACGCGATGACGCGCGAGTCCGCGCCCTTCGTCTCCACCGGCAGCCTGCCGCCCGCCGGACAGGTCCAGCAGCGGGTCGACGAGGCGCACGAGCGCTTCCGCGGAAGCGGCGAGGGCGCCGTGTCCGACGTGTACCCGTCGCTCGCGCGGATGCCGCCGGACCTGCTGGGGATCAGCCTCGTCGGGGCGGCCGGCCGGGTGTATGAGGCCGGCGCGGCCGACCATGCGTTCACGATCATGAGCGTCTCCAAGCCGTTCGTGCTCGCCCTCGTCTGCGAGCGGATCGGTGCGGAGCAGGCCGTCGAGCTGCTCGGCGCCGACGCCACCGGGCAGCCGTTCAACTCGCTCGCCGCGATCGAAGCCGGCGCGGGGATCACGAACCCGATGGTGAACTCCGGCGCGATCGCGACGACGAGCCTGACCCCGGGCGCCGGCGTCGAGGACCGGTGGGCGTTCCTGCGGGAAGGGCTCGAGCGGTTCGCCGGGCGGGCCCTGGAGCTCGACGACGAGGTCTACACCTGCGCAATCGAGACAAACACGCGCAACCGCAGCATCGCGGCGCTCCTGGAGACCTACGGGACGATCTCCGGCAGCCCCGCCGAGGCACTCGACCTCTACACGCGGCAGTGCACGCTCCTGGTCACCGCCCACGTGCCCGCGATGATGCTCACCGCCGGGATGTACGAGACGTCGGGGCGCTGGCTCGCCGCCGTCGGCCTGCCCGCGAAGAGCGGCATCAGCGGTGGCATCGTCACGGTCTCGCCGGGCAAGGGCGGCCTGGGGACGTTCGCGCCGCGGCTCGATCGTTCGGGCAACAGCGTGCAGGGCCAGGAGGTCGCCCGGTACCTGTCGGCGCGGCTCGGGCTCGACCTGCTCGCGTCCTCGCCCGCCGCGCGCGAGGCCTGAACGACCGCGGGTTTCCCCGGTTGCGCACGGCGGGCCCCCGCACGCAGGATGTGGGCGTGGCCACCCATGCGCCCCCCGCCCCCGCGGGCCTGACGACCGCCGAGGCCGCCGCGCGCCTGGCCGCGGACGGCCCGAACGTGCTGCCCACCCAGCGTCCGCCGTCGCAGCTGCGGCGCCTGCTCGCGCAGATGATCCACTTCTTCGCGCTCATGCTGTGGGCCGCCGGCGCGCTGGCGTTCGTCGCGGGGCTCCCGGAGCTGGGCCTGGCGATCTTCGTCGTCATCGTCATCAACGGCGTCTTCGCCTTCGTGCAGGAGCATCGCGCCGAACGAGCCGCGGCCCGGCTGCGCGACCTCATCCCGCGCCGCGCGCGGGTGGTGCGGGACGGCCTGCCCACGGAGATCTCCTCCGAGGAACTGGTCGTCGGCGATCTCGTGCTGCTCGAGAGCGGGGACCGGATCTCGGCGGACCTCGCCGCGACGGCCGCGCACGGGCTGTCGATCGACACGTCGACGCTGACCGGCGAGAGCGTCCCGGAGTCGGCGGCGGCGGGCGACCCGATCCTGGCCGGGACGTTCGTCGTGGAAGGAGACGGAACCGCGGTCGTCACCGCCACGGCCGGGCACACGCGGCTGGCCGGCATCGCCGAGCTCACCCAGACGAGCACGCGGCCGCCCGGGCCGCTGGCCGCCGAGCTGCACCGGGTGGTGCGGCTCATCGCGATGATCGCCGTCGGCGTCGGCACGTCGTTCTTCGCCCTCGCCCTCGCCCTGGGCACCGACCCGGGCGACGGGTTCGTGTTCGCCATCGGTGTCACGGTCGCCCTGGTCCCGGAGGGCCTGCTTCCCACGGTCACGCTGTCGCTCGCCGTCGGCGCGCAGCGCATGGCCGAGCGTGACGCGCTGGTGCGGCGGCTGGAGTCCGTGGAGACGCTCGGGTCGACGACGTGCATCTGCACCGACAAGACCGGCACGCTCACCCAGAACGAGATGGCCGTCGTGGAGGTGTGGACCCCCGACGGCGGCGCCCGGGTGCACGGCCGCGGCTACGAGCCCGACGGCACGGTCGAGGCCGACGACGCGCTGCTGCCCGCGCTGCGCGACCTCGCGATCACCGCCGTGCGCTGCTCCACCGGCCGCGCGGTGATGGAGGACGGGCGCTGGATCGCGCACGGCGATCCCATGGAGGCCGCGCTCGACGCGTTCGCCAAGCGACTCGGCGTGGAGGGACCGGCGCACGCGCACGCCGACGGCACCGCGCACCGCTTCCCGTTCGACCCGCGGCGGCGGCGCATGTCGCTGGCGCTGAACGACCGGGTGCTGACGAAGGGCGCGCCCGACGCGGTCCTCCCGCTCTGCGACCCGGCGGTCGCCGCGCGGGCCGCCGAGGTGGTGGACGACCTCGCCGCGCGGGGGCTGCGGATGCTCGCCATCGCCGCGCGCCCCCTGGCCGCCGGGTCCGTGCCTCCCGCGACCACAGAGGATGCCGAACGCGACCTGCAGCTCCTCGGGCTCGTCGCCCTGGAGGACCCGCCGCGGCCCGAGGCGGCGGCGGCCATCGCGGGCGCCCGCGCCGCCGGCCTCCATGTGCTCATGATCACCGGCGACCACCCGCAGACCGCGCTGGCGATCGCCCGGGAGGTCGGGTTCACCGACGGCGGCGAGGCGGTGCTCGGGGCCGACCTGCCCGACGACGAGGACGAACTCGGCGCGCTGCTGGACCACGACGGCCTGGTCGTCGCCCGCGTGTCGCCCGAGCAGAAGCTGCGCATCGCGCGCGCCCTGCGCGCCCGCGGGCACGTCGTCGCCATGACCGGCGACGGGGTCAACGACGGGCCCGCGCTGCAGGAGGCCGACATCGGGATCGCGATGGGGCGGTCGGGGACCGACGTCGCCCGCGAGGCCGCCGACCTCGTCCTGCTCGACGACAACTTCGAGACGATCGTCGATGCGATCGCCCAGGGCCGCGCGACGTTCCTGAACGTCCGCCGGTTCCTGACCTACCACCTGACCGACAACGTCGCGGAGCTCACGCCGTTCGTCGTGTGGGCGCTGAGCGGCGGCAACATCCCGCTGGCGCTCGGCGTGCTGCAGGTGCTGTCGCTCGACATCGGGACCGACCTGGCGCCCGCCGCGGCGCTGGGCGCCGAACCGCCGGGCCGCCGCGTGCTGTCCGGCCCACCGGTCAGCGGCCGACTGCTGAACCGGTCGGTGCTCCGGCGCGCCTTCGGGGTCCTGGGCCCGACCGAGGCGCTTGTCGAGATGACCGCCTTCGGCGTGACGCTCGTCGCCGCCGGGTGGCGGCCGGGCGAAGGGGCGCCGGACAGCGACGCGCTGCTCTCGGCCTCGGGCGCGGCGTTCTGCGCGGTGGTCATCGGGCAGGCGGCGAACGCGTTTGCGTGCCGCAGCTCGACCACCGTGCCGTGGCGGCTGGACCGGCCGCGCAACCCGCTGCTCGTCGGCGCGGTCGGCACGATGTTCGTCGCGCTCGCACTGTTCCTCTTCGTCCCGCCGCTCGCCGACCTGCTCGACCAGGCGCCGCCGACGCTGCTCGGCGGCGCGGTGGCACTCCTCGCCGCGCCCGCCGTGCTGCTCGCCGACGCGGCGGACAAGGCGCGGCGCCGCGCACGACTCAGCCCGGCGCCCGCCCCCACCGCTGACCGACCGCCCGCAACCGGTCCGCGTCCGCGTCCGTGAGCTGGCCGGGCGCGAGCCGCCAGCGCCACTGCCCCGTCGCGCGGCCCGGATGGTTCATCCGTGCCTGCGAGCCGAGGCTCAGCACGTCCTGCACCGGCGTGACGCACAGCCGCGCCGGCGAGCGGTGCGCGAGCTCGATGAACCGCCACGCGATGTCGTCCCCGGGGATGTCGCGGATCGCGTCGGCGGCGAGCGCGCGGCGCAGCTCGGGCAGCGTCTCCCACCATCCGCACGTGGTGTCGTTGTCGTGCGTGCCCGTGTAGACGACCTGGCGCTCGGACTGGTGCGCCGGCCAGTGCGGCGTGTCCGGCTGGGCAGGGTCGAACGCGAACTGCAGCACCGCCATGCCGGGGAGGTCGAGTTCGTCGCGCAGGCGCCCGACCGGCGGTGTGATGACGCCGAGGTCCTCCGCGATGAGCGGCAGGTGGCCCAGCTCGCGCGCAATGGCGTCGAACACGGCACGGCCCGGCCCGCGGCGCCACGTCCCGCCGCGCGCGGTGCGCGCGCCCTCCGGCACCGCCCACGCCGCGACGAACCCGCGGAAGTGGTCGACCCGCGCGATGTCGAAGAGCTCCGCCGTGCGGCGCAGGCGCTCCACCCACCAGCGGTACCCGCGCCGGCGCAGCGCCGGCCAGTCGTAGAGCGGGTTGCCCCAGAGCTGGCCGTCGGCGGTGAACATGTCCGGCGGCACCCCGGCCTGCAGGCCGCGGAGGAAGAGCTCGGGGTGCGCGCGGTGCTCGACGCCGTCGCGCGCGACGTAGATCGGCAGGTCGCCGATGAGCCGCACGCCACGGTCGGCGGCGTACGCGCGCAGCGCCGACCACTCGCGAGCGAAGCGCACCTGATCGGCGGCGGCGCGCCGGCCGGCGGCGGCCTCCCAGTCCCCGATCCAGTACGCGTGCTCCGCGCGGAACGCGTCGAGCTCGTCGGCGCTCACGGGCGCCGCCGGGTCGGCGAGCAGGCCGCGCCAGGCCGCGAACGCCGAAGGGGACTTGTACGGCGAACGCGCCTCCCCCGGCGGGGAGATCGGGAGCATCTGCCACCACGTCTGCCCTGCACGTTCGAGCCAATCCACGAAGCGATACGCCTCGGGGCCGAGGCGCCCGCCGGGGAGAGATGTGACGTGCAGCAACACGCCGCTGGACCGGGTTTCGATGCGCGCCACGAGATGTCTATTGTGCGCGTCAAGCGGATGACGAAGCCTCCTTCCCTGCCCTCAACCCCGCCGCCTCGGATCCAGATCGCCGAGGTGACACCGCAGCTCGAGAGCGGCCGCTGGCCCGTCAAGCGCTGCACAGGCGACCACGTCGTCGTCGGCGCGGACATCTTCCGCGACGGGCACGAGGCTGTTCGCGCCGCCGTCCAGTACCGGCCGCAGGGCCGCCGCCGGTGGAGCGAGGCGCCGATGCGGGCCGTCGACGCGCAGTGGGACGGCGTGCGCTGGGAGAGCGAGTTCACCGTCGAGGAACTCGGCGCCTGGCAGTTCCGCGTCGTCGCCTGGGTCGACCCGCTCGCGTCGTGGCTCGAGGAGATGCGCCGCAAGCTCGAGGCCGGCCAGGAGGATGTCGCCGGCGAGCTGTCCGAAGGCCTGCCGCTCCTGCGCGACGCGGCGGCGCGCGCGAAGGGCGAGGACCGCACGCTGCTCGGCGCGCTCGCCGACGACCTCGACGGCGGCGGCGACCCCGCCGCGCTCCTCGCCCACGAGCACCTCGGGGCGTGCGCGCGCAACGGCGTGCGGACCGAGCAGGTCGCCGACGGCTCGCTGCCGGTGCAGGTCGACCCCGTCCGCGCGCGCTTCGGCTCGTGGTACGAGCTCTTCCCCCGCTCGTGGGGCGGATTCTCCGGCGTGCAGGCGCAGCTTCCGCGCCTGGCCGAGCTCGGCTTCGACGTGCTGTACCTGCCGCCGATCCACCCGATCGGGGTGACGAACCGCAAGGGGCGGAACAACACGCTCGTCGCCGGACCCGACGACCCGGGGAGCCCGTGGGCGATCGGCGGCGAGGAGGGCGGGCACGACGCCATCCACCCGGAGCTCGGCACCGAGGCGGAGTTCACCGAGCTCGTCGCCGCCGCGCGCGGGCACGGCATCGACATCGCGCTGGACCTCGCGCTGCAGTGCTCGCCCGACCACCCGTGGCTGCGCGACCACCCCGAATGGTTTCACCGGCGGCCCGACGGCACGCTGAAGTACGCCGAGAACCCGCCGAAGCGCTACCAGGACATCCACAACCTCAACTTCGACAGCCCGGACTGGCGGGCGCTGTGGCTCGCCGTCCACGACGTCGTCCGCCACTGGATGGACCTCGGCGTCCGCGTGTTCCGCGTCGACAACCCGCACACGAAGCCGCTCGGCTTCTGGGAGTGGCTGCTCGGCACGATCCGCACCACGGACCCGGACGTCATCTTCCTCAGCGAGGCGTTCACCCGGCGCGCGGTCATGCGCGCACTCGGCAAGGCCGGATTCCAGCAGTCGTACACCTACTTCACGTGGAAGAGCAGCCACTGGGATCTCACGGAATACGTGACCGAGCTCGCCACCTCCGGCGAGCAGGAGTACTTCCGCGGGAACTTCTTTGCCAACACCCCCGACATCCTCACCGCCGAGCTTCAGCACGGCGGCGCGCCCGCCTTCGCCCTGCGCGCCGTCCTCGCCGCGACGCTCTCCCCGTCCTGGGGCATCTACTCGGGCTTCGAGCACTTCGAGCACACGCCGGCCCGTGAGGGGTCCGAGGAATATCTCGACTCCGAGAAGTTCCAGGTGCGAGAGCGCGACCTCGACGGGCCGCTGCTGCCGCTCATCGCGCGGCTGAACCACATCCGGCGCGAGAACCCGGCGCTCCAGCGGTTCTCGAACGTCCGCTTCCTCGACACCCAGAACGACGGCCTGCTCGCGTACGCGAAGCGGCACGGGTCGAACGTCGTCATCGTGGTCGTGAACCTTGACCCGCACCATGGCCAGGAGGGCCTCGTGACCGTGCCCTACGACCTCGGAACCGCGCCGACGCTGCACTGCCGGGATCTCCTCGACGGCGAGGAGTACGGCTGGCGGCTGGGCGGCAACTACGTCTCGCTCGACCCGGCGCACCGGCCGGCGCACGTCCTCGTCGTCGAAGCGCCATGACGGGCGGCGGGTCGTCGCAGTGGTTCGAAACCGATCCGCTGTGGTTCAAGCGGGCCGTCTTCTACGAGATCCACCTCCGCGGCTTCTTCGACAGCAACGCCGACGGCTCCGGCGACCTGCCGGGCCTGACCCAGAAGCTCGACTACCTCGAGTGGCTCGGCATCGACTGCATCTGGCTGCTGCCGATGTATGCGTCGCCCCTGCGCGACGGCGGGTACGACATCGCTGACTTCTATGCCCTGCACCCCGATTACGGCACGATCGACGACGTCCGCCTGTTCCTCGACGCGGCGCACGAGCGGGGCATCCGCGTGATCGCCGACCTCGTCATGAACCACACGTCGTCGGAGCACCCGTGGTTCCAACGCGCCCGCGAGGCGCCCGCCGGCAGCCCGGAACGCGACTTCTTCGTGTGGTCCGACTCGCCGAAGAGGTACCAGGACGCGCGGATCATCTTCGTCGACACGGAGTCCTCGAACTGGACGTGGGACCCGGTCGCCGGCGCGTACTACTGGCACCGCTTCTTCAGCCACCAGCCGGACCTCAACTACGACAATCCGGCAGTCCTCGACGCGATGCTCGACGTGCTGCGCTTCTGGCTGGACCTCGGCCTCGACGGCTTCCGCCTCGACGCCGTCCCCTACCTCTACGAGCGCGACGGCACGAACTGCGAGAACCTCCCGGAGACCCACGAGTTCCTGCGGCTCGTCCGCAGCACGGTCGACGAGGAGTACCGCGACCGCGTGCTGCTCGCCGAGGCGAACCAGTGGCCCGAGGATGTCGTGCAGTACTTCGGCGACGGGGACGAGTGCCACATGGCGTTCCACTTCCCCGTCATGCCGCGGATGTTCATGGCGGCGCGCCGCGAGGAGGCCGCGCCGATCTACGAGATCCTCGACCGCACCCCCGACATCCCCGAGACCTGCCAGTGGGGGCTGTTCCTGCGCAACCACGACGAGCTCACGCTCGAGATGGTCACCGACGAGGAGCGGGACTACATGTACGCCGAGTACGCGAAGGACCCGCGGATGAAGCTCAACCTCGGGATCCGCCGCCGGCTCGCGCCGCTGCTGGACAACGGCCGCGACGAGATCGAGCTCATGCACGCGCTGCTGTTCTCGCTGCCGGGCAGCCCGGTGCTCTACTACGGGGATGAGATCGGGATCGGCGACAACGTCTACCTCGGCGACCGCGACGGCGTCCGCACCCCGATGCAGTGGTCGGGCGACCGCAACAGCGGATTCTCCACCGCGGACTTCGCGCAGCTGTACGCGCCGCCGCTCATGGACCCGGTCTACGGCTACCAGGCGGTGAACGTCGAGGCCCAGCTGCGCAGCCCGACGTCGCTGCTCGTGTGGCTGCGCCGGTTCATCGAGCTGCGCAAAGCGCACCCCGTGTTCGGCCTCGGAACCTACGAGCCGATCGCGCCCAGCAATCCACGGGTCTTCGCGCACATCCGGTCCTACGAGGACGATGTGGTGCTGTGCGTCCACAATCTCGCCCGCTCGGCCCAGGCGGTGGAGCTCGACCTCTCGGCCTACGAGGGGCGCGTCCCCGTCGAAATGGTCGGCCTCTCCCGCTTCCCGCGGATCGGGGAGCTGCCGTACCTGCTGACCCTCGCGCCGCGGGGCTTCTTCTGGTTCCTCCTCACCGAGGAGGCCGATGACTCCGGCTGACATCCTCCGCGCCCTCGAGCCGGGCGCGATCGACGCGTGGATCTCCGAGCAGCGGTGGTTCGCTGCAAAGGCCCGCGGGCTCGCGCGGGTGGAGATCGTCGACGCGGTCGAGCTGGGCGACCAGGAGCCGATCGTCGTCATCGCGATCATCGAGGCGGTGTTCCACGCCGGGACGCGGGAGCACTACCAGCTCCCGCTGGTGCTGCACCCCGTCGGCGCGGTCGCCGAGGCCGACCGGATCGCCGTCTACGGGGACACCGCGCTCGCGGACGCGGTGCGCGACCCGGACGCCGGGCTCACGCTCGGCCGGCTCGTCACGCAGGGCGGCCCGCACGACACGACCGACGCGACACGGCGCGTGACGTTCCACCACGCGCACGAGACCGCGCTGCCGCCCGTCGAGGAGATCCACCCGCTCACCGCCGAGCAGTCGAACAGCTCGATCGTCTACGACGGCACGGTGATCATGAAGTGCTACCGCCGGATTCCGGCCGGCGAGAGCCCGGAGCTGGAGATGCTCCGCTTCCTCTCCCGCACGGGGTTCCCCCACGTGCCCGAGCTGCTCGGCTGGTACGACTACCGCGGCGAGGCGCTCGCCACGACGCTCGGCGTCGCGCAGCGGTTCATACCCGACGGGCGCGACGGTTGGCAGCTCACGCTCGACCGGCTCGCGGCGGACCCGGACGGCCACCTCGCCGACCTCGCCTCGCTCGGGCGGACCGTCGCCGAGCTCCACACCGTGCTCGGCTCCGACCCCGAGGACCCGGACTTCGCACCCGGCGAGAAGACCGGCGAGATGCTCGACCTCGCCGTGGCGTCCATCGCCGACGACATCCGCGACGTCTTCTCCGCGATCCCTGAGGACGACGAGCGCTTCGCGCCGATCGCGGGCCGCGGCGCCGACCTCGCCGCGCTCGTGCGCCACCACCAGCACCTGGCGAGCGTGGGCGCGACCATCCGGCTGCACGGGGACCTCCATCTCGGTCAGGGACTGCTCACCGACGACGGCACGTGGATGATCCTCGACTTCGAAGGCGAGCCCGCGCGCGCACTGCGCGACCGCCGGCGCAAGCGCTCGCCGCTGCGCGACGTCGCCGCGCTCCTGCGCTCCGTCGCCTACGCGGTCGCGACGGCGCGCCAGGACGGCGTCGACGTACCCGACGCGTGGGAGGCGGCTGCGCGCGCGGCGATCATGGACGCGTACTACGACCACGTCGACCGCGCGCTGCTCCCGCCCGGCGAGCAGGCGGACCACACGCTCCTGCGGATCTTCGAACTCGAGAAGGCCGTG